>NZ_JAVAJK010000004.1:0-380382 GCF_052112325.1 Pseudomonas sp. Yb2C2 | reverse complement strand
GACCATAGAGCATTGGAACCACCTGATCCCATCCCGAACTCAGCAGTGAAACGATGCATCGCCGATGGTAGTGTGGGGTTTCCCCATGTGAGAGTAGGTCATCGTCAAGATTAAATTCCGAAACCCCATTTGCGAGAGCAGATGGGGTTTTGTTTTGGGCGGTCGAAAAGTGCGGAAAGATGCACGACAAATTTGCACAGTTATTTCTGAACCAGACCACTAGAATAGGCACCTAACCTTTTTTAGAGTCAGAGCCCTATCTATGCCGGATCCGGTTGATGCCCTTGAGGTGTCGGATTTACCACTGGACAACTTGGTGGCATGCCATGAGTGCGACTTGCTGATGCGCAAACCCATGCTCGCCCTCGGTGAAAAAGCCCAATGCCCGCGTTGCGGTTATGAACTCTACGCTCACCGCCATAATGTCGTTGAGCGCAGCCTCGCTCTGGTACTCGCCGCGCTGTTGCTCTACGTCCCGGCGAACTTTCTGCCCATCATGCAGCTCAATCTGCTCGGGCAGTCCTCAGAGGACACTGTGTGGAGTGGCGTAGTCGGTCTATTCGATACCGGGATGCAAGGCGTCGCCGCCGTGGTGTTCCTATGCAGCATGGGTATTCCGCTGCTCAAGCTGCTTTGCCAGCTGGCGGTGCTGCTCAGTATTCGTTGGAAGATCGGCCGTAGTTACGGCCTGCTGCTGTACCGCATTTACCACCACATGAAAGATTGGGGAATGTTGGAGGTCTACTTGATGGGCGTACTGGTGGCGATCGTGAAACTCGCCGACATGGCCTCAATCACCATCGGCCTGGGTCTGGTTTGCTTTGTCAGCCTATTAATGGTTCAGGTTCTGCTTGAGGTGGTGATGTCGCCGCACCAGATCTGGCAAGCACTGTCAGGGGAAGATGATCATGCGGGCGATTGATGCGGGCATTCTGATTTGTACTGAATGTCACGAGCTGAACAAACAAGAGCCTGACACCGATGAGCAAACCTGCACCCGATGCGGTGCGCTGATCCACGGCCGTCGCCCCAACAGCCTCACTCGCACCTGGGCCTTGCTGATCACGGCGGCCATTCTGTATATCCCCGCCAACCTGTTGCCGATCATGACCGTCAACTCCCTCGGCCAGGGCGAGCCAAGCACCATCATGGCCGGTGTGATCCAGTTGGTGCAGCACGGCATGTTCCCGATTGCGGCTGTGGTGTTCATCGCCAGCATCCTGGTGCCGACGTTCAAGCTGGTGGGCATTGGCCTGTTACTGTTCTCGGTTCAACGTCACCAACCGCTTTCCGCGCAGCAGCGCATTATCATGTACCGCTTTATCGAATTCATTGGCCGCTGGTCCATGCTGGATATCTTCGTGATCGCCATCCTGGTGGCGGTCGTAAACTTTGGGCGGCTTGCCAGCGTCGAGGCCAACCTCGGCGCTGCAGCGTTCGCCAGTGTGGTGATCTTGACGATGCTTGCCGCAGTAACTTTTGATCCCCGACTGATTTGGGATAATACGGAGTCGGACGACGACCATGAGTGATTTGCCTAAAGCTAAAACCCGCCCGGCCTCCAACTGGTCAGCCATTTGGGTTCTTCCCCTGATTGCCTTGATCATCGGCGGTTGGCTGGGGTGGCGTGCCTATTCCCAGCAGGGTATTGAGATCCAGGTGCGCTTTGAAAGCGGCGAAGGCATCCAGGCCAACAAAACCGAAGTGGTCTACAAAGGCATGTCCGTGGGTAAGGTCAAGACCCTTGCCCTTGACGACGAGGGCAATAATCGCGGGGTGATTGCCACCATCGAGATGAACAAGGATGTCGAGCAATACCTCAAGACCAACACGCGTTTCTGGCTGGTCAAGCCCAGTGTCAGCCTTGCCGGTATCACCGGCCTGGAAACCCTGGTCTCGGGTAACTACATCGCCGCCAGCCCCGGTGACGGTGAGCCCACACGCAAATTCAAGGCGCTCTCCGAAGAGCCGCCTTTGTCCGACGCCAAGCCTGGCCTGCACCTGACCATCAAGGCCGACCGCCTCGGCTCGCTCAACCGTGGCAGTCCGGTGTTCTATAAGCAGATACAGGTCGGCCAGGTCAAAAGCTACTTGCTCTCCGAGGACCAGAGCACCGTCGAGATCAAGGTCTACATCGAGCCGACCTACGCCAACCTTGTGCGCAAACACACCCGTTTCTGGAACGCCAGCGGCATCAGCATCGATGCCAATCTCTCCGGCGTGAAGGTGCGCAGCGAATCCCTCTCCAGTATCGTCGCCGGCGGCATTGCCTTCGCCACGCCGGAGAATCGCAAGGACAGCCCGCCGACCGATCCGAGCCTGCCGTTCCGCCTGTACGAAGATTTCGATGCGGCCGCTGCCGGTATCAAGGCCAAGGTCAAGCTCACGGACTTCGAAGGCCTGCAAGCCGGTCGTACACCGGTGATGTACAAAGGCATTCAGGTGGGCAGCCTGAAAACCTTGAAGATCGACCCGGACCTGTCCAGCGCCAACGCCGAGCTGACCCTCGACCCATTGGCCGAAGACTACCTGGTTCAAGACACCCAGTTCTGGGTGGTCAAACCTTCCATCTCGCTGGCCGGCATTACCGGCCTGGAAGCCCTGGTCAAAGGTAATTACATCGCCATTCGTCCTGGCGACAAAGGCAGCGCCCCGCAACGCGAATTCGTCGCCCGCGCCAAGGCGCCACCGCTGGACCTGCGTTCCCCGGGCCTGCACATGGTGCTGTTCACCGACAACCTCGGCTCCCTGGATGTCGGCAGCCCGATACTCTACAAACAGGTCAAGGTCGGCTCGGTGCAGAGCTACCAGTTCTCGCGCAAGAACAAGCAGCTGGTGATCGGCGTTCATATCGAGAAGGAATACGAAAACCTGGTTAACGGTTCGACACGTTTCTGGAATGCCAGCGGCGTGACCCTGACCGGCGGCCTCACCGGTGGTATCCAGGTGAAGAGTGAGTCCCTGGCCAGCCTGATGGCCGGTGGTATTGCCTTCGAAACACCGCAGCCGAACGTACCACTGAAAAAGCGCATTCCACGATTCCGCTTGTTTGCCGACCGTGAGGCGGCCAATCAGCATGGCACCCTGGTAACCATCAGGGTCGAGCGTGCTGACGGTATGCGTCCAGGCACACCGGTACGTTTCAAAGGCCTGGATGTGGGCAAGATCGAGAGCGTGGACCTCAGTGCCGATATGCAATCGGTGCTGCTCAGCGCACGTATTACCCAAGTAGCGGACCGCATCGCGCGCGTCGGCAGCCAGTTCTGGGTGGTCAAGCCAGAACTGGGCCTGATGAAAACCTCCAACCTGGAAACCCTGGTCACCGGGCAATACATCGAGGTGCAGCCGGCTGCGAAAAACGCCGGTCCACAGAAGAGCTTCGTCGCACTGGCCCAACCCCCTGAAGCTGTCCGCCAGGAGGCCGGCCTGAGCCTGACACTCAGCGCCGCACGCCGTGGCTCGTTGAAGGAAGGTGTGCCGGTGACCTACCGTGAAGTCACCGTGGGCAAAGTGACCGGCTACGAGTTGGGCCAGACCGCCGACCGTGTACTGATCCACATCCTCATCGAACCCAAGTACGCGCCGCTGGTACGCAGTGGCAGCCGCTTCTGGAACACCAGCGGCTTTGGCCTCGACTTTGGCCTGTTCAAGGGGGCGACGGTGCGCACCGAGTCCCTGGAGACTCTTGTGGCCGGCGGTATCGCATTTGCCACGCCAGACGGCGAGCGTATGGGCAACGCCGCGCGGCCGCAGCAAACCTTCCCGCTGTTCGACAAATTCGAAGAGGAATGGCTGACCTGGGCACCGAAAATCCCACTCGGCAAATAAAGCTACAAAAAAGGCCGCGATCCATCGGATCGCGGCCTTTTTGCATTTCAGCGCAAAACGTCAGACCTCATCCAGCTCCGGCTCATCCGCCTGCACATTCACTGTCGCCTTCACCACATCATGGCGACGGATGTACTTCCAGTCCGCCTCATCGATGTAGATACCGTTCGGCCCGCTGCCGCCTTCCAGGTCGATTGCCACCTGGGCAGACACCTGTGGCTTCACACTGGCGAGGATCGGCACAAAGCCCAGTTGCAAACTGGTTTCCAGCAACGCCGCCTGGTTCTTCTCATCGATATCCGCTGCTTCGTCGAGGTAGTACGGCAAGCGCACACGCCCGGCCTGGTCACGGTCCATCAAGTGCAGCAACAAGTACATGTTGGTCAGCGCCTTGATGGTCATGGTGGTGCCGTTGGACGCCGCGCCGTCGATGTCGGTGTGGATCACCGGCTGACCGTGCACCTTGGTGATCTCGAAAGCCAGTTCGAACAGGTCCTTGAGGCCCAACTGGTTATGGTTGGCCGCCACCAGGCGGGCCAGGTATTCCTTGGCTTCTTCGTTCTTGTTGTCCTGCTCGGCACTTTGGCTGAGGTCGAACACCGACAGGGTTTCGCCTTCTTCGTACTGGCCAGCACTGTGGATGATCTGGTCGATATGTTTGAGGGCTTCCTTGTTCGGCGCGAGTACGATGCGGAAGCTTTGCAGGTTGGACACCTGACGCTTGTTGATCTCGCGGTTGAACAGCGCCAGCTGGTGTTCCAGGCTGTCGTAGTCGCTGCGGATATTGCGCAGGGTTCGTGCAATGTCAGTGACCGCCGCCCGGCGCGCCTTGCCCAGTGTCAGCGCCTCATCGGTGCGGTGCGCATAAGCGTTGATCAACAATTGCAGGCGACGCTCTACGTCATCCTCGCTGTCGAACTTGGCCACGCCCTTGAGGCGCACCTGAGCGTACAGCGCCTCGATCTGGCCATCGGCACGCAGCAAGCCCTGCCAGCTGTCCTGATAGTCATTGAGCAGCGGCAGCAGGTTATCCATGGAGTCATCGACCGGGTCCATGAACGGCGTGCCAAACGGCAAGTCGGCCGGCAACAGCTGCCGGCGGCGCAAGGCGTCATCCAGCGTACGTTGCTTGGCCTCCATATCGCCGATCTGGCGGCCCACCAGCTGCAGCTTGGCGGACAGTTGCTGGACGCGCTCGGTGAACGCATCGCTGGATCGTTTCAACTCATCCTGGGCCGCTTCCATCTGTGCCAGGTTTTCCAGTTTTTCGCCTTCTTCGGCACTCAGGGTTTGCGCGCGACGGAAGTCTTCCAGCGCCTTTTGCGCGTCCAGCACCTGCTGGTACAGCGCTTCGGTCTGGGTCTTGCTCGCCGCGCGGTCGGAGGCCACGGCTTGCTGGGTTTTCAGCTGCTTGAGTTCTTTCTCCAGGCGTTCCTTTTGGTCGCGCAACGCTGCGCGGTCCGCCAGGGCCTGCAGCGCCGGTGGTTCGATGTGGGAGATGTCGATGGACAGCCCCGGCACTTCAAAACGTTCGCCCTTGAAGCCATCGAGGATCTGCTCCAGGGATTTGACCCACTGGCCGTCCTCATCCAGCGTGATGCCGTGTTCACCCAATGGCAGGCTGAACAACGAACTGTTGAACAGGCGCATCAGGCGCTCGACGTCCTGCTGCGAAAACTCTTCGCGCAGCTTGGCATAGCTGTTGTTATCCGCGTGATCCAGCTGCTGCTTGACCGACTTCAAGCGTTTTTCCAGATCGCGCAGACGCTCGTCCAGATCCTCGGCGCTGAACTGCCGCGACTGCGCCAGTGCGCCCGCCAGTTCATCGTGAGCGTCCTTGGCCGCCAGCAATTGCTGCTCCAGGACCCTGACGTCATCCACCAGGGCAAAGCGATGCTTGAGCACCGACAATTCGCCCAGCCAACGCTGGATGCCGCTGATTTCCCGCTCCAGGCGCATCAGCTCCTGGGTGCCGCCACGCTGGTCGTTCTGCAGTGCGTCCTGCTCGTTGCGGTAGTGCTCGGCCTGGATGGTCAGCTCTTCCTTGCGCGCACTGGCATAGTCCGACCAGGTGCCGAGCAGCGAATCCAGCAGCGGCGACAGGCGATGCAGCTTGCCGCGCAGGGCGTCGCGCTGGCGAACGCCATTGGCCAGGGCTTCCACCAGCGGGCCGGCAGCGACCAGGGCGTTGTAGTCCTGCTCCATGCGTCGCACATCGCGGAAGGCTTCTTCGCACGCTGCGATGTAATCCACACTACCCGAACGCAGGCTGTGCTCGAACGCATCGAGGAACAGCTGCTTGAGCTTGGCCGCGGTGATTTCGCGCATGTGCAGCAGGTTGATAAACAACGCGCGGAAAGTTTTCAGGCTTTGCTCACTGGTGGAGCGCAGCGGGATCAGGGTCAGGTCCAGCGGGATCGACGTATGACCACCCACCAGCAAACGGCGCAGTTCATCCGGCTTGAGTTCGTAGGCTTTCAGGCCTTCGCGCTCAAGGTTGGTGAACAGCTCCTTCTGACGCAGGCAGGTGTCGTTTTTCTGATAGTGGGCCAGGTCCAGCTTGCCGGCGTAGGCAAAGAACTGGTGCCCGAAACCACCGCCCGGGCCGCGCCCGACCACGCCGATTACGTGGGGGCCATGGGGCAGGGAGACTTCCACCAGGATGTAGCTGGTGTCGGTGGCGAAGTAGAAGCGTCGCGATTGCTCCAGGGTGTACTTGCCGAAACTCATGTCCGACATGCGCGCCAGGATCGGGAACTGCAAGGCGTTGATCGACGCGGATTTACCCAGGTTATTAGCGCCATACACCGACAGCGGTTCTTCCAGCGGGAACAAGCCCAAGCTGTAGCCGGCAGTGTTCAATAGCGCGAAGCGGCGGATGCCGTAGCGTTCCTTGCTCATGCGTCGGTCTCCTGTTCTTCGGCAATGGCGCGGGCCAGTGCGTCTTCTTCGCTTTCGTCCGCGAAGTCGCTGAGGTCCAGCGGGTCATCGGTCTTCAGCAGTTTTTCATCGCTGTCTTCGTCAATGATCACCGGCACCGGCAGTGGCAACACGCTGTGTACGCTGGCCGCCAGGTCGCGGTCCTGCTGCACCGAAAGGCACACGTCGAGGAAGCGGTGCATCGGCGGCAGGAAGCGGTAAATGCCGTTGTCTTCGCTGGCAAAACCCAGCTGGGTCATACGGCGCATGATTTTTTCTTCGAGTTCTTCCTGGGTCTGCACTTCGGCCTGGATAAACAGGTCGCGGTACTTTTCCAGCAGGGACGGCAGTTCATCACGGCCGAGGCTGCCACCGTCGAGCACGGCGATCGGGTCGCGGCCCTGGTCGGCCAGGTGCTCGACAATGATGAAGGTGAACAGCGCCAGGCGCTGGGCGGTCTTGTTGACCTGCGCACTGGCAATCGCGGAGTCCGGCACGAAGTAGTAGAAGCCACGGGTATCGCACACCAGCTCAAAGCCCAGGGCCTTGAACAGCGTGCGGTACTGGTCCTGGAAGTTCGACAGTTGCGCGTACAGCTCGGGGTCGCGGCGGCTGACGTGGTAACCCTTGAACAGCTCGCGAAAGATCGGCGCCAGCTGGGACAGTTCGGATAGATCAAGATGCATGAGGTGTACTCGCAGGATGCTCGGCGGCGTCGGTGCCGGCCGGGAGCAGGGCGAATGAGCGCAGGCTGACCTGGTGCTCGTGTGTGTGGTAGTCGCGGCGTTCCAGGCGCTCGCGCTTGAAGCGTTTCTCCCGCGAGAGCCGCGAGAACCAGTACAGCAATTCGTCGGTGGCACCGTCCGGTTCCTGCTCCAGCAGCCAGGTCATCAGGTCCGGCATCGGCAGCGCGTCTTCGCAGCGCTCGAGCATTTCCTTGACCGTCCGAGGTGCGCGCTGGGCTTCGCCCTTGTGGGACTTGTGCGCCTTGGGGAACCGGGCCGGTTTCGGCTCGAAGTTCGCTAGGGCATACACATAGGCCTCGACCTGGCTGGCACTGCCGAGGAAGGTGCTTTGCGGTCGGGTAAACATCGGCATCGCCGCCTGCGGCACCGCGTCCAGGCCTTTACGGCGGATGGCCGACAGCGCCAGCGCCGCACCGCGGGTCACGGCATTGTGCCGACGCGCTTCTTCGCGCAGCGGCAACAGCAGCTCGCGGGCATGCCGCAAGGTCAGCTGGGCGCTGGTCTGCATTTCGAGGATGCGCGCGTGGGTGCGCAGCAGCATGTCGTCGTCCACCAGGTGGCCGAGGCGCTGTTGCTCGGTGAGCATGCGCAGCAGCACGTTTTCCACCTTGCGCACGCCTTGCTCGAAGGCACCGTCGGCGTTCACCAGCTGGATCATCGGTTCGACGTACTCGTCCCAGGTCGCCAGGACTTCGGCGTAACGCTGGCGCAGCGGGATCTGCCGGTCGCTGGTCTTGGCACGGTCGGCCACGGCCGCGAGGGCCTGTTCGTCGTTGGCGAGTTTTTTCAGTACGTCGCGTACGCGCATGTCGAGCAGGCGCAGTTGGCGGGCCAGGTCGTGGCCATCACGGATGTCGAAGGCATCCTGGATATAACCGGCCAGGCGCTCAAGATGGCGCAGGTAGGCTTCGATTTCCAGGCACAGGCCAAGCCGGTGCTCCTTGCGAAGATAAGCCAGGAAGTCGTGGATCTGCGCGTTGAGCTCGAAACGGTTCGGGCTCTTGGCGACAGGCACCAGGATATCCAGGCGAATCCACACGTCCAGCAGGCTGGTGATGTCCTGGGGCGTGCTGTCCAGTTGTTGGGCGGCCAGTTGTGCGCGCAGCTCGCCGAGGCTCAGGGTGCCTTGGTCGAAGTGTTCGCACAGTGGCTCAAGTAAGGCCCAGTGTTCGGCGAGGGCGCGCAGGACGCGCTTGGGTTCGATCATGGGAATGGCCGGCTGGTTGGCGATTAAAAGTCGCGATTGTACTGCATCAGGCGCGGGATTTATCCACAGCCGGTCAGTGCACAGTGGGCGATTGTTACCGAACAGCGGTAGAATCCCCGCTCTTTACTTATCCACAAGTGGCCGAGCTGTGCTTATCGAGTCCCGACGTCGCGCTTACTTGGCCGCCATGCAGGTGGTCAACTGGCTGCCCCGCACCGAACTGCCGTTCGCCGCCCCGTCGCGGCCCGAGCTGTTAGCGGCGCTTGAGCCCTATGAAGCGTTCGAGGTTTCGGGGGAGGAGGCGGCTGCACCGGTGGCCGTGGTCAAACCCGTACTGGAAGCTCGTCCTGCGGTTGAACGCGTCAAGGTCGAGGTGCCGCGCCCGGGGCCAATGGCCAAGCCCGTGGTGGCCGAAGCGGCTGCGCCGGTTGCCAAGGCCCCCGTGGTGCCGCCGCCACGCTTTGCCCTGCAGTTATTGCGGGCCGGGCGTTGCCTGCTATTGGTGGAGTTACCCACCGGCGAGCGCTTCCAGACCCGCGACCCCGCCTACATGCTGCTCAAGGACATGCTGCGCGCCGCCGGCCTGCCCGACAGCCCGCAAATCGTCGGCGACCCGGTCCGTTGGCCGCTGCTGGTACGCGGCACCATGGACCAGGGCCCGGAAGCGGCGCGGGATTTCGTGCAAGGCTTCGTCTCGGCACGCCTGGAGGACGAACCCTGCGTGTGCCTGTGGCTGATCGGCCTGCCCGCCGTACGGTTTGCCGGTGAAGCGAACGCCGAAGCCTGGTACCGCGAACTGCAGGTCGAGGGCCTGGGCTCTGTATGGGCCCTCCCGGGCCTGGAATTATTAATGGAAGAGCCACAGCGTAAGGCTGATGTCTGGCAAGCCATGCGCCGGCTGATGGCGCGCTGGAAAACAACCGATGAGTGAGGCTTTATCCTTCCGCCCGATGACCGAGGCCGACCTCGACGCCGTGCTGAAAATCGAATACGCGGCATTCAGCCATCCCTGGACCCGGGGGATCTTTCTCGACGGGCTGGGCAAGTACCAGATCTGGCTGATGTTCGAAGGCGAGCAGCAGGTAGGCCACGGCGTGGTGCAGATCATCCTCGATGAAGCGCATTTGCTGAACATCACCGTCAAGCCGGAAAACCAGGGCCGTGGCCTGGGCCTGGCACTGCTGGAACACCTGATGTCCCGCGCCTATGCCGCCAACGCGCGGGAATGCTTCCTGGAAGTGCGCGACAGCAATACCGGAGCGTTCCGCCTCTATGAGCGCTATGGCTTCAACGAGATTGGGCGTCGCCGGGACTACTACCCGGCTGTCGGCGGGCGCGAAGATGCGGTTGTCATGGCCTGCACCCTCGTCGATTAAACACACGAACCAATGTGGGAGGAGGGCAAGTCGAATCGTCGCACCGCACCTCCCACATTTGGATTTGCGCAGTGTCAGCGGTTTCCGTCTACCGGGTCCAGATCAGCCAGTTCCGCTTCATCCAGGCCATTTCCGCCGCCAATGTCATCTTCATCGACAATGCTCAGGTCAAAATCCGCCGGGTTGTCTTCCCCCGCCTCCCGAGCGTCCCGCGCACCGTCTTCATGGATCAGGGTTTCCGGGCTCATATCATCATCGGTCGACTCATGATCAGCCGTTGAAGCCCCGGTCAGTCCGGCCTCGCGCACCCGTTCGTCGGGCATCAGCTGTTCTCGCTCGCCACGGGGGATCTCATTGCCAATCTCCGCCGTCGGTTCTTCCTCGTCAAAATCCAGCTCGCGCATCGAGCCCATGCGGTCTTCGTTGTCGTCAATCGGTTCGGGCTGTGTAGCGCCGTAGGGACGTCGTGATTCAGTCATGGCCAATCCTCATACTGTGGGGCTTATAGTGTGTGGACAGGCATGGCCCCCCAAGATTCAAGTAATTGCCCGCCGGCTATCTTTATCATCGGCGTGACCCGGACGGGCGGTCGTCTGTCAAAGCTGCGCATCATTCCTGAGGCTTTCCCTGATGAACGAACTACAAGACCTGCTTGATAACAACGAACGCTGGGCGGATGCGATCAAACAGGAAGATCCCGAATTCTTCGCCAAGCTCGCCCGCCAGCAGACCCCTGAATACCTGTGGATCGGTTGTTCCGATGCGCGGGTACCGGCCAACGAGATCGTCGGCATGCTGCCCGGTGATCTGTTCGTACACCGCAACGTGGCCAACGTGGTGCTGCACACTGACCTCAATTGCCTGTCGGTGATCCAGTACGCGGTCGATGTACTCAAGGTCAAACATATCCTCGTCACCGGCCACTATGGCTGCGGCGGCGTGCGCGCCTCGATGCAGGACCGCCAGTTCGGCCTGATCGACGGCTGGCTGCGCACCATCCGCGATCTCTACTACGAAAACCGTGACGTGCTGGCCCAACTGCCGACCGAAGAGGAACGTGTGGACCGCATGTGCGAGCTGAACGTGATCCAGCAGGTGGCCAACGTCGGCCACACCAGCATTGTGCAAAATGCCTGGCACCGTGGGCAGAGCCTGTCTATCCACGGCTGCATCTACGGCATCAAGGACGGCCGTTGGAAAAGCTTGAACACCACCATCAGTGGCTTCGAGCAGCTGCCTCCGCAGTATCGCCTGCGTCCGCTGGGCGAAGCCTAAGGCCGTTTGCGGTCGCGCCAATGGGTCATGAACGCCTGGCCTTCGGCGTTCAAACACTCTGTGCTGCCGGTGATCCAGCCCCGGCAGTTCAGCTCGCCGCATTGGCAGGCGAACTGTCGGAACAAGGCGTCCTCGGTACTGGCGTAGTCCAGGGTCAGCGGGGCGCCAGCGACTATGGGCTGCACGGTCCATAGCTCCAGGTAGGTGGTGTCGAAAAACACATTCGGGTTGCAGGAGTGTCGCAGCAGGCCGCAGAACCAGCTGTCATACAGGTGGATGCGGGCGGACAGCTGCAGCGTACGTGGGCGTCGCTCGTTCACGGCGTAACCGGACACCCGGGCAATGCGCACGCGGCCGTCGAAACCCACGCGAGCCCTGACGCCGCCGCCGTCGCGCTCAACCTTAAAGTGCTTGGCCGAGGGATAGCCCTGTTCAACGAGCAGTGTCTTGAACGGGTACAAACCATCACTCACAGTGGTTTTAGCCTGGTCCATGGCTTGAGTTTTCATAACTCTCCTTGGTTAGGCTGCATCGACCTGCGGGTGGTGGCTGACTACCAGTCTTGCAGCGGATGGGCCCGGCTCAAGACTCGCTGAACGTGGAGCCGATTTCTACTGTCAACTTTGACAGTAGAAATCGGATTTTCTGCTGTCTACAGCGCAGGCGCCATGATGCTGGGGGCGGGCGCTGCGTTCTTCAGTTGCTTGAGCTGCGTCTTGATCGAAGGCGTGGCGCATTTGGCGTTCGCCTGTTCCGGGGTCAGGTTGCGCACCGAGGTGTAGAACAATTCGCAGGTCTGCTCTTTGCGCGTGACCTGCCAGGTGTTCATGCAGGCCTTGAGCAGCACATTCGGATCGCTCGCGGGTTTCTGGCCCATTCCGGCCTGCCAGCAGGCGGCGCTCAAGTCCTGGCCCATCACTTTTAAACCCGCGTCGTCGGCTTTCTGCTCGTTACCGTCATAGGTGTCCGGGCTGGCCGCGTACCAGATGTAGCTGGGGTGGTTGGCGCCCAGCACCGAGACGGTCTTGCCCGCGGCAGGGCTGATCTGCGCCAGGCCCAGTACACCCACGGTTTGTCCGTATTGCTGCTTGATCCAACTGCGCACCGGCGCGCCGAACGCGACCATTGGCAGCGAGCCGTTGGGGTGCAGGCTCAGTTCGCTGACCATGCGGGTCTGGTAGTCGGTGAAGTAGCCGTAGACGTTCTCCAGGTCCTTGCCCGCATTGGAAGGGGCGGCGATGGGGGCGATATCGATGATGGTCTGGTAGGCCGGGGTTTCGGTGGCCGGCACGCCGTTATCGGTGAGCAGGCTGGCCCAGCGGTCGGTGGTGGCCGACTCCAGGTAATCCTGGGCCTGGGTCAGCGAATAATCCGGCGGGAAATGCAGCAACTCGATGCTCTTGCGGTTTTCCAGGGCCATGCCCAGTGGCAGGAACAGGTACCAGTTGTACGCCCACTTGCCGTCGCTGTTGAGTCTGCTCGCGCCCTGGTAGGCCAGGTCAGCGGTATTGAGCAGCGCGGTCAGGGGCTGGCCGTAACTGTCGGGTACACCGCTGAAGGTCGCGGCGAGCTGCCCTTCATGGTTCTTGACGCTGACCTTGGCTCGGCTGTAGCCATCGCGCTGCAGGCTTTGGTTCAGGTAGTGCTCGGCGGTCTGCTCCAGCGTCCATGGCCGAAAGCAGATCACATTGCAGTTATTGGGGTAAGCGAACAACTGGGTCACCCGTTGAGTGCTGCCCAGCGGTACTTCGATGTCGGCGTGTACGACCGCACTGGCCATCAGTGCGGCCAGGGTGAAGGACAACCTGGTCGGTTTGAACATACTTGATTCCTTGTCAGCGAAAGCCCGTCTGCGCGGGGTGAAAGCCCACCTCCTCACAGTAGCGGTTGGCCAGGAAAACCGCGTGCTAAATCGCCAGGCATGTCGCTATTGGATAAGCGTCCTACACGCTGAACTGCAACGCGTTGCTCAAATCCCCCATGGGTTTCTGGCCTCGGGCAATCATGGCGTCATCGCGTTGCTTGAGCCCGTCCAGGGTCTCCAGCTGGAAGACCCGCGTAATCAAGCGCAGGATCGACGCGGTGTCGTACACCGTATGGTCCACGGTGCCTTTACGCGCGAAGGGCGAGACCACCAGCGCCGGAACCCGTGTGCCTGGGCCCCAGCGGTCGCCTTTGGGCGGGGCGACGTGGTCCCACCAGCCGCCGTTTTCATCGACGGTCACCACCACCACCATGTTTTTCCACTGCGGGCTTTCCTGCAGCACCTTCAAGGCGCGGACGATATGGCGGTCGCCCGACGCCACGTCGGCGTAACCGGCGTGCATATTCAGGTTGCCCTGGGGCTTGTAGAAGCTCACGGCTGGCAGCTTGCCGGCCTGGGCATCGGCGAAGAACTTATTGGTGCTCGCCTCATCGCCCAAACCGCCATCGCGCAGGCGCTTGTCACGCTCGGCACGGTTCTCGGGGCCCTGCTGCTTGAAATAGTTGAACGGCTGGTGGTGGTACTGGAAGTTAGGGATCTTCGGGATACCGCCCGAATCCTTGAACTGATCCAGCGTTGCCTGCCATGCCCCGGCGTACCACGCCCAGTCGACGTTCTTTTTCGACAGCTTGTCGCCGATGTGCTCATGGGTCTGCGGCACCAGTACGTTGGGCAGGTCGGCTTTTGCGTAGTCCGGGTTTTCCGGGTCACGAATCCAGGTTGGCCAATACGGCGGCGCCAGGGTGTTCACGCCGTAACCGTCCGGGGTCAGCGCGCTGGGGCCGAACTGCGGCGGGCCGGTCATGGCGCTCGCCGGGGATTTATCCAGCGGTTTGAGACGCGGGTCGGTGGGGTCATCGCTTTGCAGCGTGGCGATCTGCGCCTTGGCCACCGACTGCGCGGCATTCGGGTAGAACGGCGCGGTGGCGCTGATCAGGTATTGATGGTTGAGGAACGAGCCACCAAACGCCCCCTGGAAGAAGTTATCGCAGAGCACAAACTCCTTGGCCACGTCCCACAGGCGCAGGGAATAGCGACTTTGGGCGTAATGGCCCATGACCAGGCCGCCGGAGTCGGCCCAGGCGACGAAACCGTCGTTCTTGCCGCCGTTGATCTGCATCTGGTTCTGGTAGAACACGTGCCACAAGTCGCGGGTGACCAGGCTCAACGGCAGGTCTTCGGCGTTCGGGCCCTTGAGGGCGAACGGGGCGTTGGGCAGGTTTTCCTGGAATTGCACTTCGCTGGGGTAAGTCACCCCGTCCACGCTTTGCGGGCCCACTTGCAGCACACCGCCCCAGGCCGGGGGCAGGGTGGTCAACAGGCTGCCGTCGCGGTCGCGTTGCTGTGTGTCGGCGGCGGAAAGCGCCGACAGCGGTTTCTCAACGCCTGGGAAGTCCGCAAACAGATTGTTGAAGCTGCGGTTCTCGGCATAGATCACCACCACGGTCTTCACCTGGTCGTGCAATGCCTTGTCCAGCTCCTGGGGCGTGAGCGGCCGCGCTACCGGCTTGCCCGGCGTCTCACTGCTGTTGCCGCAGGCACTCAAGGTCGCGCCAACCCCCAACACCGCCGCGCCCCCCAGGAAGCGCCGACGGCCGGTGTCTACCGGCGGTTGGGCCATGGAGTCGGGGGAAGGGCGGTCTTCGTGATCATCACTCATTGCGGGGAGTCCTTGCTGGCGAGATGTTGCAAGATATTTCGCAGGACGGTAGCAATGCAATGTGACGGAATTAAGGCAGCTGCAAGCCATCAGCCTCAAGCTACAAGCTTGAAGCTAACGACTTGAAGCTTGCAACTGATCCTACGGCATGACGGGCGGCAAATACTTCAACGTCGTCCCCAACGCCCACAACAGGAACAACACCAGCGGCGTGTGCACCAGCAACTGCACAAACGAAAACCCGATCAAATCCCGCGCCTTCAACCCCAACACTCCCAGCAACGGCAGCATGTAGAACGGGTTGATCAGGTTCGGCAGCGCCTCGGCCGCGTTGTAGATCTGCACCGCCCAGCCCAGGTGGTATTGCAGGTCATTGGCCACTTGCATCACATAAGGCGCTTCGATGATCCACTTGCCGCCGCCTGACGGAATAAAGAAGCCCAGCACCGCCGAGTACACGCCCATCAGCAGTGCATACGTGTCGTGGGAGGCGATGGACGTGAAGAAGGTCGAGATATGGTGCGCCAGGGTCTGGCCGTCGCCGCCCTTGACCACGGTCATCAGCGCCGCAATCGAGCCGTACAGCGGGAACTGGATCAACACGCCGGTGGTGGTCGGCACTGCACGGGCCACCGCATCGAGGAAGCTGCGCGGGCGCCAGTGCAGCAGGGCACCGACCATGATGAACAGGAAGTTGTAGGTGTTCAGCCCCGAAATCGCGCTGATCGCCGGCTTGGTCGAGAACTCATGGAACAACCAGCCCGCCGCCAGCAATGCCAGCAGAATGGTCAGCAACGGGCTGTGTTCCAGCCATTCGCCGGGGCGGCCCGGTGGTTGCAGCTTGGGCAGGTTGAAGGCCGGGTCGACGCCACAGGCCTTGGCATCACGGGCGCTGTTGGGGCCGGGCGCGGTGGCGTAGGCGATGATCAGCGACACCACGATCAGCGCCAGCAACAGCACGCCGGATTGCCACAGGAAGATCGTGTCGGTAAACGGGATCACCCCAGTGATCGACAGGATCGACGGCGGCAAGCTGGCCGGGTTGGCCTGCAATTGTGCGGCTGACGACGACAGCCCCAGCGCCCACACCGCGCCCAACCCAAGATAGGCCGCCGCACCCGCAGCACGGTAGTCCATGCGCAAATCCGTACGACGGGCCAGCGCACGCACCAGCAAACCGCCGAACACCAGGGACAGGCCCCAGTTGAGCAATGACGCCACCATGGAAATCAACGCAACCCACGCCACGGCTGAGCGGCCGTTCTTCGGGATACGCGCCAGGCGGTCGATCAGCTTGACCGCCGGTGGCGAGCTGGCGACCACGTAGCCACCGATCACCACGAAGGCCATTTGCATGGTGAACGGGATCAGGCTCCAGAACCCGTCGCCAAAGGCCTTGGCGGCTTCGGTCGGCGCGGCGCCCATGCCCAGGGTCGCCACGGCGACGATGATCACGGCGAGGGCGGCGAACACCCAGGAGTCGGGGAACCAGCGCTCGGCAAAGTTCGAGCAGCGCAGGGCAAAGCGGGCATAGCGGCTTTCTTCGATAGCATCGGCCACGAGTCTTTCCTCTTGTATTTATTATGGTGTCGGCAATTTTTCGGCATGTTCCTCCACGGCCATTGATATGGGAATGCAGTTATCTTCATCGATCCATGAGGAAAACAAATATATCTGCCGCGATTGCCATCAACCGGCTCAGCTCATAACCTGCACGCCATTTTGTTTGTCTGCCGAGCCTCAACATGACTGCCACCTCTGTTCCACAGGCGCAGCGTTTTTCCCGCTCCGACTACAAGACCCTGGGCCTGGCCGCCCTGGGCGGCGCCTTGGAAATCTACGACTTCATTATCTTTGTGTTCTTCGCGCTGACCCTCAGCCAACTGTTCTTCCCGCCGGAAATGCCCGAGTGGCTGCGCCTGCTGCAAAGCTTCGGCATCTTCGTCACCGGCTACCTCGCGCGTCCGCTGGGCGGCATCCTGATGGCGCACTTCGCCGACCACCTGGGGCGCAAGCGCGTGTTCAGCCTGAGCATCCTGATGATGGCGTTGCCGTGCCTGCTGATCGGGATCATGCCCACCTACGCACAGATCGGTTATTTCGCACCGCTGATCCTGCTGGTGCTGCGCGTGCTGCAAGGTGCGGCGGTGGGCGGTGAAGTACCCAGCGCCTGGACCTTCGTCGCCGAACACGCACCGCGCAACCATCGTGGTTATGCCCTGGGCTTCCTGCAAGCCGGCCTGACCTTCGGCTACCTGCTCGGTGCGCTGACTGCCACGCTGCTGGCACAGGTCTTCACCCCGGCCGAAATCCTCGACTACGCCTGGCGCTTCCCCTTCCTGCTCGGCGGTGTGTTCGGCGTGATCGGCGTGTGGCTGCGGCGCTGGCTCAGCGAAACCCCGGTCTTCCTCGAAATGCAGGCCCGCCGCCAGGCCGCTGCCGAGCTGCCGCTGCGCACCGTACTGCGTGACCATCGCGCCGTACTGTTGCCGGCGATGATCCTCACCTGCGTGCTCACCTCCGCCGTGGTGGTGCTGGTGGTCATCACCCCGACCATGATGCAGAAAACCTTCGGCATGAGCCCCAGCCACACCTTTGCCTTGAGCGCCCTGGGCATCGTCTTCCTGAATATCGGCTGCGTCCTCGCCGGCCTGCTGGTGGACCGCATCGGCGCCTGGCGCGCGGTGCTGGTCTACAGCCTGCTGCTGCCGGTGGGTATTTTCCTGCTGTACGCCAGCCTGATCAGCGGCGGCATCTGGCTTGGCGCGGCGTACGCGCTGGCGGGCTTGAGTTGCGGGGTAGTGGGCGCGGTGCCGTCGGTGATGGTCGGCCTGTTTCCGGCGCAGGTGCGGGTGTCGGGCATTTCCTTCACCTACAACATCGCTTACGCACTGTGGGCGAGTACCACGCCGCTGATGCTGATCGCGCTGATGCCGACCAGCCCGTGGATTTGCGTGGGGTATTGCGTGGTTATGGGCGCGGTGGGGGTGGGGTGTGTAGCGCTGTTTGGCAAGCGCCACACCTTGGCGGCCTGAAGGTCAGGTCAAGAAGTGCCACAGCAACAGCGTACCGACCAACCCGACCACCGAAACAATCGTCTGCAACACCGACCACACCCAAATCGTCTGCTTCAGCTGCAAGCCAAAGTACTCGCGCACCATCCAGAACCCCGCATCATTGACGTGGCAGAAGAACACCGAACCTGCGCCGATCGCCAGCGCCACCAGTGAGCTTTGTGTCGCCGCCAACCCGGCCATCATCGGCGCGAGGATGCCGGCGGTCGTGGTGGTGGCGACCGTGGCCGAGCCGGTGGCCTGGCGCAGCGCCACGGCGATCAACCAGGCCAGCAGCAGGTACGGCATGTGCGCTCCTTCGGCGACTTTGCTGATGGTTTGGCTGACGCCGGCATCCAGCAAGGTTTGCTTGAGGCCGCCGCCGGCGCCGATGGTCAGCAGCAACACGGCGATGGGGGCAAGGGCCTTGCGCAGGGTGTTGCCGACCTCAGCGCGCGGCATCCCGGCGGCCCAGCCCAGGCAGATCACGGCGGCGATCACCGCCAGGCCCAGGGCGATCAGCGGTTCGCCGAGGAATTTCAGGGTCAGGCCCACGCTGCTTTCCGCTGGCAGCGCGACTTTGGCCAAGGTGCTGCCGAGCATCAGAATTACCGGCAACAGAATGATCAGCAATGACACGCCAAAGCTCGGCTGGCGCGGGGCCTTGGGCGGGGCGCTGAACAGCGCGCCAATGTCGGCCGGCTCATCCACATGCAGGCGCTTGGACAGCCAGTTGCCATAGAGCGGCCCGGCGAGGATCACCGCCGGCACCGCCAGGCAAAAGCCCAGCAACATGGTCAGGCCCAGGTCGGCGTGCAACGCGCCCACCGCAATCAGCGGCCCTGGGTGCGGTGGCATCAAGGCGTGCAAGGTGGTCATGCCCGCCAGCGCCGGGATGGCGATTTTCAACAGCGGCTGGTTCGAACGTTTGGCCATCACAAAGATGATCGGCACCATCATCACCAGGCCCACTTCGAAGAACAGCGGCAGGCCGATCACCATCGCCACCAGCGCCATCACCCATGGCAACGACTTGCCCTTGCCCAGCCCGAGCAGGGTGGTGGCGATGCGGTCGGCCGCGCCGGATTCCGCCATCAGCGCACCCAGCATCGAGCCCAGGGCAATGATGATCCCGGCTTCACCGAGGATCGCCCCGGCGCCCTTGCTGAAGGCCTTGGCCACTTCTTCCGCTGGCAACCCGGCGCCGAGCCCGGCGATAAAGGTGCCGATCAGGATCGACAGGAACGGCGGCAACTTGGTCGCGCTGATCAGCACGATGATGCTGGCGATGGCCAGCAGTACGCAGAGCATGAGACGGGTGTCGTGAACCATCCACGCGGCAGTCGATAACGCCAAGGCGAGACTCCTTATCGAACAGGTTGGGAAAATTGTTTCTTTTTGTTTCCTGGCCCAAAAGCATACCTGATAACGCCCGCCCCAGAGCCATTGCTGTCGGATTTGTAATCTTTGCTCCACCGCTTTGATAAGTCGCGAACGCTACATTCTCCCGGCTTTTACTTTCTGGGCGTGGAACTCTCGTTATGGCAATTTCCGTTAGAAAGCTGGTGGGGGCGACGCTGTTGTGGGGAGCTGCCAGCATTGCCCAGGCACAAACCCTCACCCTCGACGCGGCCCTGCAAACCGCCTTCGCCAACAACCCCGACCTGGCGGCCGCGCAATGGGAAATCGAGATCGCCGCGGGCGGTCGCCAGCAGGCCGGGTTGATCCCCAATCCGGTGGCGTCCTGGGATGCCGAAGACACACGTCGCGATACGCGTACCACCACCCTCAAGCTCAGCCAAACCCTGGAACTGGGCGGCAAGCGCGGTGCCCGCATTGACGTGGCGACGCGTGCCCAGGACGCCGCCGTACTGGCCTTGGAACAGCGCCGCAACACGCTGCGCGTCGAGGTGATCGACGGCTACTACGGTGCCCTGCGCGCCCAGGAACGTCTCGACCTGGTGCAGCGCTCCCTGGCCTTGGCCGAGCGCGGGCTGGTGGTCGCCAACGGCCGCGTGACTGCCGGCAAATCCTCACCGGTGGAAGCCACGCGGGCCCAGGTGCAGTTGTCGGAGATCCGCCTCGAACTCAATCGCGCACACATGGGCCTCACCGACGCCTATCGCCGCCTGGCCGCCAGTACCGGCAGCGCGGCGACCGACTTCCAGACTGTCGCCACGCCAAGCCACTCCACACCGCCGTTGCCGTCCGCCACACAACTGTTGGCGCGCCTTGAGCAGACCGCCGAACTGCGCCTGGCCGAACTGCAGATCGTGCAGAACGAAGCCAGCGTGGGCCTGGAAAAAGCCCAGCGTATTCCCGACCTGGATGTGTCCATCGGCAGTCAGTACGACGCCAGTGTGCGCGAGCGGGTGAACCTGGTCGGCGTGTCGATGCCGATTCCGTTGTTCAGCCGCAACCAGGGCAACGTACTTGCCGCCACGCGCCGTGCCGATCAGGCCCGCGACCAGCGCAACGCTGCCGAATTGCGCCTGCGTACCGAAACGCGCCAGGCCCTGGACCTGTGGCAAACCGCGAACAGCGAAGTGCGCGCATTCAACCAGCAGATCCTGCCCGCCGCCCAACGCGCGGTGGACAGCGCCACCCGCGGCTTCGAGATGGGCAAGTTCAACTTCCTCGACGTGCTCGACGCCCAGCGCACCCTGATCGCGGCGCGCACCCAATACCTTGCGGCCACCGCCCAGGCCACCGATGCCTGGCTGCGCATCGAACGGATTTACGGCGACCTCGCCCGGTTTTGATTTTTTCTGGAGTGCCTTATGAATAAACGACACGGCGTGGCGCTTGCCGTCGCCTTGGGCCTGATGCTGTCCGGCGTGGCCAACGCCGAGGAAGAAGAAGGCATGCTCGAGCTGACTGAACAACAAATCCAGGCCGCCGGTATCGAGCTCGCCGAGGCCCAACCCCGGTCGATCAGCACATTGCTGACGCTGCCGGGGGAGGTGCGTTTCGACGAAGACCGTACCTCGCATATCGTCCCGCGCGCGGCCGGTGTGGTGGAATCCGTGAAGGTCAATCTTGGCCAGGCGGTGAAGAAGGGCGAGCTGCTCGCGGTGATCGCCAGCCAGCAGATTTCCGACCAGCGCAGTGAGCTGGCGGCCAGCGAGCGTCGGGTTGAACTGGCGCGTATTACCTTCCAGCGTGAACGCCAGTTGTGGCAGGACAAGATCTCCGCCGAGCAGGATTACCTGCTGGCGCGCCAAACCCTGCAAGAAGCTGAAATCGCCTTGAACAATGCCCGCCAAAAGATGACCGCGCTCAGCGGCAACACCGTGCTGGCCGGCGGCAATCGTTACGAACTGCGTGCGCCGTTCACAGGCGTGGTGGTGGAAAAGCACCTCGGTGTCGGCGAGGTGGTGAGCGAGACCAGTAACGCCTTCACGCTGTCTGACCTGTCCCAGGTGTGGGTCACCTTCGGCGTATTTCCCAAGGATTTGAACAAGGTCCGGCTCGGCAAACCGGTGAAAGTCAGCTCCACGGAAATGGGCACCGATGTGCAGGGCAGCGTGGCCTATGTCGGCAATTTGCTCGGCGAGCAAACACGCACCGCCACCGTGCGTGTGACGGTGCCCAACCCCGACGACGCCTGGCGCCCAGGACTGTTCGTCACCGTGCAACTGGCCACGGACACCTACCAGGCCAAGGTCACCGTGCCGCAAACGGCGATCCAGACCGTCGAGGAAAAACCCTCGGTCTTCGTACGCACGCCTGACGGTTTTATCACCCGCCATCTTGAGCTTGGCGCCAGTGAAAACGGCTACGTCGAAGTGCGCCAGGGCCTGGAGGCCGGTGCTCAGGTGGCCACCACCGGCAGCTTCATCCTCAAGTCCGAATTGGGCAAGGGCTCGGCCGAGCACGCCCATTGATCCTGCGAGTGATTTCCCATGTTTGAGCGCCTTATCCAATTCGCCATCGAGCAGCGCATCATCGTGCTGCTGGCGGTGCTGTTGATGGCCGGTGTCGGCATTGCCAGCTATCAGAAACTGCCCATCGACGCGGTGCCCGACATCACCAATGTACAGGTGCAGATCAACTCGGCGGCGGCCGGTTTTTCGCCGCTTGAGACCGAGCAGCGCATTACCTTTCCCATCGAAACCGCGATGGCCGGCTTGCCGGGGCTGCAGCAGACCCGTTCGCTGTCACGCTCCGGCTTGTCCCAGGTGACGGTGATCTTCAAGGACGGCACCGACCTGTTCTTCGCCCGCCAGTTGGTCAACGAGCGCCTGCAAGTGGCCCGCGAGCAATTGCCTGTGGGGATTGAAACCGCGATGGGGCCGATTTCCACCGGCCTCGGGGAAATTTTCCTGTGGACCGTGGAGGCCGAGGAGGGCGCACGCAAGGACGACGGTACGCCCTACACGCCGACCGACCTGCGGGTGATCCAGGACTGGATCATCAAGCCGCAACTGCGCAACGTGCCCGGTGTGGCCGAGATCAACACCATCGGCGGCTTCGCCAAGGAATACCAGATCGCCCCCGACCCCAAGCGCCTGGCGGCCTATAACCTGACCTTGAACGATCTGGTCACGGCGCTGGAGCGTAACAACGCCAACGTCGGTGCCGGCTACATCGAGCGCAGCGGCGAGCAATTGTTGATCCGCGCGCCGGGGCAGGTGGCGTCCATCGACGACATCGCCAATATCGTCATCACCACGTCCGACGGCACGCCGATCCGTGTGCGCAATGTCGCCCAGGTCGAGATCGGCCGTGAGCTGCGGACCGGCGCCGCCACGGAAAACGGCCGTGAAGTGGTGCTGGGCACGGTGTTTATGTTGATCGGAGAAAACAGCCGCACGGTGTCCCAGGCGGTGGCTTCCAGGCTCGAACAAATAAACCGTTCGCTGCCCGAAGGCGTGGTGGCGGTGACCGTCTACGACCGCACCAACCTCGTCGAAAAAGCCGTTGCCACCGTGAAGAAAAATCTCTTCGAGGGTGCGCTGCTGGTGGTCGCGGTGCTGTTCCTGTTCCTTGGCAATATCCGCGCGGCGCTGATCACCGCGATGGTGATTCCCCTGGCGATGTTGTTCACCTTTACCGGCATGTTCACCCACAAAGTCAGCGCCAACCTGATGAGCCTCGGCGCGCTGGACTTCGGCATTATCGTCGACGGCGCGGTGGTGATCGTCGAGAACGCCATCCGCCGCCTGGCCCATGCGCAGCAGCGCCATGGTCGTTTGCTGACCCGCAGCGAGCGCCTGCACGAGGTGTTCGCGGCGGCCAAGGAAGCGCGGCGTGCGCTGATCTTCGGGCAGCTGATCATCATGGTCGTGTACCTGCCGATCTTCGCCCTCACCGGGGTGGCCGGGAAGATGTTCCACCCCATGGCGTTTACCGTGGTGATTGCGCTGCTGGGGGCGATGATTTTGTCGGTGACCTTCGTACCGGCGGCGATTGCGCTGTTCGTCACCGGCAAGGTCAAGGAAGAAGAAAACCTGGTGATGCGTACCGCACGCCGGGCCTATGGGCCGGTGTTGGATTGGGTGATGGCGCGCCGGCCACTGGTGTTCGGCTTGGCCGTGCTGGCCATTGTTGCGTCGGGCGTGGTGGCCAGCCGCATGGGCAGTGAGTTTATACCCAGCCTCAGTGAGGGCGACTTCGCCCAACAGGCCCTGCGCGTGCCCGGCACCAGCCTGACGCAATCGGTGCAGATGCAGCAGCAACTGGAAAAAACCTTGATGGCCCAGGTGCCGGAAATCGAACGGGTATTCGCCCGTACCGGCACGGCGGAAATCGCCTCCGACCCGATGCCGCCGAATATTTCCGACAGCTACGTGATGCTTAAACCGAAGGCGCAATGGCCGAACCCGAATAAATCCCGCGAAACCCTGATCGCCGATATCCAGCGCGCCAGTGCGATTGTGCCGGGCAGTGCGTACGAGCTGTCGCAACCGATCCAGCTGCGTTTCAACGAGCTGATTTCCGGGGTGCGCAGTGATGTGGCGGTGAAGGTGTTCGGCGACGACATGGCGGTGCTCAACACCACCGCCGCAGACATTGCCGAGACCTTGCAAGGCCTCGATGGCGCTTCGGAAGTGAAGGTCGAACAGACGTCCGGCCTGCCGGTGCTGACCATCAATATCGACCGTGACAAGGCCGCGCGCTTTGGCCTGAATGTCGGCGATGTGCAGGACACCATTGCCGTCGCCGTCGGTGGGCGCCAGGCCGGTACCCTGTATGAAGGTGACCGGCGTTTCGACATGGTCGTGCGCTTGTCCGACGCGCTGCGTACTGATATCGACGGCTTGTCGCGGCTGTTGATTCCAGTGCCGGCACTGGCCGGGAATGCGGCGGGGCAGTTGGGGTTCATTGCGTTGTCCCAGGTCGCCAGCCTGGACCTGGTGCTCGGCCCGAACCAGATCAGCCGCGAGAACGGCAAGCGTCTGGTGATCGTCAGTGCCAACGTGCGCGGGCGGGATATGGGGTCGTTCGTGGAAGAGGCCGAGGCGGCGATCACGGCGCAGGTGAAAGTCCCGGCAGGTTACTGGACCACCTGGGGCGGCCAGTTCGAACAGTTGAAGGAAGCCGCCGAGCGTTTGCAGATCGTGGTGCCGGTGGCGTTGCTGCTGGTGTTCGGGTTGTTGTTCATGATGTTCAACAACCTCAAGGACGGACTGCTGGTGTTTACCGGGATTCCGTTCGCGTTGACCGGCGGGATCATGGCGCTGTGGTTGCGCGATATTCCGCTGTCGATCTCGGCAGGCGTGGGCTTTATCGCCTTGTCCGGCGTGGCGGTGCTCAACGGCCTGGTGATGATTGCCTTCATCCGCAACCTGCGCGAGGAAGGACGCTCGCTGTCGGTGGCTATCCACGAGGGTGCGCTGACCCGCCTGCGCCCGGTATTGATGACCGCGCTGGTGGCCTCCCTGGGGTTTATCCCCATGGCCCTGGCCACCGGCACCGGCGCCGAAGTGCAGCGTCCGTTGGCGACGGTGGTGATCGGCGGGATCATTTCTTCTACCTTGCTGACCTTGCTGGTGCTGCCGGCGTTGTACCAGTGGGCCCATCGCCGGGAAGAGGAAACACCAGGTTGAACCGTGTGAACCGGCCGGGCTGGCTGCTGACGTGGGCGTGCCCCTGATGCAGCTGCATGATCGACTGCACAATGGCCAGCCCCAGCCCGGTGCCACCTTCGGCGCGGGTGCGGCTGCTGTCGGCGCGGTAGAAACGTTCGAACAGATGTGGCAGGTGGTGTGCTTCGATGCCGCGCCCGGGGTTGCCTACCGACAACGACGCGCTCTGGTCATAGGTCTCCACCAGCAGCAGAACGCTGGAGCCTTCGGGCGTGTGGCGGATGGCATTGGACAGCAGGTTGGAAATGGCTCGCTGGATCATCAGGCGATCGCCCGTTACCCAGGCGTCGCCGCGCAGGCTGAGGGTCACGTGTTTGTCTTCGGCGCTGAGGGCGAACAGCGCCATCACCCGTTGTGCTTCTTCGCCCAGTGACACCGGGCCAAACCCGGCCCGCGCCGCCGGATGGCTGACCTGGGCCAGGAACAGCATGTCGGAGACGATGCGCGACAGGCGTTCCATTTCCTCGGTGCAGGATTCCAGCCCCGCCTTGTACTCCTCCGAGGGCCGTTCGCGGGACAGGGTCACCTGGGCCTTGCCCATCAGGTTGGTCAGCGGCGCGCGCAGCTCGTGGGCGAGGTCGTCGGAGAACTGCGACAGCTGCTGCACACCGGCGTCCAGGCGACGCAGCATTACGTTGATGCTTTGCGCCAACTCGCCCAGCTCCTGGGGCAGGTTGTCGATGGATAAGCGGTGGGTCAGGTCCTGGGTCGTTACCTGGGCCGCGACATGGCTGAACTGCTTCAACGGTGCCAACCCACGCTGCACCAGCCACCAGGCGCCCATGCCGATCAGGATCAACAGCATCGGCAGGGCGATGAGGGTAGCGCGCAGGTAGGCACTGAGCAGGGCCTGGTCATCCCTGCGGTCCAGCGACAGCAACACCCGTACGCGCTCGCCGCTGGCCAGGCGCATCAGGCTGGAGGCACTGAGTACCTGGTTGCCGTCTTGGTCTTGCCAATTGAGGTAACCGAGGGTTTCCCGGGGGGAGAAGTCGGTCAGCAACGGTTCCTGGGGTTTGGCACCGACACTGAGCAGCACCGCGTTATCGGGTGCGGTGCCGACGATGGTCAGGTAGAAATTGTCGTGGCCCATCACCAGGTCCAGCAACGAGTGGGGACGGGCTTTGATTGCGTGGGTGTCCAGGCCCAGCGCGAGGCTGTGCTGGAGCTGTTCCATCTTGCTTTCCAGGCCCTTGCGCGCGAGCTTTTCCAGCTCATGGGTCAAGGCCAGGTAGGCCAGGGTCGCCAGCAGCACCACCAGCCCGGCGCCCATGAGGCTGACCGTCAGTCCCAGGCGCATCGACAGGCTGCTGGTCCTCATTGGCGCGCCTCCAGCACATAACCCACGCCGCGAATGGTGTGGATCAGCTTGACCTCGCTCTGGTCATCGACCTTGCCCCGCAGTCGGCTGATGGAGACCTCGACCACGTTGGTGTCGCAGTCGAAGTTCATGTCCCACACCAGCGAGATGATCTGCGTGCGGGTCATTACCTCGCCGGCCTGGCGCATCAACACATGCAGCAGGGCGAATTCCTTGGTGGTCAGGTCGATACGCCGGCTGCCGCGATAGGCGCGATGGCGGCGCGGGTCCAGCTCCAGGTCCGCGACGCGCAGCACATCCGGCAGCGGGATATGTTCGCTACGGCGCAGCAAGGTGCGCACACGGGCCAGCAGTTCGGGGAACTCGAAGGGTTTGACCAGGTAATCGTCGGCGCCCATGTCCAGGCCCTTGATCTTGTCGGCCAGGCGGCCGCGCGCGGTCAGCATCATCACGCGCTGGTTGCCGTCCCGGCGCAGTTGTTCCAGTACCTCCCAGCCGTCGGTGTTGGGCAGGTTCACGTCGAGGATCACCAGTTCGTAGGTGTGCTGCCGGGCCAGGTGCAGGCCGTCGATGCCGCTGGCGGCGCAATCGACGACGTAGCCACTTTCGGTCAGGCCTTGCTGCAAGTAATCGGCGGTTTTCTGCTCGTCCTCAACCACAAGGATACGCATGGGGATTTACCTTCAAGGAAAACGAAAGGAGATGGCCTCATAGAGGCTTGAATAGGCTGTAGGAAAACTCTGAAGCCTGAAGTAGCTTTAGGGTCAAGCCGCGTCAGGCCGGTGCGACGATTCGTCACTGACCGGGCACGCAAAAAAAACGCCCCGGCTGGGGCGTATAAAATTCATCTCTGTTCCAAAGGAGCTACACAAAAGCCGCAGAGATGAGAAGTGTTCGATGCGCAGTATAAAAAGTGCAACTTAACGAGAAGGTGAGGCCGATATTACAGTTCTGACAGACTTCAACCTGTGAACAGATGTAGGGCATCGGCAAGTGAATGTAAGCGCGTCTTAAAGCACCGCCAGTGGGTATTCGATAATGACGCGGACTTCTTCAAGGTCGGACTCGAATGAACTTGAGCGCACGGTGGCCTGGCGCAGACGCAGTGATAAATCCTTCAAGTTGCCGCTTTGCACCACGTACTTGGCTTCGATATCCCGCTCCCAGCGGCGCTGGTCGGTGAGCGGATCGCCGGCGGCATCGCGGCGCATATACACCGCGTTGGCGTTGCTGTAGTCGGCGCCGGTGCCCTTGCCGTAGCGGGTCATGAACGACAGGCCGGGAATGCCGAATGGCTGCATGTCCAGGTCGTAGCGCAGCATCCACGAGCGCTCCTTGGGCGAGTTGAAGTCGCTGTACTGGATCGAGTTGTTGAGGAAGATCGAGTCCGACTGGCGCAGGTAATCGAAGTCGTCATCGCCGTTGTTGCGCTGGTGCGACACGGCCAGGCTGTGGACGCCCACCTTCACGCCGAGCCGGGCGCTCCAGATGCTGTTATCGAATTCACCCAGCAGCTTTTTGCCTTCGTCCACGGCCTTGTAGTAGTTGATGTCGCCGAACAGCGAAACGTCTTCGTTCAGCGGGTAACTGGCGGCGCTGCCGACGTAGTACTGGTCCCAGGCGTCCTTCAGGCGGCTGCTGTACAGGCTCAGGCTCAGGTGTTTGTTCACGGTGTAGTCGCCGCCGAAGTAGCCGATCCAAGGTGAATCGACCGGGCCGGCGTAAAACGTTGCGAACCCTTTGTTCATGCCGCTTTCGTTGGGTTGGCTCATGCCGCTCAAACGCCCGCCCTGCAAGGTCAGGCCTTCCAGGCTGGTGTTCTGCAGGGTCACGCCACGGAAGCTTTCCGGCAACACCCGCGAATCGCCGTAGGCCACCACGGGAGTCAGCGGGAACACGTCGCCGGCCTTGATCACCGTGTCCAATACCCGCAGTTTCGCCGCGCCGCCGACCTTGCTGTAGTTGTCTTCGGGATGGTTGTTGCTGTCCACCGGCAGCACGCCGAACGAGCCCTTGCCGCCGCTGCGGCCGGTGCTCGAGTCGAGTTTCACGCCGACCATGGCGAAGGCGTCCAGGCCAAACCCCACGGTGCCCTGGGTAAAGCCGGATTCGAATTTACCGATCAGTCCCTGGGCCCAGGCTTCGGAATAGCCATTACCGGTGGGGCTGGATTGGCCCTTGCGGTCATCGCGATTGAAGTAAAAATTGCGCGCCAGCACGTTCACGCTGCTGCCTTCGATAAACCCTTCAGGTTTGTCTTCCGCGGCCGCGGCTGCCAGGGGCAATGTGGCGATCAGTGAAAGGGGAAGGGTGTAGTAACGGATCCGCATGTTTCGCTCCTCGGTGTTGGCAGTTATCAGCTTCTTATGGAGGCGGGCGTTCTTATTGATCTGGCCCGGGCTGATAGTTGCAAACCGTGGATAACGATTGGGTGGCGTGAACATTACAATTCTGGAAGCTCGTCGCCACCTAACAAATAAGTAATGTTCTGGTGAACATCGCGTCAGGGTTCGTTCGTTAGTCTCGGCACTGAACTTTCAGTCGAGGAATAGGTGATGAACTTTTATAAAACCGCTCTGGGTGTATTAACGGCCGTCCTGTCTTTCGGTGCATTGGCCGAAGGCGGCGGTGATCGCACCTTTGCCCTGATGATGGAGCGCAATGAAAAGGCCATGGCCGATTACGCCGTGAGAAACGGCAAGCCAGTGCCCCAAGTGCAGGCGTATCGCTATGGGATGAAGCTGGACATTGCCAAGGTGGTCAACGTGACGCCGCCGATCCGCGCGTGCAGTACCGTGCCTTCGCGCATGACCTATGAAGACTCCAGCGGCAAGCTCACTACGTTGGAGTACCAAGTCATGGGCGTGTGTCGAAATAACGGCAGTTAAATATGCTGGCGCTCAACGCGTAGGACGATTCACTAACCAACTGTCGAGCTGATCCATAGGGCTGACGCTTGGGGTATCGTAGGCTTTTTCGTTTGAAGAGCCGATCCTCCATGAGCCCTACTCACTGCCGCCCCGTTCCGCTGTCCAAGGCCTACCGTTTGCTCAATCACGGGCCAACCGTACTGGTGAGCGCGGCCCACAACGGCCAGCGCAATATCATGGCGGCCGCCTGGGCCATGCCGCTGGATTTCGAACCGCCGAAAGTCGCGGTGGTGTTGGACAAGGCCACCTGGACTCGCCAATTGCTGGAAGGCTCCGGCACCTTCGTGCTGCAGGTGCCCTGTGTGGCCCAGGTCGACCTCGTGCAGACGGTCGGCAGTACCACCGGCACCGAGCGTGACAAGTTCGCCGCTTATGGCCTGCAAACCTTCAGCGGTGAACACACGGAGGCGCCGTTGCTGGAAGGCTGTGTAGCCTGGCTGGAATGCCGCTTGCTCCCCGAGCCCCACAACCAGCAGACCTATGACCTGTTCCTCGGCGAAGTAGTTGCGGCCTATGCCGACGAGCGCGTGTTCAGCGAAGGCCGCTGGCACTTTGAAGGGCATGATCAGTTACGCACCTTGCACCATGTAGCGGGTGGGCATTTCCTGAGCATCGGCGAGCCCATCGATGGGCATTCGCTATAAGCGCACTCAGCGCCCGAGCATCTTCACCCATCGCGACGGCGGCATACCGTAGGTGCTGCGAAATTGCCGGGTCATATGGCTCTGGTCGGTGAAGCCGGCGGTCAGCGCCGCGTCCACCAGCGACTGCCCCTGCGCCAGCAGACTGCGCACCAGGTCCAGCCGGCGCATCGTCAGGTAGCGATAGGGGCTGGTGCCGAACAGCACGCGAAAGTCCCGTGACAATGCCCAGCGGTCGCGGCCGGCGTGGTCGGCCATTTCGTCCAGGGTGATGCTGCGGCCCAGGGCGCTGTGGATAAACTCGCGGGCGCGCTCGGCGGCGACGTAATCGAAGGTCTTGCGGCTGACGATGGCGCCAGCGGCGTTGCTCAACGTGTGGGCCAGGTCGAACATCGCGTCCTGTTCCTGCAACGGGTCAATCGGATGATCAAGGTTCTGCAGCAGCACTTCGCTGGCGCGGAACAGCCTTGGGTCAGTGGATAAACCACTGGGGATAAACGGCAACGGCTTGCCGCCAAGGATCTGCTGGATCAGCGACGGCTCCACGTAAATCATTCGGTACTTGAAACCCTCGTCACTGCCGGCGTGACCGTCATGGGTCTCATCGGGGTGAAGCACCATGGTGGTGCCGGGCAGGCTATGGATCATGTCGCCGCGGTAGTGAAAACTCTGCACGCCAGACAAGGTACGCCCGATGGCATAGGTGTCGTGGCGATGGGGGGCGAAGGCGAAACCGGCGAAGTACGCCTCGATACGGTCCAGGCCGCTGGCATGGGGGGCACGGTGCAGCCAGTCGAAGTTGCGGGTCGGTTTGCCCATGGTGGCTTGTCACAAAAAGAGGTGGAAACACGTTAACCCAGTCTGCATCCCTTGTCTGCCGGGGTCTTGTACGTTTGTGCAGGCGGCGGGCGAGGTCTATGCTCCCTGCTCGTGCCCTGCGCTGATGGAACCGCCCAATGGAATTTATCAACCCCACCTATGTGGCGCCTCTGGTCTCGCTGGCCCTGCTGTGGACGGTGGCGGTGGTGACGCCGGGTCCCAACTTCTTCAATACCGCGCAGTTGGCCGCCAGTTGTTCGCGCCGTCATGGCGTGGTGGCGTCGGCGGGCGTGGCTACCGGCACGATCATGTGGGGGCTGGCGGGTGGGCTGGGCATCAAGTCGCTGTTTACCGCCGCGCCCATGTTGTACCTGGCGTTCAAGATCATCGGCGGCTGCTACCTGATTTACCTGGGGCTGAAACTGTTCAAGCGCTCGGCACCGGCGATGGGCCAGAGCTTGTTGCCGGACGAAGCGCGCCGCTCGTTGTTTTCCGCCTGGCGCCTGGGGTTGCTGGGCAACCTGTCCAACCCCAAGGCCGCGTTGTTCGTCGCCACCATCTTCGCCTCCACCATGCCGCCGTCGCCGTCGCCGATGCTGCTGACCCTGGCGGTGATCACCATGGCCAGCTTGTCGTTCAGCTGGTATGCCTGCGTGGCCCTGGTGTTTTCCAGTGCGCACATGGCCAACCTCTACAGCCGCTCGCGCAAATGGCTCGACCGTTTTGCCGGCGGTTGCTACGTGTTGTTCGGCGCACACCTGGTAGCGAATCGCTGACCGTCCGTGGTAAGAAGCCTTACTTTCAACAGTGAGGCCGGGTCATGAGCAAGGTGCGGGTAGGGATTATTTTTGGTGGCCGTTCGGCCGAGCACGAAGTCTCGTTGCAGTCGGCGCGCAATATTGTCGATGCACTCGACCGCACACGCTTCGAGCCGGTTTTGATCGGCATCGACAAGGCCGGCCACTGGCACCTCAACGACACCTCGAACTTCCTGATCAACCAGGAAAACCCGGCACTCATCGCCCTTAACCAATCCAATCGCGAATTGGCGGGGGTACCCGGCAAGGCCAGCCAGCAGGTGGTGGAAACCTCCGGCAACGGGCTGCTGGCACACATCGATGTGATCTTCCCCATCGTCCACGGCACCCTCGGCGAAGATGGTTGCCTGCAAGGCCTGTTGCGCATGGCTGACCTGCCTTTCGTCGGCTCCGACGTGCTCGGCTCGGCAGTGTGCATGGACAAGGACATCAGTAAACGCCTGCTGCGCGATGCCGGCATTGCCGTGACCCCGTTCATCACCCTGACCCGCAGCAACGCCGCGCGTACTTCCTTTGACACAGCGGTGAATAAACTCGGCCTGCCAATGTTCGTCAAACCGGCCAACCAGGGGTCTTCGGTGGGTGTGAGCAAGGTTGGCAACGAGGCTGAGTACCACGCCGCGGTTGAACTGGCCCTGGGTTTTGATCAAAAGGTGCTGGTGGAGTCGGCGGTCGAGGGCCGCGAAATTGAATGCGCCGTGCTGGGCAACGAAAACCCTGTCGCCAGCGGCTGTGGCGAGATCGTGGTGAACAGCGGCTTTTACTCCTACGACAGCAAATACATCGACGGCCAGGCGGCCCAGGTGGTGGTGCCGGCCGACATCAGCCATGCAGCCAGTGAGCGGATCCGCCGCTTGGCCCTTGAGGCGTTTGAAGTGTTGGGGTGCGCAGGGTTGGCGCGGGTCGATGTGTTCTTGACCGACGATGGTGAAGTGCTGATCAACGAAATCAACTCACTGCCCGGCTTCACTCGCATCAGCATGTACCCCAAGCTGTGGCAGGCAGCGGGCATGAGCTACAGCGAGCTGGTGAGCCGGTTGATCGAGCTGGCGTTGGAGCGGCATGCGGGGCGGAAGGGGTTGAAGATCAGCCGTTAACGGATGGGATAAATACCTGTGGCGAGCGGGCTTGTCCCGCGTTGGGCTGCGTAGCAGCCCCAATAAGAGCGCTGCAGTGTGCCAAGCAGGTCCGGGGCTATGTTTTGGGGCTGCTTCGCAGCCCAACGCGGGGCAAGCCCGCTCGCCACAAGGGCGCGTAGGTTCGTCAGGGTCTACGAGCAATCCACGAATAAATCAACGTCTTCGCTTCCTCCGGCTGATGCGTCCTTCTGCGGTAGCTGGCAAACGTCGGCGACGTACAGTAGGTGCAGACCTCGCTCACGTCGATCTGCTCACGCTTGACGCCCGCCGCTTGCAGCAGCAACAACCCATACCCGCTCAAGTCAAACCACGCACTGCCTGCTTGCCGTGCATGGGGCGGGGTAATTTCCGGGGACCGCAGCGGTGCCGGTTGCACGAAGCACCACGGTGCCTGGGCGTGTTGCCACAGGTGCCCTTGGTCACTCTGGAACTCGGCGATAAACCCTTCGCTCACTTCATAACAGCACGGCTTGATCGAGGGGCCGATAGCCACCTGCAGCTGGTCGGCTGCAATCCCTTCGGCGGCAAAGCGCTGTATGACGTTGGCGATAATCCCGCGTTGCAGCCCCTTCCAGCCGCCATGGACTGCGGCCACCCGTTCGCCCGTTTTCGACGCGAACAGAATGGGCAGGCAATCTGCGGTGATCACCGCGATCGGGTGAGCGTGGTGCGTCAACACACCATCGGCCTCGATCGTATTGGCCACCTGGCCGGCCTGCCATTCAATCACCGAGGCGCTGTGCACTTGCTTGCAGATGAACACTTCATCCGGGCGCCGTGGGTCATCGATCGAACAGAAACTGTGGTCGATGCCAGGGATGGCAGCGAGATTTTCAGCCTGATGCAAGGGATCACCTCCGTTCAATAAAGTCAGTCGCCGAGCGCTTCGCCTTCGCGCCGAGGGTCGGCGCCGCCGCTGAGCGACACCTTACCCTGGGCGTCCCGCTTGAGCACGATGGCCTGGATGCCGCTGGTCATGTCTATCTCGCTCAGCTCATGGCCCTTGTCCTTCAACACCTGCTTCAGGCCTGGGCTGAACAAGCCCGCCTCCAGCTCGGTAGCCCCATTGCGGCTGCCGAAATTGGGCAGGCCGATGGCGGTTTGCGGGTCGAGGTTCCAGTCGAGCATCGCCACCAGGGATTTGCTCACGTACTCGATGATTTGCGAGCCGCCCGGCGAACCGAGCGTAGCCAGCAATTCACCGCTCTCGCGGTCGAACACCAGGGTCGGCGCCATGGCCGAGCGCGGGCGTTTGCCGGGTTGCACGCGGTTGGCGACCGGCTGGCCGTTTTCTTCGGGGATGAAGGAGAAGTCGGTCATCTGGTTATTGAGCAAAAAGCCTTGGACCATTACATGGGCGCCAAACGCGGCTTCCACCGTGGTGGTCATCGACACGGCGCCGCCCAGGTCATCGACGGCGACGACTTGTGACGTGGAGATGCGCAGTGGCGAACGGTCTGGTGCGTAGGCGACTTGAATACCCGCCGGTCGGCCCGGCTTGGCGATGCCCATGCTGCGCTCGCCGATCAGCGTGGCACGCTGTGCGAGGTAATTCGGAGCCACGAGGCCGGCCACCGGCACCGGTGTGAAGTCCGCATCGGCCACGTACAGCGCGCGGTCGGCAAAGGCCAGGCGACCGGCTTCGGCGATCAGGTGCACGGCCTCGGGCGTGGGCTCAAGCCCGGCAGGCGAGGCGCTTTTTATCGGTGTCATCGGCGCGATGGCCAGGTGCGGGTCGCGGGCTTCCAGGGCCTGCAATGTGCCGAGCATCTGCGCCACCGCAATCCCGCCTGAGGACGGCGGCGGCATGCCGCAGACTTTCCAGCGCTTGTAATCGGTGCACAGCGGCACGCGTTCCTTGGCGACGTAGCCCTTGAGGTCGGCTTGAGTCAGGCTGCCCGCATTACGGTTGCCCTGCACCTTGCGCGCAATCTCATCGGCAATCGGCCCGTGGTACAAGGCGTCCGGTCCTTCCTTGGCGATGCGCTTGAACACAGCGGCCAGCGCCGGGTTTTTCAGTCGTGTACCGGTGGCTTTAGGCGTGCCATCGGCATTCAGGAAGTAGGCCGCCATCTCCGGCGATTGCGGGATAAAGCGGTCAGCGGCGATCAGGCTGTGCAAGCGCGGTGAAATCGCGAAGCCCTGCTCCGCTAAGCGAATCGCCGGCTCGAACAGCTGGGCCCATTGCAGGCGGCCGGTCTTCCTATGGGCCATTTCCAGGGCCCGCAGCACCCCTGGCGTGCCCACCGAACGCCCGCCGATCTGCGCGTCGGTGAAGGCCATCGGCGTGCCGTCGGCGTTCAGGAACAACCGCTCGGTCGCCCCGGCCGGGGCCGTTTCCCGCCCGTCATAGGCGCGCACGTTTTTCCCATCCCACAGCATGATGAACGCACCGCCGCCAATGCCGGAGGATTGTGGTTCCACCAGGGTCAACACCGCCTGCATCGCAATGGCAGCGTCAATGGCCGACCCGCCCTGGCGCAACATCTCGCGTCCGGCCTCGGCCGCCAGCGGGTTGGCAGCGGCGGCCATATGGCGCTCGGCATGGCGGGTGCTGAGGTCGGTGCGATAGCCCGAGCCCAACTCCGGTGCCGGTGGCTGTTCGTTGACCGGGGTGTGGCAGGCAGCCAGGGCAAGGGCTGCCGCCATGAGCGACAGTTGGCGGCGGGAAATCGAAAACACGTGCTGAACTCCGTTCATTGTGCGAATGATCTGTTGTCCATGGGGCGCTGCGGTTTACAGGTAAATCGTGCCTTGCATGTACAACACTGCCTTGCCGGAAATAATCACGCGGTCGCCCTGCAGCTCGCAGTGCAATTGGCCCTTGCGCTGGCCCCCTTGCTCGGCCGTCAAGTGCGATTTGCCCAGGCGCTCGGCCCAGAACGGTGCCAGCGAGGTGTGTGCCGAGCCGGTGACCGGGTCTTCATCGATCCCCACATTCGGCCCGAACCAGCGCGAAATGAAATCAAACCGGGTGCTCTTGGCGGTGACTGCAATCCCGCGCTTGGGCAGGCCCTTGAGCCGCGCAAAGTCAGGCGTCAGCGCGGCGACCTGGGCTTCGTCGTCCACCAGCACGATGTAGTCATCGGTGCCGAACACGTCGGCGCTCTCGATCCCCAGGGCACTCAACATTCCAGCGGGCGGTTCGCAACGCTGTGGTTGCCGGGCGGGGAAATCCATCGCCAGTTCATCGCCGTTGCGCGTCACCCGTAGCTCGCCGCTGCGGGTGGCAAAGCGCAGCACCTGGGGTGCATCCGCCAGCGCGTGAATCAACACCCACGCCGTCGCCAGCGTGGCATGGCCGCACAGGTCGACTTCGACTTGCGGGGTAAACCAGCGCAACTCGTAGAACCCATCGCGGGGCACGAAGTAGGCGGTTTCGGATAGGTTGTTTTCGGCGGCGATATGCTGCAGTTGCTCATCGGGCAGCCACTCGGTGAGCGGGCACACCGCGGCAGGGTTGCCGCCGAAGGCATGTTGGCTGAAGGCGTCGACTTGGTAGATGTCCAGTTTCACCGTGAAGCACTCCGTGCGTGGGGGGAGGCTGGACACTAACAGTGGTAAGGGAGGGCGTCAAAAGCGGCCTACCCCGGGATAGGCCGTGTGGCTCAGGCAATCAGAAGTCCCAGCGCGTGGTCAGCATGAAGTGACGCGGTGCGCCGTAGATGGCAGAGTTATAGAAACCCACGTTGGTGTAATAGGGCTTATCGAACACGTTATTGAGGTTCAGCGTGGTCGACAGGTTTTTCGTGAATTGGTAGCGCGTCATCAGGTCCACCACCCAGTAGGACTCCTGGGAAAATTTCTCGGTGGTGTTTTTGGGGCTGTTGTAGATGTCCTGCCACACCGTATTCTGCCAGCGCAGGCCACCGCCGACGCTGACTTTGTCCAGCTCGCCCTTGAGCTTGTAGATCGTGAACATGCTCACTTGATCCTCGGGCTCGAAGGTCGAGATTTTTTTGCCGGCGTCGTCGCGTACCACCTTGTGGGTGTAGCCGCCCTGCAACTGCCAGCCTGGAGCGATTTCGCCGGACAGTTCCAGTTCGTAGCCCTTGGTCGTCGCGTCGGTGCCCTTGAAGGCAAAGTTGGGCGGTGTCGGGGTTTGGTTGTTGTACGCATCGTCGGGCAGGGAGCGGTTGCTTTCCTTGACCTCGAAGTACGCCAGACTGGCGTTCAGGCGCCCGTCGAGGAACTCACCCTTGAGGCCCACTTCATAGTTCTCGCCTTCGTCCGGGTCAATCAACTTGCGGTTACGGTCGAGGTTGTAGCTTTCCTGGGGCATGAAGACATCGGTGTAGCTGACATAGGCCGACAGGTTGTCCGTGAGGTCATAGATGGCCCCGGCATAGGGAATGAAGCGTCCGGTTTCACGGTAGGTATCGGTGCTGCCGGTCAGGGTGTAGTCGACCACGCGCCCGCCGAGCAACAGTTTCAGGTCGTTGCTGAGGTTCCAGCGGGTGGTGAGGTACATGCCGGTCTGGCGAATGGTGTCGTCGGTGACTTGGGAGGCCACGCCCCAGTCGGGCTTGGCCAGGTTGCCATGCCAGTTGACGTAGTCGACCAGGTTGGCGGTGGGGAAGGTTTCGTCCCAATAGCCCTTGCCCTTCCAGTGGGCGGTGCTGATGGATCCACCGACCACCAGGTCATGTTCACGCCCGAGGAAATTGAACGGGCCGCTGATATACAGGTCGGCCGAGTCGCTGGTGGTTTCGCCCTTGTAGCGCTGGGCGTTGATATTGGCAGTGCCGTCCGCCGCCGGCTGGTAGAACTGGATCGCACCCATCTGGGCGTCGTAGCCGTTGAGCTTGTGGTCCAGTTGCAGTTTGGTCACCCAGCCGTCGCCGAGGTCGTGCTCCAGGTTCGCGAACACCGTGCGGGTGTATTGCTGCCAACTGCTCCAATCAGTGGCATTGCTGAAGGAGCGCTTGGCATTGTTCAACTCGCCGGCATAGTTGAACAGCGGGAAGCTGCCGGACCAAGTGGAGCCTTTGGGTTTGCTGTCCTGATAATCGGCGCCCACGGTGAGCAAGGTGTCGGGTGACAGGTCGAATTCGAGAATGCCGTAGAACACCGAGCTTTTGTTCGAGTAGCGGTCGATCCACGACTTGTTGTCCTGATAGGCCGCCACCGCACGCCCACGCACATTGCCGGTTTCGGTCAGCGGGCCGCTGACGTCCACTTCCGTGCGGTAGTGATCCCAGGTGCCCGCCGCCGTGGTGATGTGGCCGAGAAATTCCGCCGTAGGCTTCTTGCGCACCAGGTTGATGGTGCCGCCCAGGGAACCGGCGCCGCTGAGCAGGCCGGAGGCACCCTTGAGCACTTCGACCCGGTCATAGATCGCCATGTCGCTCAGGGTGTTGCCCGCCGAATAGGCCACGTTGCGTACGGCTGAGGGAATACCGTCGTACTGGAAATTGTTGATCGAAAAACCGCGCGAGTAGTAATTGCTGCGGTCGGTGTCGTAGGCCGACACGGTAATGCCAGGGGTATGGCGCATCACGTCGTCGACACTGTCAAGGGCGAAGTCATCCATGTGCTGGCGGGTAACGACACTGATGGACTGCGGCGTTTCACGCGGGGTCAGCACCAGGCGCGTGGCCGTGGCGATGGTGCCCGGGGTGTAGGAGCCGGTGCCTTCGGTGACGGTGCCCAGTTGGTTGCTGATCACGGTGGTGGTGCCCAGTTGCAGGGCCGCGCCGGGTTGTGCGGTGCGGGTCAGTATGACCGCGTTGGGACCATTGAGCTCGAAGCTCAGGGGCGTGCCTTTGAGTAACTGGGCCAGCGCCTCCAGAGCGGTCATGCGGCCGCTGACGCCAGGCGACTCGACGCCTTGGGCCAAGTCCGCCGCATAGGCAATTTGCAGCCCGCTCTGCACACTCAATTGATCCAGGGCATTGACCAGCGACTGACGCGCTATGGCAAAGCTGCGGGTATCTGCTGCTTCACGAATGGCCGGCTTGCCCGCCGGTTCCACGGCAACCGCAGTGTTGCACGCCAGGCAGACGGCAAGCGCAAGGATGCTACGGGCGTGGGTCGGATTGAGTGCTGGAAAGTACATGTGAGCCCCGTTAGAAATAGGAATGATTTGCAAAGGCAAAGTTCTTGACGGGTTGAAGCTTCGAAAGCCGTAAAACTTTTTGCGACGGTGTCAGGGGCTCTGTATCAGCGAATAATCAGGATGCCACCCGGCAGGCGCTGGATGTGGGTGGAAGTGACTCTACTCAACGCCTGCACGATCGCCTGGGGGTCATCCAATTGGTAATTGCCGCTGACCCGCTCACCGGCAGCGGTATCGTTCAATAGCAGGATCGGTGAGGGGTAATAGCGACGGATCTCTGACAACACCTGTGCCAGCGGCGCGTTCTGGAACGACAGCCGTCCGTTGATCCAGGCCATCTGCTGTTCGCCACCTTCCAGGGACAGCGGTTGCAGATGCCCACCCAGCAACTGTTGCCAGTTGCCCGCCTGCAACAGGCTCTGTTCGCCCTTGCGGTTGGCGAAGCGCACCTGGCCTTGTCGCACGGCGACGGTGACGCCCCCGTCGCGCTGGCTGACGCTGAATTGCGTGCCGACTACGGTCACGCTGGCCTCGGAGGTTTCGATGCTAAGAGGGCGCTCTGAGTCGTGTGCGGCTTCGACGTAGAGCTCGCCACGCAGCAGCTTGATGCGGCGATGAGCGCCGTCGAAAGCGATGCTGATTGCGCTGCGGCTGCCCAGCACGATGTGCGAGCCGTCCTCCAGGTCAAAGCGTTCCAACTGCGCAACGTCGGTCATGTGGTCAGCCTGCAGGCGCATCGGCACATCGGTCATCCAGCCGATGCCCAGCGTGATCAACACGGCAGCGGCGGCAGCCATGAAGCGTGTCTTGCGGTGCGTGGCGGCTTGCGGGGCAGGGGGCAATTCCAGGTCGCTGGCGAGGTTTTTCAAGGCTTGCTCGAAGGCGCGGCTTTCCCACATCGCGGCCAGTTCCGCATACGCCGTGGCGTGCCGGGGATCCGCATCACGCCACTGCTCAAAGCGCTGGCGGGTGATGGGGTTGCGCACCGTCTCATCGCGCAGGGCGAACCAGTCGGTCGCCTGCTTACGTATGGCATCGGGGGTGTCGGCGCGATCAATCATGGTCGGTCGTTTGCTTGACGCAGGCAGTGAGGGCTTGGCGCAGATCTTTTTCCACCGTGCTCAACGACACCTGCAGGCGTTGGGCGATTTCGCTTTGGGACAGGTCATGCAATCGATGCAATACCAGGATTTGTTGCTGGCGTTTGGGCAAGGTAGCGAGCACCTGTTGAAACTGCAGCAGTTGTTGTTGGCCCTGGGCCTGGCTCTCCGGACCGGGTGCCGTGGTGGGCACCTCGACAACCAGGCTTTCGGCCAGATGGCACTCATAGCGCCTTTTACTGCGCACACTGCGCAGATGATCAAAAGCCAGGTACTGCGCAGTTTGATAAAGAAACGGCTTCAAGTGTTCGATAGGGCGAGCGTACAGCGCTTTCGCCACCTTCAGGTAGGTTTCCTGGGCCAGGTCCTCCGCCTGGCTCGAACAGCCGACGACGCGCGACAGCATACGGATTAACGCACTGCGCTGCCCGATAAAAACGGCGCTGAGTTTTTCCTGATCCCCTGGCGTCCCTGTCTCCATGGCCCCGATACCCTGATGCGGCGTTGCGCGAATAGCAGGCATATTAATGAGAAGCGGTCTCATTTGATAGGGCGGCGGGTGATTTGTTTGGAGAGCAGTCCTGCCGGGCGTGTCATGGGTTCGACCGGCGCGTCAGCCCAGCCGCAACACCATAGCTCCACTGGCAATGATGCACGCAGCCATGATGCGGCGGCGGGTCAGTTGCTCTTTGAGCACCAGTGCCGAGATCACCACGCCAAACAGGATCGACGTCTCCCTGAGCGCCGAAACCGTGGCGATCGGTGCCGCCGTCATTGCCCAAAGCGCCAGGCCGTAGGACACGACGGTGCCGAAGCCACCGATAACACCTGGGCGCCAGTGGCGCGCCAGATAGCGGCAGAATTCGCGCCGCCTGACGGCAAATGCCCATACGGCAAGCGCGATGCCGGTGAGCAGGAATATCCACAGCGTATAGGCCGCCGGGGCGCCGGATTTGCGCACACCCACACCGTCGATAAGGGTGTAGCCGGCGATGACCGCCGCGTTGACCAGCGCCAGGAGCATCCCTTTTCGCTGACCGATGCTGGGGGCGGCAGCCATGCTCAAAATGCCGATGCAGATGATGGCAATGCCGAGCCAGGCAAATGAGGACAAGGATTCGGACAACAGTCCCACGCTCGCTGTCGCCACCAGCAACGGCGCGGTACCGCGCATGATCGGGTAGGTCTGGCTCATGTCGGCAATGCGGTAAGTCGAGGCGACCAGCACGAAATACACCACCTGCAAAATCACCGACGCGCCGATGAAGGGCCAACTTTCCTTGGCCGGCAGCTCCAGAAACGGAATGACCGTCGATGCGATCAGCGATGCAATGGACGCGATCATGCAGGTGGTCAGCAGCTTGTTGTCACCGCCCTTGACCACGGCATTCCAAGTCGCGTGCAACGCAGCGCCCAGCATGATGATTGCGAACACATCAAGGCTCATGAAGGGACATCCTATTGGCTAAGTTCTGTATCCAGGAGGGGGGCTGCGAGTATGCCCCAGGCACTTTCTTCAAGGCATAAAAAAACGCTCTACCTTTCGGTAAGCCGTTATCAGTAGCGGGTTACGCGTCAATTGAGGGCAAATGCTGTTCGATTACGCCTGGTCGCTCCATGCCCGGATATGTTTCAACGCCAGGCGTTATCGAGTAGCCCTGAATGAGATTTTTGCTCAGAACACCTGCAACAGTCGAACGTTGATGCGGGCGCTTTCCTTGAAGCCATTTTCCACCTCAAGATCGCGCCCGAGCGCCACCAGCACCTGCGTCTTCGGGCGGATGAAGTAACTGCCACCCACGCTGATTTTTCGTTGCCGAGCCTCGTCGTCGCTGTCAACGCCATTGACTCGGGTCTCACCGCCCCAGGTCTGCGACAGGCCGACGAAAGCGTTGGCTCCGGGCGTGAACTGGTAACGCAAATATCCCTGCCCCTGGTAGAGCTGTTTCTGTTTGAGCGTGTCGCCGGCAGCGCCGTAGTTGTCGTTCTTGCCGTGGAACATGACGTCGCCGGTCAAATCGACATACCAATTGTCGGTCAGCCCTTTGACGAAACCTACCTGTAAATCAAATTTCCAGCGGTTCTCACCCAGATTGAGCGGGCGGTCGTGGCTATAGCTACCCGTTGGAAGGTACAGATAGGGCGCTATGGCTAGATAGGTGCGAGACGCTGAGTCGTTGATCAACCAGATTGGTGCGGCCAGGATAATGTCACCTACCCCGCTGGTCTTGCCCAGTGCACTCGTGTCGCGCCCGGCATCCAGCCGGCCAAACGGTACCAGGATCTGGGGGCCTACCGTCAGCCCGCCAATCGTGGTGTAGTGCACCAGCCTCCCGATACCGACATCCGAGACCAGCCGAGGATCCCGCGCCGTCTGCCGTCCCTGGGCATAGAGTTTGTTGCGCTCGGCATGCTGCAGGTACAGCAACCCCGCCGTCGTACCCTCCGGCGCCGGGACGAAATCACCGATGTCCACATCGATGGCGCGCGCGGTCATCGGCACCATCGTGACCATCGGTAGACAGGCCAAGGCCAATACCTTGTTCATGCAGCTCAGGGGCGAGTGGGTACCGGCCTTTGACACGTGGCCGGTCCTGCGGGCGACGCTGGAGAATGCTTGGGTCATTACGGAAGTCCTCTCTCGAGTAGTCATCTGTCATTGATCGGTCGGCGAAGTGCGGCGACACAGGACAACGCGGCAGTGCGCATGACAAAGATAGGGGGGACGTGCCCCAAGTCGCTTTGTTGGGGCGGTCATTCGTTGTGCTGGGAAGGACAGTTGCTCGGCGCTTACGCCTCGTGGCCTGGGGGCCGTTTCAATTGCGTGCCTCTGCGCCGGCCATGGCGTCGTAGGCCGGCGAGCGCAGCAGCGCATGGAGTTGTCGGCGGCGGACCCCCACGTTGCCGCCGTCGTACAGGGGAAAACACAGCGCGTCCTGCATCAGGCCGGCCAACGGGTAGAGGTCGGTATAGGCATCGACACCGACAACGCGCATGGCATCGTAGACAGCCTGAACGCACAGTTCCGAACAGTGAACCTTGGTGATGATGGCCAGTTCGCGGCTGCGTCCCTGGGTGATATCGAGCTGGTGACAGGCTTTCCAGGTCAGGTAGCGCGCGGCCTCGATGCGCATCTTGATATCGGCCAGCATGAAGCCAACGTTCTGGTGCTCAATCACAGGCACCGTGCCGGAGCGCTTGTCGGTGCGGGCAAACTTCAAGGCGACGTCGAAGGCCGCGCGCATCACACCTACGCAGGCCGCGCCGATGAGCGCCGCAGTCCAGGAGAAGGCATCTTCCACCATGGCAATGCCATCGCCCGGCTTGCCCACAATATTGGCCGCCGGCACGCGCACATTGTTGAAATGGATGCGCGGCGAGATCGTCGCGCGATGGCCGACGGTATCGAGAAAGCCCGCGATCTCGATGCCCTGGGCGCTGCCGGGCACCATGATGACCGCCAGCGATTGCTGCGGCGGCAGGGCCGCATCGGTGCGGCATATGACGCTGTACAGGTGCGCGCCCTTGCCGTCCCAACCGGTGCCGTTGGTGGTGTAGTGCTTTGCGCCGTTGATGACCCATTCGTCGCCTTCGAGGCGGGCGAATGTCTGCACGCCGGCGGAGGGGGCGGAGCTGTCGTAGTTAGCGCCGCCGGTGACCTCAGTGAAGGCCAGGGCGGCCAGGCGCGAGCCATCTTCGACGAAGTCCGGCAGGAAGCGGCGCTTCTGCTCCTCGGTGCCGTGGTGCAGCACCGCGTGCAAACCCAGGCCGGTGCCCAGCAAGGCCGAAGGCAAGTTGACGTCGGCGGCGGCGAGTTCTTCGGCAGCCAAGGCAAAATCCAGCGTGGTCAGGGCGCTGCCGCCGAACGAGGCGGGCAGCAACGCCTTGATGAAGCCGGCGTCGACCATGGCATCGTAGAACGGCCGCGTGGCGTAGAACCGGTCTTCCGGTCGCGCGATTGGGGCGATGGTGGGGGCGACCTTGCTGAGGACTTCGGCGGCGAAGGTTCGCGCGCTTGCCTGTAAAGCCTTCTGTGATTCGGTGAGCTGGAAATCGATAGCCATGGGAAGCGACCTTTCTTGCGGTGGGTTAGGTAACGGACAACCCATCGTAGGCAGCCGGACTGCCTCGGTCTCGCTGGAGCGTGCAAGCCCAATTGACGATCTGTGCAACAGGAGGCACACATGACACGTCTGAGCGGCCCGCCCTACCGTGACATTGGCTCAGAAATCAGTCGCTGGCTTGCGCTCGCGATGATTGTCTTTTGCGCCACTGAGGGGGGACCGCAGGATGCAAGTCTGGACTACCGAAGCGTGCGTGCAGCGCGAAAGATTCAGCTACTGGCGTGAGGTCCTCTGCGAAGCCTTCGTCTCGCTCAATCCCATCCTCAAGCAAGAGCCTGCAGGATCGGACTTCACGGGCGAGGTGAGCTCCCGGCCCCTTTCCATGAGCGCGCAGACCCGCGTGTTTTCCCGTGCGCAGTTCGTCCAACGACGTTGGGATGAAATCCGCCGCAACCCGGTCGAGTTCTGCTTCGCGAACTTCCAGTTGGAAGGGTCATGCGTGGTCCGTCAGGATGGGCAGGAGACACTGGTGATGCCCGGTGACTTCTCCGTCGTGGACTCCACGCGTCCCTACTTTCTCGATTTCAGGGAAGATTGGCGCGTGCTGTCATTCCGTATACCCAGGGAGCAACTGGTGTCCAGGCTCGCGGCACCGCGCCAGGCGACAGCACGCTGCGTCAGTGGCCTGATCCGGGAGCTGCGCTTGCGGCACAGCGCGCGCGATCTCTGCAGTTCCGGCCATCCTGGCGTGCTCGCCGTAGCGCTGCGCTGGGGATTTAACGATGCCTCGCATTTCTCCCGGTTGTTCAAGCAACGGTTCGGGATCTCCCCACGCGGACTCGCAGCCAGCGTCGAAGGTGAAGCCAAACCAGGAACGAACAGTTGTGGATCGGTCCAGGATCTTCTGATCAGGTGAAGACAAGGTTCAGGAACTACAAAGGCGATCAAGGTGCGAGGTGCCGGGATGCGACGCGGCGCAGGGTGACCTGCGGTCATCTGTTGGTAGTCCCCGTTCATCACGGCGCGTTTCGCCATGAATATGGAGCCAGCGGTACTCCCAGGACTGACTTGCGGGGGCTATTTCTGAAACGCATCAACTACCTCCAGTTTTGCTCACGAGGTGTTGAGGTCGTTCTCGCTCTTGATGCCCCGAGCATTGCGGTCTTCGATGCCCGGGGACAGTCTGGATTGGACTGGCGTCTGTCGACTCAGGCGGTCTGGTACAGACGGCGCTCGACCAGCCTGCTGTTACGCAGGCGATGCGTTGCCTTGGCACCGGCCAGCACGGCCAGGTCCAACAGCGGTTCGAGGATGACGACGGTCATGTAGGCACTGCCGAAGGTCAGGACTGACAGTGCGTTCTCTGCCGTGAAGCCCTTCCCGTAGAAGGCCCAGAAGGCAACCCAGGCGACGATGCCTGACTGGAATGCCGTCGACAGGCCCAGTGCCTGGCGATAGCCCAGATCAACATAGGGCGTGTTTGGCGCGATGATACGCCGCGCCAGGGCAGCAACTGCCAACAGCGGTACCAAAAGGGTGGTGACGTTCATGCCGTACTGCGGCAGGTCGAATGGGGCGAAGAACAGACCCTGGATTAACAGCCCCAAAGCGAGACCTACTGCTGCAGGTGCTGCACCGAACAACAGGAACAGCGTCGAGCCGAGGATGAGATGCACCTCCGAGACGCCAACCGGATGATGCGGTAGCAGTTCAAAGAAGCCAAACACCAGCGCCGTGGCGGCGGCGGCGCGAACTACCAGCGAGACGGCACCTCGTTCGCCAATGGCGTCCGCAACGAGTTTGACGGTGTAGGTGCCGACGCTTGCGGCGGTAACATAGCTCAGCCAGAGTTTTCCGGCTTCCACGAGGCCAGGTTCGATATGCATGACGATGACTCCTTGGCCGCCTCTGCGGCTTGCTAGGTAAAAAAGGACAACAAAAAACTGCTCCGCCCTCAGTTAGAGGCTCGGCTGATCGCCACGGGCTCGCGATGCGGCAGATGCTCACCGGTGTGCCCGTGGGCCGGTGGACAACTTGCATTGAGCAAAACCACCGGTTGTCCATGGGGAGTATTCAGGTAGGCCTGCCTCCATTCCTCGCCCCGCTGGACGATGTCCTCCATCCCGGTCAGGCCAAGGGTGGTGACCATTCTTTCCATGGCCGTGATCCATTGCCGGTAATAGGCGTCATTGACGCCTTCTCCGGGTTGCGCCGGGGCGGCCTTGATCTCTTCGCTGAATACCTGCACCCAGTCCTTCCAGGGGAACACGCCGGCTTGGTGCAAGTGCACCAGCAGGGAAAAAGCCTGAGCCTGCCAAGGCTTGTCGAACACCGGGCCTTCATCGTCGAGAGGGAGGCCGACGGCCTTGTAGTCGTGGCGCATGCTCGTGTTCATACGGCCTCCAGGTAGTTGTCCCATAGGTCGATGCACACACTGTCCGGTCGCCGTACTCCCCACAATTCTTCGGCACTGAAGCGTACGGCATAGACCTGCTTCGGCTGTTCGCCCAAACCATGGGCCATCGTGTCCGGGGTAGCGAACGCGCCATGTGCAATCACGATTGTGCCGACCTTACCGCGCGCGTAGCGTGGCAGCCGGGTGTGATTGGTTGGGTTGAGGCACTTCGTTCGCACCCGGTCACCGACTCGGAATTGGCCGGGGACATCTTCTTTTGCCCGCGACGAGGCGCCGCCGAGCACTACGGCGTCGACGATGTCCGGTGTTAACACCGTGACGGGCTGTGTCGGTGGGGTTGGTTTGGCCGTACCCTGCAGTTCGGCGGCGCTGATGACGCCCTTTTCTGTCAGCAGGGTCTCGAAGGCGTGCAGCCAGTGCTCGTAGTAGCTCGACTGCAGGTATTCGGCCGGCTTCATGCGTTCGATGGCGTGGCGGAATTCGTCCACGTTGAAGTACCCGCCGACGAAGAGCGAGGCGAAGAGCGGAAAAACCCTGCGCTCCCAATCATGATGGAAGATGGGTTCGTGCTCTTCCATGAGCACTGGGCCGAAGCCATGCATGCCGCCCAGGTCGTGTATACCATTCATGGGTTTTCTCCTTCTCAGGTTCAGGCTACTTGATCCGGATTCTTAGGCAGTCCGGTGCCGATCATGGCGTCGCGAGTCACGAGTTCGACCAGTTGTTCCTCGTTCCAGCCATCAGTACCCGCCGGACGTTCCGGCAATACCAGATAGCGCAGCTCAGCGCTGCTGTCCCAGACGCGAACTTCCTTGTCATCAGGAATCGTCAGACCGAACTCCGCCAGCACGCCGCGCGGGTCAATGACTATCCTCGAGCGATAAGGTGCGGACTTGTACCAGACCGGTGGCAGGCCCAGGGTCGGCCATGGGTAGCAGGAGCACAGTGTGCATACCGTCACGTTGTGCACGGTCTGGCTGTTCTCCACGACCACCATGTCTTCACCCTGAACACCAGAAAAGCCCAACTCGGCGATGGCTGCGGTGCCATCTTCCAGCAGCCTGTGTTTGTACAGAGGGTCGAACCAGGCTTTCGCTATGACCTGGGCGCCGTTTCTCGGGCCGACCTTGTGTTGGTAGGTGTCCACCAAAGCATCCATGGCTACGGGATCGACCAGGCCCTTTTCCGTCAGCAGGGACTCGAGCGCTTTGACGCGTAGCGCTATGGCCTCCGGTGGCTCAGTGTGGTCGTGATCGTGATGATGTTCGTGCGTATGACTCATGTCTTTGCCCCCTCTGAAGTTGGTGAAATCGCTCCCTGCATTACTCGACGAATGCAGCAATACCAATATCCGGCGCCAGCTTTTTCACAGGTTACTTCCCTCGTTTCGGCCAAATTACCCCAACGCTTTTCATTCCTTTGGCGGGGTCCATTTCGGGGTGTGCGAGTACTACGTCGCGGTAGGAGGGGCTACCAATCACGGCGGGTTTAAACTTGATCAGAAAGTCATTGACCTCTTTGCGCAGATCCGGTGCCAGATCGTAGTCGTTGTAGCATTCCTCAAGACAATCGAGCACGGCTTGCCAGTGCACCTCGGTAAGACCCATTCCGCGATGCGCGGTGACCATGTCCCTACCTCGGTATTTGGCGCTGCCACCCCAATGTTCAGAAAGGAAATCGACAAAGTTGATGTGTTCCTTCTGGAATGTTGATTCGGACATGTGGGCCCAGATATGGCCGATAGCGGGATGTCCCATGGTCTTCCTCAAAACTGCCCCTGCGAACTGATAAATGACGTCGTAGCCCCCAAGACGCGCATAGAGGGAGGGCTGTTGTTCCACGGATGGTTGCTGGTCGGTCATGATGCGGTTTCTCCGTTTCGGCTGGGGACGATCTCATTCGCTCAATGTCGCGTTCCGCACGGTTGATAAAGGGTGCGAGAACTTGCGACGAATCCAAATTAGAGCTGCTGTCGAGCGCACGCTTTGCTGGCAAGGACAATCGTTTGGTCTAGACGGACAACGGCTTAGGAAAACCGTGCTTGCAGCAGACGCAAAATGCTGACATCGGAACTGGTCCTGCGGCCATGGGGGTAGATATGGTCCGTGACTGGGGTTCCTCTATTTCTGCCTTGACCGGACGGTTCGCTGTTCTAGATCGCCGTGGACGTTGGTGTTTTACGATTGGTCCCATTCCATCGGCGTTGCAGCACCAAGGTCCCGAGTTGCAGCAGGTAAGTGGCAAACTCTTCGGGTGCCATGTCCCATCTCTGTAAAAACCAGGATGAATCGGATAGTCGCTGCTGTTCTCGTAGATGCATGAGACACCTCGTCATTTGTGTTTTTAGGGACACGGCGTGGAGTAAACATTATCTAGGGGAGATGAAGTGTGCTTGGCTCGAATGGACAACCGTTTGGTTAAAAAGGACAGGTATAGATGTCCGGCATGCCAGTGGGCAGCGATGGTGCAGGGTGGGGAGGGATAGACAGGGATAAACGGCCAGACACAAGAAAGCCCGCACGAGGCGGGCTTCTTGAGGTGATTCATAGACTGCTGTAGACATCTATGGATCGGTACTTGGTGGTACACAGTCATTTGAATTGGAGTTTCAAGCATATGATTTTTATATATTATATTTTTTGTTATGAAGGAGGGGATACACGTGGGGATACACGCGGCACCTTGTTGAACCCGATACGGAAGTCTTAATGAGAAAGAGCGTGAGGTGTGCCCAACCAGTGTTGGCAATTTTCTAATGTCTGCGGAGAGTAGTGCTAAGCGAGCAAGCAGTACTCTCCCAACGTTTTCGATGTGGCTCAAACGCTATACGGTGTAGATGGGTTAAGCGTCAATTGTGGGCAATTGCTGTTCGATGACGCCTAGCCATCCCATACCGGCATAGGTTTCAAACCCAGGCGTTATCGAGTAACCCTGGATGAGGTTTTTACTCAGGATGCTGTAACCGCTCGATTGGGCCGCTTTAGTCTGCAATTCAATGCGCTCGCCCAACTGATTCTGTGTATCAGAGCTGGCAATTATCCTGTGATTGTCGTCGATGATCATCAATCGACTTCGCGAGCGTTCATCCTCGCTCAATCGCACGCCTTTGAGCACGGAGTCAGCTTGATTTTTCCAGTCGAAAAAAATTCCGATTACGCCAATCACCGGGGTCTGTTTACCTGCCTTGCTGCGCACTGCGGCACTGAATGTGCAGGTTTGCGAGTCGTTCAAAAGCGGTTCGGCTGTTACTTCTCCAGCGAAATACTGATCACCTGAAGCGTGCTGCATTGCTTTCTTGAACCAAGGCTCCTTTGCAACATTGGCTCCGATCACCCTGCCAAAGGTTCCCGGTCGGCCTGATGCCAAGATTCGCCCACTGTTGTCAGCGACCCAGATGTCCAGGTACACGGTGTAACTGTCGAGAATGATCCCAAGACGCTCGCTGGCGTGGGCGCAATCTTCCGGGGAGTGACTCGTCAGCGCGTCTACCAGGGATGCATCCGTTGCCCACCAGCGCACGTCGCATGTGCGCTCGTAAAGGTTTCGATCGATGATCTCGATCATGTTAAGCGACAGATCAGCCAATCGCTGTCCGCGCACGTCAAAGCACATGCCACGACCGAGTGCCGTCAGTTCATTGACCGAAACCTGCAAGTCCTCGGTCAGCCCGCTGGCAATTTTCGAAATACGTTCGGAGATATTTTTGACTTCTTCGGCCACAACCGAGAACCCCATCCCGGCCTTGCCTGCATGCGCGGCTTCAATGAGTGCATTGATTGCCAGCAATCGAGTTTGGCGAGTGATCGCATGTATATCACTGACACCACGATTCGCCAGAGACTCTACTTCCCGGGAAAGGGAGACGATCCGTTCGGGTTCGATCATTTTCTTTCTGCTTCTACGAGTTATTGATGGCGGCAGTGGGTTGCTGATCAATGAACGAAGAAAATACAAAACTGGGCTATAGCTGCCCTCTAACGAATGAAGGTTAGGACCCCTCTAACAATAAGATCGGCTGATTTCACTTGGCCATTAGGTGAATCCGAAAAATTAATTCAAATGTCCGAGGCCCGGACCCCTCTTGGCTTGGGTCGTAAGGAATGGGACACCAATGAGCGCTGGCAAGAGAGCCTAGAGACTCAGCAGTTTGATGCGGCTCATTGACAATACGGCATTCATGACGTGGTCAGGCTTAGGAGGGCAGGGCGGTCGTAGTGGTTGTCATTGCCGCACAGGGTCAACCCTGTACGCATCAAGGCGCCGAACCTAGACGGTTTCATTCAGAAAACTCAGCGCAGTGATGGGTGTCGCTTCGGTTGGGGCAATCACGGTGAGCATCATTCAGATCGGATAGATAGCTCTGGTTCTGGTTGTCAGTTGGATTGCCACCCTGAAATCCACGAAGGGCCGGTTTGGTTAGATTTCAGCCTCTAGCGATAGGCTGCTATCCGCCGATTCTGTTGAAAAAGTCGGTTTTCCTAAAACGCTCGAATATTGATGGATGAGAGCACCTCTGTTGCACGCTGCTAAGTGAAATCCGAGCCCTGAACCGTCTGCCCAAATTCAGATTTCAATCTCAGGCGCGTACTTTTCTGCCGTGGAATTCGATGTCGACTTTTTCAACAGAATCCGCCAGAAGCCGACGCTGAATACAGTTCTTAGCTCGATGACCTGCGCAAGGTTTCCACCCTAGCGTGTTCAAGCGCATTCAATAGCGCATCAGAAAGCTCGCGACGAGAGACGATGACCTCTTCATTTACCTGCCAAGCGATGCCAATGTCAAAAGCAAACCCAGGATAGGCTATATGACTGTCTGTCTTTTTATGGATTGATGCTGGCTCAAACTTCGCCAGAGGAACTCTTACACGAGCAAATCTTGCTTTGACCTGCTTAAAAGTCTCAAAAATCTGGGGTGGATCGTTGCACTGATTTTCTGACAATCGCTGAGTCAACGTTCGAACGACTTCATAGGCGCCAAGTACCCATAGGTATGACTGGGTCACATGTCCTTGAATATCTTCGTATGTGGGTGAGATATTTTTTTGGAAGTAGTCATCCACAAGCTTTTCATCAGTTCCACATAACTCAACATCCATGTCCCCGAGGCTCTGAACTAGCCCCATAAGATGGGGCTCGAACCTCATCAACCCAATAGAAACCTTTATCCATCGCTCAAAGCGATCGTCCTCGTCAAAAATCATATTCCCTCCCTAAAATCTCACAATAACTGTGCTGGCCAACACAATTTCCTCGTGCGTTCCCTACCATTGCACCTCGGTCAGGTCCGCCAATACCCAAGTTCATCGTCTACCCTGATCCTGAAGGTATCTCAAGAACGGGCCGGTGCTACTGGGTCGATTTCTGCCTGTAGCTACCGTCAACTTCGGGCCGAAAGCACCCTGTGATGGATGGTTGCTTTGGGTCGTTTTCTGTCTATTACGACCGGCTCAAAACGGCCATTTCCGGACATTCATGGCAGGCATAAAATCGCCAGTGTGACAGGCTTCGGTTGCTGATCCCTGCCCTGGGAACTGGCGAGCCTATCGGAGTCGCACCCAATCCGTCGCAGAGCCACAGCTATCGCATTTCATGTCGCAGAAAATGGAGCACCTGCGACAGGCTCACGCGACACCGCAAAACTTCACCCCGCGGCGCGAGCGAATCGTCGCATAACTTAGGAGTAAGGCGACAAATCAGCTTGTGCGAATAGCCGCTATTTGTCAGTAGCGTGTACTAGCTCAAGCAAAACTGCCGCACAGCACAATCGTGTTCTGCACTAGCGGTTAAATGATACCGCTTAAGATATCGTCGCTGGGCTCTCAGAAAGATCCTCAAACTCTTCTTCATCGATAACATCAAATTCTGTGAGCTCTTCTTTTGCCTCCTGCTCCTCGAGAAGTTTCAAGTAGTTAATTCCGAATGGATTTATCTTAGATAGCATTTTGTCTAGCCGCGCACAGTCTCGTCTGCCACCATGATTAATTGTAAAGTCACGATACTCAGCAATTTTAACCACGAGTTCAACATCGTCCCAAACATCGCCGGCGTGATAAGCAATAGTTAGCGCTGCGCTTGCGTTTTTATTGTGGATGTCGGTGAGTATACCTAGAGGGACAGTTTTTATGATCGCTATTTGTTCAGTGGACAATGTTGGTCTCCAGCTATCGCGTTGAAGACCCATGCAACTATATAGAGCAAACGAAAATAAACTAGATTTATCATCGAAGCTCTGCTGGAAGAAGTTGGCTGTGAAGAAGTTGAGAAGGTGCTCGCTCACAATGTCAACTGTATCTGTATGATGTAGGTTGAGGCTCCATGTCCACAATGCAACATGTGCGATGGCCGGATGATTGTCAAATAACAGCGATTCGATTTTGTGCGATAATTTTGGTCCTACTACGGCACTATTTTTAATCCTGTGGATTGAGTCGTTCCATAAAACACCGACAACTGTCATAAGGCCTAAGCAAACCTTTTCACTATCGGTATCGTTCAATAAGTTATGAATTTCGTCCTGTCCCTCGTCACCAAGCCAGTGACTTGTCGGACGCCTATAGGACGCAAAACAAGCATAGCTATTCCGAACCCAAGTATCTTTGGGGGCATCAAGGTTTTTGTACAGTAACCATGCTTGGTGCATAAGTTCACCCGCATATGGCCCACGGCATAATGCTCTCCAATCTAATCTTGATTTACATCCTCTAGCGAAATACGTAATCAGACTTAGTGCTTCAGTTAGAGTATCGGGTCCAGCCTCGGCTTCCTCAATAAGGCTTTGTACCAATCTTGCTACTGCGCCTGGCGGTACATTTGGATGGCTTAGCCACTCCTGTTTCCCTGAAAACCCTTTCCCAGCATCCATTCTGCGCTTCAGCAGATTTGCCTTGTGCACCAAAGCTTTGATAATTGAATCAGCTCGTTTACCTGCCAATACAGCAGTCATTGGTATAACTTCTTTCCACTCGTCAGAAATCAGTCGACTGGTTAGAGGTTTTATCAGTGGCGATTTAGAGTCGTAGCCGTCGTAATGCCCATCTACAATTGCCAGGGCTGTTAGATACTCCTGAAAGGTTAGATGTCTGAATTGATAAAACGGCACTGCACGGCCATTTTCAACCTGTCGCCCAGCTTCCAGCAATAAGCTTGAGCGCAGTTCTACTCTTTTCAAAAACTGGTAGGGAGTATCTTTGGCATAGCGCTTAATTTGAGGGACATTCTCGCGTGCCTTTTCGAGCAGTTGAAGAAGCTCTTGTTCAGTTGCTGTTTGTTTTCCTGCTCGCATGAGTTCAAATGCTATATAGGAAAGCTGGGGAATTGCCTCCTTAGTGTCAAGCGCGTCATGCCCCTTTATATTCCACGTATCAAGAAGGACCTCTACTGCACGACTATACAGACGGACCCTGTCAGGTGGGAGCCTGCCAGCACCATGTTTGACCACAAGAAGCATTGTCAGTAAAAGTGGGTTTTCAGCGAGTCTTCTCAATCCCATGTTTGATGTAAGTATCTTGCCTAGGGAGTTTGCTTCTGCGAGCGCCTCAGGTGAATTACCAACCATTAGTTTGTGCCAGTGACTACATAGCAACATTATTGCATCGGAGCTGAGGGGGGCCACCCTCCACTGTTCGCAATACGTGGCCAGATATGGCGCAACTAGGCTGAAACCTGCCTCTCGACTAGTTACTACCAGCTTTGTTTCTGAAAACTGGTCTAAAAAAGATCGTAGGTTTTCAACGAATACGGTTCTATCACCATCGTCATGGATCTCATCCAATCCATCGACTAAAAGTAAAATCTTTCCCTGCTTAAATAAAGGAGTTAGGGCCGAGTGTAATCCGTCAAGATCTGGTTGGCCTGTAATGTCCGAAAGGCTTTTTAATAGGGTCGCAATTGGAAGTTTTATGTGGTCTCGCCATTCGCGACACTTGATTAATATGGGAGTCAGCTCAGCGTCAGGTAAGCTGTCATCGCTTTTCAGTCTTCTGTCTGGACTTGCATATGCGACTGCAAGCCTCTTTAGTAGTAGGCTTTTCCCTCCGCCAGGTAGTGCCAAAAGAGCCACCCCTTTGGTTTTATTAAAAACATCGCCGAATGACTGCGGCTCTTTGTTTTTTCTCTTCCAACTAGTAAGTTTGCTTTGGCGTAAAGGATCATCCAAAGAAATGTCTGGTGGGCAGGGTAGTAGCTCAAGCGGTACAAATAATTTTTCAAGGTCAAATCGTCGTTGCGCTGTGTCCATATCAGCGCTTACACCTTCAATGGTCATTTGACCACAGTCTCTTATCAGGAATTCTTTGTAGCTATCAAGAAGCATGCGGTCCTTTTCGGTCTTACCTGTTCTTCTTATTTTTGGTGTCGAGCTGGCAAGGGTTTTTATTTTGTTGTGGAATAAGCTAGTTAAAAATAACGGTAGTTTTGAATGCTTATCGCCGTAACTTAGCGGGTCAACAAAGCCATGCCAAGTAGGATCTGCATGCCTGTCTGAATACTGCTGCTCGCTAACCAGCGCATAATGCTGGAGAGTAGAGGCGCCGAACTGAATCTTTAGCCAATCTATCAGTGCGCTGAAATTCGGGTCGGAAAAAGTCTCTCCGCATCCGATAAATAATAGTCGTTTGAAAGCGCCTAAATGCCTCTGGAAAAGATCTCGAGTCTCGCTATTCAATGTCCTTTCGTAGTCTCTAATTCCAAGTATGCAGGACTCCGGCTGCTGCCATTTGCCATGTAGATGCAAAATCCCCTGCTCTTCCTTTCTCATCCATGCGGTGGTTTGGCGTATGTCGGAAGGAACTATTGCCGGGAGTCCTGTGACCTTCTCTAGTAAAGAATCATAATTTAAAGTGCATATTGGAATGCCTAGTTTTGATATCGCTTTGATGGCCTGCGCCATGTCATCGTTTTTTGGGACTATATGTTCAAACGACTCATTTAGCCATCGAGCATAAAGCTCCCCACTTGGTGCGCCCAACTTCCGACTAACAAATTCTGCCGCACTTAGAACGTCATCTATATCATTGGAGTGTAGTTGGTCACTCCATGACTCTATTTGAGTCTCGGTGATTTTCCCCTTTATACCGCCGAATGTAAATCCGCTTTCAATAAGTCCCGTCCATGAAAGCTGTTTGTATTCGTTGTTTGTTAAGGAAATACTAACGCCAGTTCCTATGATGACGATGAGTTCTTCTTTGGCTATTGATTCATGAATATTTTTAACGGCAATACCATTTGTCATTATTTTTTCTTCAGGTTAGGCAATTTCTAAAAATCCATTTAAAGAGATCACAGAGCCAAACGCTCCGCATAGTCGCTAGACCAGTTTGATCAAGCGTCCTCCCTAAAATAGGCACTCAAAAAATACAGTTTTTTCTTATCACTGGAACCATCATCGTACGCGATCGTCGTACGATAATACTTGTTATGGCCTGTGGCCACTGCTGAAGTGGCAGATGTGCTGATACCCTGAGCTCGACGGGACGAGTCTAGGAGTTGTCATGTTCCACTCTCCTGCAACACGCTTAGCTGCTGGAACACGAGGTGTTCCGACTATTTCTATTCGGTGTAAAGCCCATGAAGGCCATGTGTTCCGTGGCCTTCAGCGTTTATGGTACACCGGGAGCATGTGGGGCACCGGATTTAGACGGGGTGAGTTGTTCATTCATCCCGCTGCCCTTTATCTGGGACACCCACAGCGGGTAATGGTGGTGGTCACAGGGGCACCTCTTTCCCTGACACCTCAACAGCATCACTGATAGGTGGGCAAGGGCTGGGGGCTTGGCCCTTTACTGACCTAATACCCAACCGGAGACGGAACCCCCTATAGCCACTTGAATCTGCAAAAACATCGGGGTTCGAATTACCCCAATCCGAATCACCTCCCAAAGGACCCATGAGCGAAGCGGAGGTGCCGTGTTTTGGCTGCTGGGTAATTGCACGGACTTGCTCACCCTTTTCATTCGACCTGACCAGTCACTGCGTCAGATTTGACCGGCACGAGTTGTGGGCATGACCGGCAGCAGTCGACCCAAAGAGGACGTCCGATTCGCTGAAGAAATGGCCAGCATGTTACTTTTCCTGGACACACACGGAGTACTGCACCTCTTGTAAGGAAATTACGATGCTCGTCGATACCCGCGAAATCTGCATTCAGTCGCCACGCCTTAGTATTCAGCCATTCTGCGCGCAGGACGCCGTTGAATCCTTCGCTTGTATAACTGCCTCGTTGACTCGTTACATGTCGTGGGAACCACCTGCTTCTCTTGAGGACTACGCAAACGTCTGGCGGCACTGGCTGCCTTCAATCGCAGATGGCAGCGACTTTGTGTTCGCAATTAGACAACTCGACGATGCTCGTTTTACTGGCCTTGTCGGCTTGCACGATACCCACGGTGAAACGTCGGAGCTGGGTATCTGGATTCGTGAAGATAAACACGGGCTAGGCTTTGGAGGTGAAGCGGTCCAAGCGGTTGTTCAGTGGGCCAGCCAGCGAGTGGTAGCAAAAAGTTTCATCTACCCCGTTGCGACGGACAACCATGCGAGTCGACGTATTGCCGAGGCTCTTGGTGGGATCATCCTCGAGATGCGCACATCAGCCAAGTACGACTCGGTTGTTTACCAAATACCAACTGTTTAATCATCTTTATCAAACCCGTCGACTGACTGCTTCTGGCCGTTCTCTGCCGATCTTGGTTTCAACGCGTGTTGGTCAAATTCGATGCAATTGCTGGTCAGAACGAATGCAAACGGATGGTCAGGTGGAGCGCAATTTCGCAGGCTGCTGTCTGGGCATCTGGGAGATGTGTAGGAATGCGTGGGCGAACCCCTCTGCTGCTCGCTGAAGGCGCCTAATGCGACGGGGTGATGGGGGTTAAAACCGATACCCCTCAAAAAACGGTGTTCCAGGTGTTCCAGGTGTTCCACCAAGGCTGAAAGCTGCGGATTACGTGGCTTGTAGAGTGGAACACCTTTTTATTTGAGCTGGAACACCAGGTGTTCCAGCGGCAAAAGGTGTTCCACGTTGAAGCCTGTTGATTTGGTCCCAGAGTCACGTCCTCAACGTTCGGCGCAGGTTGCGCCAGGAACGATTTGTGTGAGGACAGACGTAGTCGGTTCGGTCTGGTAAGTGTGTGGCAGCCCCTGCTGCTGCTCGCTGAAGACGCCCAATGCGACGGGATGATGGAGGTAAAAAACCGATACCCCTCAAAAAACGGTGTTCCAGGTGTTCCAGGTGTTCCACTAAAGCTGAAAGCCACGGAGTACGTGGCTTTCAGGCTGGAACACCTTTTTATTTGAGGTGGAACACCGCGTGTTCCAGGGGAAAAAGGTGTTCCACGTTGATGGTGTGTCGATTCAGTCCAACAGCAGTTCCTCAACCGGCGGTCTCTCTGGGCCTGTCCTAATTGTATGAGGGCCGACGTAGTCAAACCGGTCCTCCCGGTGAGTGGGAGGTAAGGGAATCCGAATGTCCTGCAAAGAGCCTTGCAGACCCATGAGATACGCGACCTGCTGGTATCGTTTGGCTACTGCCACCAACTCATTAGCGCTGCTTCTTATTTGTTCCGCTCGTTTGTACAGGATTGCCCTCAAGAGCTCTTTGTGTGAGGTCTCCAGCGCTTGGTTACCCTGTTCAAGTCGTTGGTCGATCTCAGTGACTTCCTGTTCAAGTTTAGCGATGGCAGCGGTTCGAGCCAGGTGCTTGCCACGGCTTCTGTCCGACTCGCTAAGGATTGATTGCAAGGCGGTGTCTGCTTCGGCTTCAGCGGCAGTATCACCAGCAGCAATAGCCGCACTGTAGGCTTTGAGCGCCTTGTCATGCGCCGATGCTTTGGCTTCCTTGTCGAGAGTGGCCTCAGTGACCAAGGCCGTTAATTTGTGGGCTAGCTGCTTCTTGGTTCTCTCCAGTTCTTGGAGCGTTTCACGTTGAGCTGCGTATTTGTTTTGAGCCGCTTTAATTTCGGGGGTTGAAATCGAGTTTCTGTTAGACATGCGGGTATCTCCATTTACATATGGTGCTGCGAAAGGCTTGCCGGAATGGCAGGCCAAAATGGATAACTAATTTATGCGGCCTCGAAGGAGTGCCCGCTGTCATCCGCCATGAGTGCGGAGGAGTTAAAAACGTAGGCACGGGCTTTAGGCATGCCCGGTAGCCTTACCGATTGAGCCGCTTTGCCATCGCTGCCGGGCTCTAAAATGGCGCGGTTCAATAGCTCTTTGTTAACGGCATTCAGGTTCATGCCTTTGAAGACTTCGGAACACCAAGCCTCGGGCAGTACGTAGTAGGTAGTGGTGGTGTGCAACGCATCACCCAGGCCATGCTCCAGCGTTTTGCGAAAGCCCAGCCGGTCAATGGTGCGAGGGCCGTGCTCATCGATCTTGGCGGCGGCGGATTCCCAGCGAGTGAAACGGCTCTCCCCAAAACGCTCGATCACTTGGCGAAGCCGCGCCACGATGGCATCACTCTCGAAGTTTCCGGCGCCGCCTCGCTCATTCAGCCAGGCATTGAGACAAACCTTTGCTGCCGTGGTCGCTCCACCCTCAGGCCAACCTGTTATCCCCAGGGCGGTGGCCAACTCTCCAGCGGCAGCGGCCAGTCCAAAACGAGTGGCAGCACGTTGGGCTTGTCCGCTCGCTGATTTGGGTAGTGAAGTCGAGACAAACCGCTCAATGGTGTGGCGCAAAATGGTTGACCACCCCAGCATCTTTCCGGGCTCACATAGGGCCGACAGGAAGGCGGTTAGCGGGGTGCCGTAGTACTTGGTCACCCGCGCTTTTAGAGCGTCTGAAAGCGCAGCTGCATCCTCAAATCCATTGAGGGCGTCGAACATTCCAAGCCCTTTGCTGGCATCGGCAGGTACTGCGAGCATGCGTACTTCCATGCCCGCTTTAAGATCCTTGTTTGCCTCTGCCATGTGCTGCGCTAACGTCTTTTCCCCGGTCGAGAGAAACAACAAACGCCATTCCTGCACGTGACGACCGGCCTGGCCTCGATCATTGGCGCGTGCTTTGCCACTGCCATTGCCCAGCATGTAAACCGTTTCGCCAATGATGCGCGGATCGCACATTCCAATTTCATCGAGAACCAATAAGCCGTCTGAGTGCGCGGCGGCGATGGACTCCAGGGCGTTGTCAGTCGAACGCCAGGAGCGCACGCAACGCGGACTCCCGTAGACCGATGCGGCCACTTGCAAATGTGTGGTCTTCCCACCGGAGCTATCGCCGTAAAGGTGAAAGCCTCCTGACTCATGGCCCAGCATGTGCAGTAATGGCCCAGCAAAAGCGGCACACACGACGAACGTTAGTCGGTGGTTGCCAATGCATAGGGAGCCAATATGGCGTTGCCATTGTGCGAGTGTTCCGGCCTGACTGATGGGCGGAAGTTGAGCACCCGCATCGTAGAAATGCAGCTGCTCTTTGCTGACACCAATCTGCTGCTCCGGGAGTAGGTAGGCATCGTCATGCCAACCGAGTCGGTTAACGACTCGAGCGCGTTTGTCACTGTCATAGCTTTGCAGGTAGCCCTGTAAATCGTTGCGAGCATTACGCCCTGAGCGACTTCCCGCCAACCGCAAGCCCATGTCCACCAGCGGCCCCAACACTTCCTTGCCGAAGTCACCGGCCATGTTGCGAGCGGGGATGTTCCAGCGTTTTTTATCTCCATCGGGATCATCCAGCTCAACCAGTAAGCCCCAGTTGTTGCCCTTTTCGTCTCGGGTGCGGGCAAGGATTTCCAGGCGAGAACACACTGGCCGGGATTCACCGTCATCGCCGGCATAGAACACGCCTTCGGATGTGAGCCGAAAGCCACCTGGCAGCGTATTGGTTTTGGATTTCCTAGCGGGTTTTTTGCTCGTGGTCTGCTTGGCTTTGGACGGCTTGTCGCCGGGCGCCGTGAGCGGCAGAGAGAAAAGCTCTCCTGTGCGCTCCAGCTCGGCAAAGTGAGCGGTCGTCCAACCCTTTACCAGTGCATCGGCAGCATCATCGCCGTCCGCCCACACACCGCCCTTGGCAAAGGTCGGTGCCTCTCCATCAAGGCCGGGGCGCTGACTGAACACCGCGAGCGCCAGAGCGCGCACAGAGGCCGCTCCCAGCGTTCGCAGGTGCTCGGCCAGCTCATCCATGCACTTGAGCCCTGGCGCATCATTATCAGGCCACAGCAGCACATCGCGCCCAATCAACGGACTAAAGTCCGACTTGCGCCAAGAGTTCGTTCCGTTGAGCCAGCAGGTGGCGACGTACCCCGGCATAAGCAGTGCGGCGGCGTCGGCAGATTTCTCCCCCTCAGTCACCACGACTGGCGCCTCGGCGCGTTGCTTGAGGTGATCGAGGTGCAATAGCGGACGCGGTTCCGGCAGACCCTGCCAGCGCCATTGGAGAACACCATTTTTGCCTTTGCACCAGGTCAGAGGTGCAAACACTTTGCGCGGATTGCCGCTGTCATCTGGGGGCAGGTCAAAGCGGTAGAGCACCGTCAAAGGTTGGGCGTCAGCGTCTCGATAGATCCAAACTTTTGAGGGTGTTCCGTGCTGGCGATGCTTGACCAAAATTTTCGCCATGGCCTCATCAGGAATGGGGCGGATCGCCACCCAATCCGGTGTTTTGCTTTGCGCCGATTTCGCAGCTGTTGAGACGCCATTTGAGTCGTTGGTTACACCCAAAAAATCGGCGAGTTTGTTGCACGCTTCGACCTCTGTTCCGCCGTCCAGATAACGGACCAAATCAATCAGGTCGCCGCCCTTGTCGCCGGTGGCAAAGTCCGCCCAGGTGCCCTTGGCTAAGTTCACCTTGAACGATCCGGCGTGCTTGTCGGCGCGAGTTGGATTCGGCGCTGAATATTCCTTGCCGCCGTCTTCGCGTTTCCCGTTGGGAAGCCAGTGAGCCAATACTCGGTCAATAGCCTTAAGAGAGGCCGCTTTCACCTGGGCGAAGCTGGGGCGTTTGCCTGTTTTAGCGGGGCGCTCGGTCATTGGTCAGGCCTCGCAAGAAAGAGCCCGTCCGTGACGTCATCGATGAGTGCTTTTGCCATCTCGCCCAGGTAATAAGACGCCCAACTTAACCGCTCGCAGTTATCAGTCATGGCGGCGTCGAGCGCGAATTGATTGGCGAAAAATTGCAGGTGTGATGCGACCTCTAAAGCCTCATCGATTGATATGCCTGGGTTGACGCGAAACAGCATCCGGCCTTCTTTATTCACCTTGGTGAACTGGGTATGGCCCGGTGTTCTTTTTCCGGCTGGCGAGGTCATAGGGCACCTCCATCGCGTGGCATTTTGCGAGTGGAGTCATGGCCGTGTTCGGGTAGTGTTTTTATGAGAGCGAGTGCGCCGCGTACATCCCAAAGAGTGCCCGCCACTATCGCTGTTGGGAGCGGCGGTCTGCCCTCGATGAAGTGGTCTTCAAGCAAGGCCAAGACCGAGTCGGCACGAATGATGATGCAGTTGATTGCATCGATTGGTATGCCTGCTTCGACGTCGCCGGAGACGGTCAAAAGCTCTTCTGGCAGAGCGAGGCATTTCGATTTCATTGCACACCCCCTGTGGCTTCCAGGGCGCGTGCTTTTTCCATGTGAGAGTTGTAGCGGGCGAGTCGGGAACGGAGGCTGGAGTTAGCGTGTAGAGCGGCGCGAGCCATTGCCCGGTGGGCAGCAGCACGGATTTTGGACGGATTGAGGGCGTGCATGGTGGAGCTCCTTCTTAAGTGGAAGCTGCCACTGAACGTCGCCAAACGAATAAAGGTGGCAGCTGTGCGCAGGTTGGCGAACCGGGTAAGAAGGAACCCGGCAGACCCGAAGGTCTCCCGCGCACAGCCGCCATAAAGCAGGAATGCGGGCACAAAAAAAGCGCCTGCAATCGATATGGTGGCGCCTGTGCGCCTTCTTAAACTCGGGTCGCCAAACCCGGTCGCTGAATTTGCAGCGACGACCAGAGCATAGCGCTCAGTTTTCCGACGTGCAACCACAAGCGAAGCTTGAAGATTTGCTGGGGGCGAAATACATTGATTGGGCATCTAGATTTACCTCCAACGCCCCCGGTTGCCGCCGGGGGCGTTTTCATTTCAGGCATGAAATTCCCAGCGCAGGTGAAGCAGCGGCAGATAGCCGCCCTCAATCATCGAGCGTGCATCGTGGTATGCAGCTGCTTTTTGGTCGTCCTCGATAGCGACGAGGCTGAGTTTTTCTGTATGCATCGCGAGTACGCACCAGTTGCCGTCAGGCCAGGTCATGACGACGACAGCCCGGTCCAGGCTTTCATGCTTATTTCTAAACCGGATGAGGCGCTGCATGGCTGCTTTAGACAGGCCGATTTCCTGGAGGAGGGAGAATGGGTGTAATGCCGCCTCATGGGCTACAGACGCTCTCATGCGGCCTCCTTGGAGCGCAGCGCGATGCGGGCACGGACCCAGCTCTGAACCTCACTCAAGACCCAAGCTACCGGCGCTCCACGGGCGGTGCTTTCGCTGAGTTTTACGGGGAGAGGAAAACCGCTTTCGGGCTGGCACATCAGCTTGTAAATCGTGGATCTGGCAAGGCCGACGATGGCTGAGACTTCACCTATACGGATCAGCGTAGTGGCTGGATCAAGTTGAAAGGGGGGAGGGTTCCGGTCAGTCATGATCGTCCCCCTCTGGCCCAAATGAGGTCGCATCCAAAGACAGAATTTCATTCCTGGATTGGAATATCCACTGGACGACCTCGACAAGGCGATAACGGTATTGTCCTGCGATCCCTGTCGATGTGAGCGGCTTACCCCGGCGGCGCCAATCCGCAAGAGTTCCGTAGCCTATGCGCAGCGAATAACCGACCTGTCCCTCAGACAAAAAACCGTGCGGGACACTCGCGAGCGGTTCTAAATCTCCGATGTTTTTGCTGCAACGGTACAACCAGCGCAATACCTCGGACCTTCGATATTTGGGCCTGCCGTCGACGTTCGTCCAGTTGAGAGGTCTACCTTTGCGGCGCCATTCCGCAAGGGTTTCGGGGCAGATGCGCAGTGCGTAAGCGACTTGCCCGCCAGTCAAAAAGTCATGCGAGCCGTGGGTGACGTTTGTCCGCGCCTGGGTGGGAGCAGCGGTGTTTAGCGATTCTGATGGAGCGGCGTTTGCGTACATATCAATCTCCTGCGTATCCGTGATCGACAGGAGCGACTTTATTTACCCAGTTGGAACTGTGCTTAGCTCATTCCCATATATTTCTCATCCGCTCAAGAATCTCCCGATAGGCTTCACTCGCCTGCTCATCATCTGCGCTTGAACGCTTTTTCTTGGGGGCCCATACCTTGCCCTGAACCAGGATGTTTTTTATTTGTTTCTGGCTGAGGGAGTGTTTTTTCGAAAGGGAAGCCACTACCTCGGCGTGGATCTTTCCTGATCCCGTATCGCGCTCGTAGGCATCGCAAATATTTTTGTCTCGCGGGGCATTACCTAAACGTCTGACTTTCGCCGATTTATCGGAGCCTTTGCGTGAGACGGCTTTGCGATATTCTTGAGCTGTCTGTTGTTGAGTTGCTGCATTTTTTTTATCCGCTTCGGCTTTTACGGCATAGGTCTCGGCCTCTGCAATGTAACTCCGAGCATCCCCTAAATAGGTCGCGAAAGACTCCCCAGTTTCACTTTCCTCGACCTTGAACTGTTCACGATGTTTGTTGACCATCTCGAGATAAGAGTCAGGGAAGACGCGCGCCATTTTTATAGCTCGTTCATGGTCACCACGATTTGCATCACCCTCGACTAGGTCTATCCATCTCCAAAGCGTGAAGATTGCTCGACACGCACGATCCATCGCTAGGGTCGCCACTAGCTGAGCATCAGATACTCCAGAGCTATCAAGACGGCTAGTGCGTGTTGCAAACGCTAGCCCTAATGCAGGAAACCTGTTGAACGATTGTCGAATGTTGTACGACAGATGACATACCGCAGAAACGACCTTACGGGCATGAGGATCCCAGAGCTCGTCGCAAACGTAGAATTCTTTCCAGCACGATTGCCCTTTGCAGATCACATCAAATGCCTCCGCGAAGCGATCCTCAAATTCAGGGTACAAAGCGCGGGTCGTAAGCGTTGTGGGTGGGTCATAAGTATCGACATCCAGCGGGTGCCCAAGAAGATCCCTATAAGGCATCGGCCACCCCCACACCCCTGAGATAATTCAGTGAACGCGCGATCCATAAATTCCTCAGGAACCGCAGTGCACGGGGCCTACAGCCGGGTATGGCTGGTTTGAGGTGTTCCATTTGAGGCGCTTTATGGGTGGAACACCTTTTTTGTGTGGAACACCAGGTGTTCCAGCTAAAACAAAAAGGTGTTCCACCGCTGAAAGCCACGTAATACGAGGCTTTCAGCGTTTGTGGAACACCTGGAACACCTGGAACACCGTTTTTTGAGGGGGTACGGAAACGCATCATTATTCGACCCTGCCAAGAGTTCCTTCGATCACGTTACCTTTCTCTAGTCCATCGAGGTAATCGGCGTACCACTGCATCATCGTTGTACGCGGCGCCAGGTACTGGGCCTTGTTGTAAATTCCGCGCACACCTGGTGCCTTGTGACTGAGTTGGGCCTCAATATGGTCAGCATCAAATCGGTGTTCATTCAGGGCGGTGCTAGCGATGTGCCGAAACCCATGGCCTGTCTGTCGACCTTCATACCCGAGACGGCGTAGAGCCATTAGAAATACCGTGTCGCTTCGAGGTTTGGTGCGGTCGCTTCTGCCAGGAAAGAGTAACGGGTAAGCGCCGGTCAGGACGTACAGCTCTTTGAGGGCTTCAACGGCCTGACGGCTGAGTGGTACTAAGTGCTCGAGGCCTTTCTTACGGCCTTTGCGTTCCACCGGGATTGTCCAAAGTTTTTTATCAAGGTCGAACTCGTACCAGCACGCTTCACGTAGCTCACTGGGGCGAACAGCGAGGAGTGTCAGCAAGCGCAAGCCCAGTTGCACATCTTTGGCGTGAGGGTAGGAGCGAATGGCGCGGAGGAGGGCGGGCAGTTCTTCAATGCTGACGTGGGCATAGTTTTCGGGCTTACCTGCCGAAAGGAATTTATGCACGCCATCAAGTGGGTTGTTTATCGCTCGGCCGGTTACCCGAGCCAGGTCATAGATGTCTTTGCAGTAGGCTCTGACTCGGCTCATCTGCTCAAGGATGCCTTGTCGTTCCATTCCGCGTAGCAGTTCCATCCACTCCATCGACAGAATGCCTGTGTATGGGCGATTGCCGAAGGTGGGGAACACATGGCGCTCCAACGCACCTAAGACCCGTTTAGCGGTACCGGTATCCCAGGCGTTGAGCCGCGAGCTATGCCACTCCCGTGCGAGTGGCTCGAACGTATTGTTACTTGCCGCTAGCTCAGCAGCTCGGCGAGCCTGTTTAGTCGCCATTGGGTTCTTGCCGTCGGCTGCGTCGCTGCGCAGTACGGAAGCCTTCTGCCTTGCAAATGCGCCACTGACCTCTGGATAACCCCCGAGACCTAACCAGCTCCATTTGCCGGCTGGCGTTTTGTAGCGCAGTTGCCAGGACTTTTGACCGTCGGGTTTTACGCGGAAGTACAGACCGTTGCCGTCCTGCTCCCGGTATTCCTTGATGTCGGGCTCCAGGCTTGCCAGGACGGTGTCAGACAAGGGGCGGCGCTTGATTTCAGAACGCTTCATGGGCATGTATCCCCTGAGTTCTATTTTTCACCAAGGATACACAGGGGGATACACGGTGGGAAGGTATAGGGGTAGACAGAGGTGTACAGCCAGAAACAAGAAAGCCCGCACTAGGCGGGCTTCTTGGGGTTGTTTATAGACTGCTGTAGACATCTATAAACAGGTACTTGGTGGCTACACAGGGACTTGAACCCCGGACCCCAGCATTATGAATGCTATGCTCTAACCAACTGAGCTATGTAGCCAAGTGGCGCGCATTATTCGCGTAGAACGGGAATGCGTCAAGCATTTATTTTGAATTTTTATCTACGCTTTCAATTGTTTATCGGAAATGAGCGAGTTGGGCGACGAGTGGTTGCTGATTCGCTTCTCCCGTGAAGAGACACCCATGGCGCCGAGCAATTCTCGACCGCCGCGCAAACCTGCCCGCCGCTCCTGCTGGCAGCTGGACTGATCGCCCGAGAGCCGTGGGGCTGATGTTCGGTGTTGGTGGGATCGGTGCGGTACTGTCAGGAGGCTGGGCGATCTGCCTGGCACGTATGAAAGAGGTCTGGTTCGGTTGGGCAGATATCCTTGTCGCCCAACGCTTTGCCAGTCAGCCGGATTTACGATTGAAACGGATTCTGGGTGGCGCGCTTGAGTTGTTCGCGTGCGCGCGACAGTCGCGAGCGAACGGTGCCGATGGGGATGTCCAATACGTCGGCTGTGTCCTGATAGCTGCCGTCGGTTTCCAGGGAGGCGTACATCGTCTTGCGCATTTCCGCCGGCAGGTGGTCAATGGCGCTCAGGGTATTCTCCAGGCGGCGGTTGATCTCAAACTCCCAATCCAGGTTGTTGTTTTCTTCCTGTCCATGCCACAACGATTCATCAAATTCGCAATGCACGGGTTTGGCATACATGCGCCTGAAGTGGTTGCGAATCAGGTTTTGCGCGATGCCGCACATCCAGGTGCTGAGCGAGGCGTTACCGCAGAAGCGCTCGCGGTTGCGCCAGGCCTCCAAGTACGTCAGTTGCAGAAGATCATCCGCATCTTCGGGGTTGAGTACGCGCTTGTGAATGAAGCGCCTGAGTTTTTTCTGCTGGTCGTCTGTCAGGTGATGCATGAATTGAGGCGAGCTGCCAACGAGGTGAGCTAAAGCTTCAATGGGGAGATTCATGTTTTTTTTCCTTAGGGTAGACGCAGTCGAGCGGGTGTCGACAGGTCCCCTTAGCACTCCCTGTGCCAATCGAAAAAAATACATAACTGTATGATTTACATATATAAATATTTTTGGCTGGTGGGTTTTTATGCAGTGATTTGCATGCGGCGCCGAAGGCTTTTGCAAGTTTTTTCAAATTCCCAGTGAGCACGGATTTTGATGGAACTGCATGGGGAGACGTTGCCACACAGGGAAACACTCTTCCTGTACTGGCGTGTCCATGGAACAAGTATCCCGTAAAACAACTGACCCTCGTAACGATGTGCGCACCCACCCCTCTGAGGGTGAAGCGGTTGTCAGCCATGCCTCAGCGCAAGTGCACACATCCGCGAAGGGCATCGATGAGCTTGCACATCTGTTTGGTCAGGAGGTGGAGCTCAACAGCCGGGCGCTGAGCGAACGGAAGATGGCGGTACGCGTGCTTCCGGCCGAGCAGCTTGCGCAACTTTATGATCAGTTGGGCCATCCGGCCAAGAAAACGCTGGCTTTCCTTTCACTGCTCTTCAGGCAGCAATTGCAGGACAGACCTACTGTCGAAAAATTGCTGAAGCTTGCGGACGGGGACCCGGCGCGCGCGTTCGTGGTGCTCAAGCATGTGGTGGCCAAGGCAGACAGCGAGGGCCGCCCGTCCGACACTACGTTGTTGGCGCGCGATGCAATTGCCAATCTTGAAGCTCGTTTCAAAGGGGAGATCCAGGCCGGCCTGAACATTGCCTTGGCATTGCAGTCAGCCGGGGTCGACCCGCAGGAGCGCCAGGCACTGCGTGTGCTCTACTATGCCAGTGTGGTCACGCGCCAGTCCCTGCCGACGATGATGCAGGCTTTGCTGGGTGTATACGGTGGTGAGCAGTTCCACGTCGGGCTCAAGGTGATGCGTAAGGCTTTGGCGGATGACATTGCGGCCGCGGTGTCGTCAATGCCCACACCCCTGTTGCGCACTTTGCTGATGGGCCTGCGGGACTGCGGGCAACTGAGCAGCGTATTGGGCGGTTGTCACACGCTGATCCAGCGCTTGAGTATTGAGCATAACGCCGTGAGCTTGTTGCAACGCCTGCTGGGGTACGCCGGTACCGGTATCGCGGTCGATGAATTGCTGCGCTTGGGGGACGAACTGGGAGGCGGTCCGCTTGACCGTCAACTGATGTCCCTCAATGCCCTTTACCCTCTGTTTCAGCAATTTCCCCTGGCATTGTGGTCCGAAAAGCGAATACGTCTGGAAACCCTGCAGATCCTGCTGACGGTGATCGATGAACTGGACCGCGCCTTGCGTGGACCCACACGGTATGCCGGTGAGCCGAGGCTGATGACGTGACCGCACTGTCGGCCATCAACCGTGGGTTGCTCAAAGTGGCACAACGCGCCGAGGTGCTGGGCGCTGTGGTGGTCATGGCCATCGTATTCATCTTTATCGTGCCGTTGCCCACCTGGCTGGTGGATATTCTGATCGCCCTCAATATCTGCATTTCGTGCCTGTTGATCGTGCTTGCGCTTTACCTGCCGGGCCCCCTGGCGTTTTCTTCGTTCCCCTCGATCCTGCTGTTGACCACCATGTTTCGACTGGCCCTGTCGATTGCAACCACGCGTCTGATCCTGCTGGAGCAAGACGCCGGCGATATCGTCGAGGCCTTCGGTAATTTCGTGGTGGGGGGCAACCTGGCGGTGGGGATGGTGATTTTCCTGATCCTGACCCTGGTTAACTTCCTGGTGATCACCAAGGGCTCCGAACGGGTTGCCGAGGTCGCGGCGCGGTTCAGCCTGGACGCCATGCCGGGCAAGCAGATGTCCATCGACAGCGACTTGCGTGCCGGCCTGATCGACGGCACGCAAGCGCGGGACAAGCGCGAGCAGTTGTCCCGTGAGAGCCAATTGTTCGGCGCGATGGATGGGGCGATGAAGTTCGTCAAGGGCGACGCTATCGCGGGGTTGATCATCGTCGTGGTCAACCTGTTGGGCGGCTTCTCTACGGGCATGTTCCAGCACGGCTTGAGCGCCGCTGATTCAATGGCGTTGTATTCGGTGCTGACTATCGGTGATGGCCTGATTGCACAGATTCCGGCGCTGCTGATCTCCCTGACCGCCGGCATGATCATCACCCGGGTGGCGCCGGAGGGGCGCAAGGGCATCAGTAACATGGGGGCCGAAATTGCCCGGCAAATGACCAGCGAGCCCAAGAGCTGGATAATCGCTTCGGTGGGCATGCTCGCCTTTGCGATAGTGCCCGGTATGCCGACCGGGGTATTTATCCTTATTTCGCTGATAACCGGCACATTGGGGTATTACCTGATGCGCCAGCGTCAGCGAGAGGCAGCGCCCGCGGCCGAAGCCTCCGAAGCCGTGCGTCCCGAAGAGAACGGAAAAGAGGACTTGCGCGGGTTCGATCCGTCGCGCCCCTACCTGTTGCAGTTTCCCCCGGTGTTGCGTGGGACGCCTGAGGTGACGGAGCTTATTCATGGGATTCGCCAGTCCCGAAATGCACTGGTTGCCAATATTGGCCTGACCCTGCCGCCCTTCGAAGTCGAACTCGATGACTCGCTGGCCGCCGACGAAATGCGTTTCTGTGTGCATGAAGTGCCGATGGTCAAGGCCTCGGTTGTCAACTATCTGGCCGTTGAGCGTAACGCCTTGACGGTCGAGCCCGAGCATGGAATACCCGGCCTGGCTGAGCGTGATGAACAGGACTGGGTCTGGCTGGCACCGGATGATCCACTGCTCGACGATCCGCAACTGGAGCGCTTCACCGCGACCAGTCTGATCATCGAACGCATGAAGCAGGCCATGATGCTCAGCGGCCCGCAGTTCCTGGGGATCCAGGAGAGCAAGTCGATCCTCAGCTGGCTGGAGCACAACCAGCCGGAACTGGTGCAGGAACTGCAGCGAATCATGCCGCTGTCGCGCTTTTCGTCGGTGTTGCAACGCCTGGCCAGCGAAGGGGTGCCGCTGCGGGCCGTACGGCTGATTGTCGAATCGCTGATCGAGTATGGCCAGCATGAGCGTGAACCGGAAGCATTGGCCGACTACGCGCGTATTGCGCTCAAGGCGCAGATTTTCCACCAGTACAGCGAGGCCGACGGCCTGCATGCCTGGCTGCTTTCACCGCATACGGAAAACATCCTGCGCGAGGCATTGCGACAGACCCAGACCGGGGTGTTTTTCGCGCTTGACGATGAGCACAGCGCTGCGTTGATCAGCCTGCTCAACCAGGCCTTTACCTTAAGGGCCAAGAGTAAAAGTGTGCTGTTGGTGGCGCAGGACCTGCGAAGTCCCTTGCGTACCTTGCTGCTGGAAGAGTTCAACCATGTCCCGGTGCTGTCGTTTGCCGAGTTGGGGAGCTCCTCCAAGGTCAAGGTGCTGGGGCGCATTGACCTGGGCCAGGACGAGCTGATGCGTGGTGCGGTGGCATGAGTATTCGGCCATGGCCAGCGTGGAGGTTGCGATGATGTTTGAGTTAAGGGTGCTTGATGGGCTGCGCCAGGGCGCTGCGTTGCCGTTATTTGGGGAGCGATGGAGTATTGGTGCGCACGCGGACGCTGACCTGATGTTGAACGATCCGGGAGTCGTCGAGCAGCATGCGTGCCTGCGGTTTATCGACGCCAACTGGTTGGTGCAGGCCGAAGCCGGACTGTTGCGAGACCCCGAAGGCCAGGTACTGGCGCAGATCGCCAAACTGGAACTGAACGTGCCGTTTACAGTGGGGGGGGTGCGGCTGTGCGTGACCTTGGCCGAGCAACCCTGGCCTCAACCCGCAGCCCCTGCGCCGGTAGTGCCGGTAGTGCCGCTAGCGGCCAATGTGCCTGCGCAGGCGATGACGTTATCGTCAATTTCGCCCTCCCAGCAAAGGCGCCTGATCAGCCTGGTGCTGGTGGTGACGGTAATCATTGTGGCAGTGGGCATGGTTTCCACTGGGGAGCGTGAGGCGCAGGCTTCGCTGATGCCGCCCGCGGTGCAGAAACAGGAATTGGCTTCGTCTTTTGAAGTCCGTCAGCAGTTGTTGAAGATGCTCAGCGAGCGTGAGTTGAGTCAGCGGGTCACCTTGCAAGTGATCAATGACCAGGTGGCGCTCAACGGAGAAGTCTCACAGGACGAGGTGGAGCTGGTAGCGCGCATGCTCAGCCGTTTTGGCGAGCAATTCGACAGCTCGGTGCCGGTGATCAGCCGTGTGCGTGTGCGCGACGGCACACTGCCATTCAGGATTGTGCAAATCGTTGGCGGGCCGAATGGTCACGTGGTCCTGGAAGAAGGCAGCCGACTGTTTGTGGGCGACGAAGTGGAAGGGCTGCGGCTGGTGCTGATCGACAACGGCAAAGTGGTTTTTGATGGTGCGCAGCGTTACGAGGTGCGCTGGTGAGTGCGGAACTGCAAGCTCGTCTGGACGCCTGGCAACAGCGTCAGGCCCAGTCACTGAGCACCTTTGCACCGGTGACGATGCGTGGCCGAATCCAGCGCGTCAACGGCATGCTGCTGCAGTGCCGGCTACCCCAGGCGCGTATCGGCGACTTGTGCCAGGTGGAAAAAAGTCCGGGCGACTACATGCTCGCCGAGATCATCGGCTTCGATCAGCAGGATGCGGTGCTCAGCGCCTTGGGTAATTTGGAAGGCGTGCGGGTAGGTGCTGGAGTGGAGCGCCTTGGGGTATCGCATCGAGTCCAGGTCAGCGAGGCCCTGTTGGGCCAGGTGCTGGATGGTTTCGGCCGGCCGATTACGGGGCAGGGCGTGAGTGCGTTTGTCGAGGCCGACTTACCGGATACCAGTGCGGTGTTGTGTGAAGCGCCGTTGCCCACCGAACGGCCGAGGATTAACCGTGCGCTGGCCACCGGCGTGCGTTCGATCGATGGCCTGATGACGATTGGCGAGGGGCAGCGTGTAGGCCTGTTCGCCGGGGCCGGTTGTGGCAAGACCACCCTGCTGGCCGAGATCGCGCGTAACGTCGAGTGCGATGTCATCGTGTTCGGCCTGATCGGCGAGCGGGGGCGGGAGCTGCGTGAATTTCTCGACCATGAGCTCGATGACCAGCTGCGCGCCAAGGCGGTACTGGTGTGCGCCACCTCCGATCGCTCCAGCATGGAGCGCGCCCGCGCCGCGTTCACGGCCACGGCATTGGCCGAAGGTTTTCGGCGCAAGGGGCAGCGGGTATTGCTGCTGATTGACTCCTTGACCCGTTTCGCCCGGGCCCAGCGTGAGATCGGCCTGGCTGCCGGCGAACCCTTGGGGCGCGGAGGTTTGCCTCCTTCGGTATACAGCCTGCTGCCACGGCTGGTGGAGCGTGCCGGGTTGACGCGTGACGGTGTGATCACCGCGATCTATACGGTGCTGATTGAGCAGGACTCCATGAACGATCCGGTGGCCGACGAAGTTCGCTCGCTGCTTGATGGGCATATCGTGCTGTCCCGCAAGCTTGCCGAGCGTGGGCACTACCCGGCGGTGGATGTGTTGGCAAGCCTTTCACGGATCTTGAGCAACGTCGCGGAGCCGGAGGACATCCAGGCGGGTACGGCATTGCGACGGTTGTTGTCGGCGTACCAACAGATCGAGCTGATGCTCAAGCTGGGAGAGTATCAACCCGGCAGCGATGCCCTGACCGATCTGGCGGTGGACAGCCGTCAGGCGGTCGACGGGTTCCTGCGCCAGGACTTGCGTGTGCCTACGCCGATGGTGGCGACGCTGGAGCAACTTAAGGATCTGACCGCCCATGTCCCATTCTGATGTGCTTCTCGGTGAAGTGGAGACGTTGCGGCGCCTGCGCAGGCACAGGGCTGACCGCGCTGAGCGCGCCCTGCGTGAGGCCAGGCGCGCCCAGCAGGCCCTGCTCGCACATATCCAGCAGGCTAAGGATGCGCTTGAGCAGACTCGGCAGGAGGAGGCCCGGCAAAGTGCTGAATTGCTCAGTCAGCATCAGGGTCAGGTGTTGAGCCTCAAGGCCTTGAAATCCTGGGGCGCGCAGGAGCGCTCCCTATCTGCCAGTACTCAGCGGGAGATAGGCCAGTTGGAGGCATTGCGGGGCCAGCAGGGGGAAAGCGAAAGTCGGGTTGGCAGCGCCCAGAAACACGTCACGGAGTGCCTGCGGCAGGTGGAAAAACTTCAGGAGTTATCCCTCTTACTGGCTCGGGAGCCGACATGACCCAGGTTTCAAATAAACCCACTGAGCGTCCGCGCCAGCGCGAGCCGCGGGAGGAGCGTGAGCCGGGGGCCACGACAGCCGTGTCCATGGAACTCGGGCGATTATTCACTCAATTTTTTACTGGAGACGATGGCGGCGCTGGTGCGGGGACTGCCTTATCGGGCAAACAGGCGTCCGCCGGTATAGCCCTGATCGAGGCGCTTGCCGAGCAACTGGCGCCTCGTGTGCAGGCTGCGTCGCAGTGGCCGTTGCAGGCGGTGCTGTACTTGCCTCGCCTGGGGCGGATCAACGCCAGCGTGCGCCGCGAGCAGGGCGCCTGGACGATTGAGCTGGAGGCAGAGCAGGACGCTACGGCGCGCTGGCTTTGCGGTGTACGCCAACAGTGCGAGGGTCGATTCGCGGGAGCGCTGGGGCTGCCGGTGAACTTGCTTATGCCCAGCGTCGGTTGCGCATGCTGATGCCGGCGCTGACCTTTCCCTTGATTAATAGCGATACGGTTGCCGCGCGCCGTCGATTGGGGCGCGGCCTGCGCCTGCGGTTCACGGTGGCCGGGCAGGCCGGCGAGTTGCTGATTGAGCCCGGGCGTGCCCCAGCTGGCGGCAAGGCTTTGTGCTTTGAGACGGTGTGTGGCGTGCTGGCGCTTGTAGAAGCAGGGCCGTTGCTCAGTCTGCTGGGTGAGTGCCCGGTGACCCTGTCCCAGGTTGGCAACGATCCGGACTCCTGGTTCTGGGCCTTGTACCAGTACCACATGAGTCCCCAGGTGCGGGCGCTGCTGGGTTATGTGCGCTTGCTGGAAACGGATCGACCCAAGGGGTTTGGCTGCCGGCTCAGTGTGACCCAGGGGGCGTCCCGGGTTGAAGGCTACCTATGGTTGACCCCCCAAAGTTTCCTGGCCTTGTGTGAGGCAGGGCCTTGGCGCGCCACTGCGGCAGCTTTGCCGACGCCGTTTCAACTGGCAATCGCCGTGACCCTGGGCCGCGTGCAGTTACCGATTGCGCAGGTGCGCGGCCTGCGTACCGGTGATGTGCTGGTGCTCGGCCCGTATTTTTTTTCCGCCCAAGGCAGCGGCTACGTGCAGGTTGGCAGGCAACGTTTGCATGGCCGCATTGACGATGACACCGGGCCGTTGTGCCTGACGCTTACTTCTATCGAGGACTCGTCTGTGGACGAAAATTTTGCAGCGCCCCATTACTCGGAGCATGAGGATGATGAACCGGTCGTGGATGTATTTGGCCACGAACCATTCGATGAGTTGAGCATGGCGCTGAATGTGCGTTGTGGAACGCTGAACCTTACCTTGGGCGAACTGCGTAACCTCGCGCCCGGTTCGGTGTTGGGCATTAGCGGTTACGCTCCCGGCATGGCCGGCCTGTATTACGGCGATCGGCCGATTGGCCAGGGGCAGTTGGTGGAAGTCGATGGGCGCCTGGGGTTGCAGTTGTCTCGCGTGATGTTCGGCCGATGAGTTTGCAGGGGATAGACCCCCTCATTCTGGCGGTATTCCTGGGGGCATTATCGCTGATGCCCATGCTGCTGATCGTCTGCACATCGTTCTTGAAGATCGTCATCGTGCTGATGATCACCCGCAACGCCATCGGTGTGCAGCAGGTACCGCCCAGCATGGCCATCAATGGCATCGCGTTGGCGGCCACGCTGTTCATCATGGCACCAGTGGGTTATGAGATCGCCGAGAGCGTCAAGGCATCGCCCCTGGACATGAGTAACGTGCAAACGTTTCTGCAGACGGGCAATGAGGCCATCACACCGTTACGCGCATTCATGCTGCGCAATGTGGACCCGGATATATTGACGCACCTGCTGGAAAACACCACGCGCCTCTGGCCTCCACAAATGGCGCAGGAGGTGCAACGCGAAGATCTGATCCTGGTGATTCCGGCTTTCGTGTTGTCCCAGCTGCAGGCAGGGTTCGAGATCGGCTTCTTGATCTATATCCCCTTCATCGTGATCGACCTGATTGTTTCCAACCTGCTGCTGGCGCTGGGCATGCAGATGGTCTCGCCGATGACCATTTCCCTGCCGCTCAAATTGCTGTTGTTCGTGTTGGTGTCGGGTTGGTCACGGTTGCTCGACAGCTTGTTCCTTTCCTATCTCTGAGTGGCGTATGGACCCGATTGTGCTGTTCAAGCAGGGCATGTTGCTGGTGGTGGTGCTGTCGGCACCGCCATTGATTGTAGCGGTGGTGGTGGGGGTGCTGGTGTCTCTGGTGCAAGCATTGATGCAGATACAGGACCAGACGCTGCCTTTTGGCATCAAGCTGGTGGCGGTAGGGGTTACGTTGATCCTGACGGGGCGCTGGATTGGCGTGGAGTTGATCCAACTGATCAACTTGACCTTCGAAATGATTGGCCGCTCGGCCCGGAACTGAGGCCTCACCCGTGTTGGCTTATCTTGATTTCCTTCCCAGTCTGATTATCGGCATGGCGCGAATCTACCCGTGCGGAATACTCGTGGCGGCGTTCTGTTTCCAGCATATACGCGGCATGCTCCGGCACATCCTTGTAATGGTCATGGCGCTGATGCCCGCGCCGGGTATTCATGCTGCGTTGACGGAGCATGATTACTCAGCGTTTGTGCTCGCTGCATTGGCGCTCAAGGAGTTGGCGCTGGGGGTGCTGCTGGGGATGTTGCTTGCGATGCCGTTCTGGCTGTTCGAGTCGGTGGGGGCTTTGCTCGATAACCAGCGCGGAGCCCTGGCCGGTGGTCAGCTCAATCCTTCACTGGGGCCGGATGCGACGCCGATAGGGCATTTGTTCAAGCAATTGGCGATTTTTCTATTGATGGTCACCCTGGGGTTAGGCGCGTTGACTCAGGTGATCTGGGACAGTTACCTGATTTGGCCACCCACCGTATGGTTCCCACTCCCGGCGCCTGATGGCATGAGCGTATTTGTCAGCCTGCTGGGCGACACGTTCACCCATATGATGCTCTACGCTGCTCCCTTTATCGCGGTGCTGCTGTTGCTGGAGTTCGGCATCGCACTGCTGGGGGTCTACAGTCAGCAGCTACAGGTGAGTACGCTGGCGCCACCGGTCAAGTGCCTGGCGGGGATCGGTATTCTGCTGTTGTATTTTGCGCTGCTGCAGGACTTGATCGTGGGGAGTATGAGCCAGCTGAGTGACCTGAAGCACTCGCTGGGCCTTTTATTCAAGGCTCCGATGCCATGAGTGACTCGGGGGAAAAAAAGCACCCGGCGTCAGCCAAGAAGCTGCGTGACCAGCGCCAGAAAGGCCAGGTCGCTCAAAGTCAGGATGTGGCCAAGTTGATGGTGCTGGCGGCCATCAGCGAGATCGCCTTGTTCACCGCCGATACCAGCTTGCAACGTTTCCAGCAATTGATGGTGTTGCCGATCTCACGCCTGGACCAGCCCTTTGTACGGGCGTTGGAAGAAGTGCTGATTGAAGGCCTGGTGGTGTTCTTCTCATTCGGCCTGCTGATGGCCGGTGTGGCGATTGCTATGAAGCTGATCGCCAGTTGGATGCAGTTCGGATTGCTGTTTGCACCCGAGGCTCTGAAGCTCGATTTCAATCGCCTCAACCCGATCAGCCAATTTAAACAATTCTTTTCTGCCCAGTCGCTGATGAATCTGTTGATGAGCATCGCCAAGGCGTTTCTTTTGGGGCTGATCGTATTCCTGGTGGTCTGGCCCTCTCTTGGGACGTTGATCAACCTGGCCAACAGCGATCTGCAAAGTTACCTCCTGGCATTGATCGCCCTGTTCCGCTATCTGCTGCATGCCTGTCTTGCATTGTTACTGGTACTGGCGGTTATCGATTTCACCTTGCAGAAGCACTTCTTCGCCAAGCGCATGCGCATGACCCAGGTCGAGGTCGTCAAAGAGTACAAGGATATGGAAGGCGACCCGCATGTGAAGGGCCAGCGCCGTGCGCTGGCGCAGCAATTGGCCCAGGAGGAACCGAAGGTCAAGCTGCCAAAGCTGGAGGAAGCCGACATGCTGGTGGTCAACCCGACCCACTTTGCTGTCGCCCTGTATTACCGCCCGGGCAAGACGCCGCTTCCGCTGCTGGTCAGCAAAGGTACGGATGCCGTCGCCCGCCAGTTGATTGCGCAGGCGAAGGCCGCCGAGGTGCCGGTCATCCAATGCGTATGGCTGGCGCGCTTGCTCTATACCAAAGCGTTGGGAGCAAGCATTCCCCGCGAATCCTTGCAGGCTGTGGCACTGATCTATCGCACCTTGCGTGAGCTTGATGATGAAGCCAAGCGCGAAACGCTGGAATTGCCTGAGTTGGAACGTCGCTGATCAGCAGGTGGAGCGTGTGTCCAGGGCTTGGAGATTGGCCAGGGAAAGCACCCGGCTGAGGATTCCGTCGAGCGCATCGTTTGCAGCCGGCAGCGCGTGCCAGATTACCAAGGCATCCTGCGCGTCCAGGTAGATAAAACAACCATCGAACACCACGGCAAGCTCAAAGCGCCGCTCCAATACCTGCTGCAACTGCCCTGCCTGTAATGCTGAACGAGCGACGTGCAAGGCCATGCCCGGGCGTTTGCCGGCGTGCAGTGCACATGCTTTGATACCGGGAGCGAGCATCAGGTGAGCGGCAGCGCCACTCACCAGATTGTCCAGAAATACCTGGCGTTGATTGTCGGGCATTTCCTGGCGGCTCATCGTTCCAGCGAGATAGTCTGGTAATCCGCACGTTCCCCGGCGGGACCAGGCTCGGCACGCATCTGCGGTGGCCACCAGATCACCATCTTGTCCTTGCTCGATTGTGGGCGTGAGCAGGAGTCGCCCTTGCAGGTGGGCGTGCAGCCGGCGACAAGCAGTGCCGTTGCGATCAGGGTGACGCACAATAAGCGGTGTTTCATGGCGTGGCCTTCTGAGCAGGAGTAATCAAGGAGGGGCGGGGCACGCTGAGGTGTTCGTCCTTCACCACCGGGCGCATGGCGATAAACACCTCGGCTTCTTCACCCGGCTTGAGCCAGGCGCGCGGCCACACGCTGACGGCCAGGGTCTGCGAGTTGCTGCATTCCTTTTCGTCGATACGCACGTGGCGTTTGACCTGGTTGCGCAGGACCACTACCGCCACGTTGTAGTCCGGTCCCGCATACCATTGGCTGCGTTCGGTGTTCAGCGCGAGCAAGTCGCGGGTGCTGCACAAACTGTCCAGCCCCAGGGGCATTGGTGCCGCCTTGAAGGCCTTGGGCACTTTCCCGCTGACCATGTGCGCCAGGGTACTGATGATGTCGCTGCGCTTGATTACCGGCTGGTGAGGGCTGTAGCGCCGCGCCAACGGTGCGAGGGCTGCCTGCAATTCGACCTGGTCGGCCTGGGGCAGGTAGCGCGACGGATCGGCCTGGTCACCGATGACGCGCGGGGTGAGGATGAACAGGCGTTCACGTCGATTGTTCTGCCGTTCTGTCGAGGAAAACAGCGCCTTGCCCAGTAGCGGGATATCACCCAATAGGGGGACTTTGTTGCGCTTGTCGCTGCTTTCGGTGACGTGGAAACCACCGACCACCAGTGAGCGTTTTTCCGCCATGACGGCCTGGGTGCTGACCTTGCCTCGGCGTACATCGAGGTTGCCGGGAGTGGGGTTGGTTTCGTTGAAATTGCCATCTTCGATATCCACCGCCAAATGGATCTGGTGGCTGCCACGGCTGGTGATGACACGGGGGACCACCTGGAAGCTGGTGCCCACGGTGACCGGTAAAATGGTTGCATTCTCCCGGCCGGGGGTCAGGTACTGGGTGCGGTTGAAGTCGATGACCGCCGGTTGGTTTTCCAGGGTGAGCACCGAGGGGTTGGAGACCATGCTTGCCAGCCCCTTGGCTTCCAGCGCGCGTATATCTGCGTAGAAGCGCTCACGGTTCTCAATCGACACCTGCGAAGAGGTGCCCGGTGCCATATTGACGCCGCCACGGAATCGGCTGTTCTGAAACCCCCAGTTCACCCCGAACTCTCGCAATTGCGTGCGCTCGATATCGAGAATGATCGCGTCGATTTCCACCAGTTTGCGCGCGACATCGAGTTGAGTGATCAACTCTCGATACATGCCCTGCCGCTCAGGCAGGTCATAGATCAGCACAGCGTTATTGCGTACATCGGCTTCGACGCGAACCCTGCTGGGTGAGACCGGGGCTCGCGAGGTGAGTGTCGGGAGCGGATCCAACGGCCCGGTGTTGACGTTTGTACCCAGCATCTGCCCCAGTAAGGGGTTGCTCAATCGGGGAATGTTCGGTACGAGCGGCGCAGGCTGTGACGGGGAGGGTTGGTTCAGACTGTTGAGGGTCGAATTGGAACGCGGCTCCAGCAATCCACGCAGAATGCTGGCCACCCCCGGAATAGTGAGCTTCTCGCCGCGGTAATCCACTTGACGATCCGTCGCATTGGCGAATTTAAGCGGGAAACTCAGCACGCTCTGCTTTTCATCCGGAGAGCGGCGCTGGGTACTGAACTGTTTGATCTGCTCGATATAGCGTCGAGGGCCCGAAACCAGTACCACGCCGTCTTCGGGCAACTCGCCCCAACCGAAACGGCTATCGAGCAGGCCAATATCGGTGAGCGCTTGCTTAAGGTCGGCAATGGTCTCGGAAGAAACCTCCAGGCGCGCCGAGTCTTGCTGGTCCAGCGTGCTGATATAGAGGGTGTTGTTGTACAGGTACCACTGGAAACGGTGTTCTACCCCCGGACGGTCGAGCATCGACTGCGGGGTATTGGCGCGAATCTTGCCATTTACGTTGCCTTCCAGCAGGCCCTCGACATGTAGTTGTGTCCCAAAGGTCTGGGCGAAATCCTCCAGCACTTCCCGGAGGGGCTTATGTTCAGCTTCATAAGCGTAGGCGGTGTTTTTCCACTCGGGGGGGATGGCCGCCAGTGTGTTCCCTGCTGGGATCAGCAGCCAGGAAAGCAGGATAGCGTTACGCCAGGGAAATCCCTTGGGCGAAGCACGGCGTAAGCGACTGTGCTCGTGGTTCTTGTTATGCATTGCCGGTTCTCTGGTTAGTACGACAGTGAGCGTAGTGAGGTGGGTTTGAGGTTTTGGGGGTGGCGAGCAAGGCGCGCGACTGTGGCGCGCCAGGTGTCGCGTTGGTTCAGCAGGGCTTCAAGGTAGCCGAGTACGTATGCCTCTCCCTGCCCACCTGGCAGTTTCTGGATCAGCCACAGCTCACCGCTGTCCGCTTTTTGAGCCAGTGCGCCATGGAAGTGATTCAGGCTGGCAGCGCCCAGGCGCATCCAGCGCTGCGAGGTGGCGGTGTCTGGGCGAGTCAAGGTCAGTTGAACACTCAGCACCAAAGCGCCTCCCTGACGATTCAGCATGATTTCGTCATCGCCCTCAAACAAACGGAGTTGTTCTTTGCCGCTGATTAACCAATCACGGACTAACGCTTGCATATTATTGGAAACTTTCAAAAGTGCTTTTGAGCAACATATGCGAAACACGCGTATGTTCCAGATATGCCATCTGGGACAGGGTGCTCTTTACTGCAAGCTCATAAAATAACTTTGCATCAGCCTGCTCTTGAGATGTGAGGGTATGGAGCTTTTTATAAAGTCTATGGGCATTTTTGGCGTTTTTAGAAAGCTCCTCTGGAAGGTTGTTGAAAATACTCATTAGTTACCCTCTTTATTATGTGGAGGTGCATGGATTAATAAGGTTTTGTCAAGGCTCGTTGTCGGCGATGCAAAGCGGATGCAATTAAATGTCTATCCGGTAGTCTCTCCCATGATTGAAAAAGGCATCGAGCATTGAATTCCAGCTGATACGGAAATCACCCTCGTCGGTTTTCAATACAAGTGTCTGAGCAGGGATTGTTTCGTCGTGGTGAAGCTTCCAGAGCGTGGCTTTGTGATGGGCGAGATACTGTTTTACCTCCTCAAAGTCCTGGGGGTGACAGAGAAGCGCCGCGTCGATCTCCTGAATCTGGTCCGCCAGCAATTGCTTCAGCAGGGCTGACAGCCGCTGAGGGGCTACCGTTTCGCCAAGCAGGCGTCTAATTGCTTGGTTGGTGATCGATGTTGCGTACTCCTCCAGGTTGTCACACATCGCTTGACGGTCACGTTCCCAGCGTTTGAATTGGGCGTCTGCGCGTTGCCAGACATCCAGGGACGCCTTTTCCAGCAGAAGTTCGCACTGTCTCTCTGTCTGGTTTATCAGTTCATCGGCCTGTGCCTTGGCGTGGCTGATGAGCTGGTTGGCGTGCTCCCAGTTTGCAAGTTCCTCCCGGGGGATCAGGCAACGTGACAATCCCGCAGCATCCTTGGGCAATTCAACGGTGTATCGACATAACATCTCTGTCTTCCTTACGCGTTCGAGTCAAGGGACAGAGGGGCGTTCGCCGATGTCGTCACGCGCCAGACTACGGCTTGCCAGAGCGTGTTCAGTCGGCTGCTTGAGTTTTCGAGTGAGATATTACTTTTCTCAACCGCACATACGCGGTTACGGGGGAACCGCAATCGAAGGCGCTGCCACGTATCGGGTTCTATCCAGCTGGAAAGCAATTGCAGCGGATCAGCATCGGGCGACAGCATGGTAGGGGGCAACGCCTTGGACAAACGCATGCACCACAGATGCTGACTTTCGCTCAACGGCGGTGCGGCCTCGGGATTGAACGTGCCGTGAACCAGTGTCAGCGCCAGGTTGAGTTGCTCCGTTGATGCGAGGGCCAGGCGAAGTACGGTGGGGTGGGGGGCCGGAGGCAAGCACGCGGCAATGCTTGTGAGACCATCCGGGGCGGAACGTCTGCTGTGATAAAGCACGCTAATTGAAGTGTACTTGTCACCTCTCCAGTCCTCGTGAGCGTGCTCCCAGGGAAACGCCCACCATTCAGCCCAGGCCAGGCGTTCACTCATTGAATGATCGAATCTAGGCGTCATGAGCTGGGCCAATTGGTTCCTGCGCTACTTGCGGCCCTCGCAGAAGAGGCTGACGTCGATTGAGCAGGAACAGTGTACCGGCCACGGATGACAACACGCCGAGAAGTGCCGCGATAACGCTGCCTCGCCAAAAACCGAGATCATCGCTGGGCACCAGGAACGGGCCGAAATACACCAGCCGTTGCTGCTCCTGATAAGTGGCAGCAGGCACAAAGATCACGCTGAGTTTCTGCAGGTTATCCACGGCTGTGGTCATGCCTGGAATGCTGCTCGCTACCATCCTGCGAACGCGTGCGCGGATATTATCGGGGTCCAGGCGTGGGTCATGCTTAATGAAGACTGATGCGGATGCGGGCTGGACCGGTTCCCCTGGCGCGATGCGTTCCGGCAATACCACGTGTACCCGGGCAATAATCACCCCGTCAATGTTGGACAAGGTGGCTTCTAGCTCTTGGGACAAGGCATAGATGTAGCGTGCCCGTTCTTCCAGTGGGGTAGAAATAACCCCTTCCTTGCGAAAGGTATCGCCCAGCGTCGTCCGCGCCATTCTAGGTAGCCCTGCGGCTTCCAATGTACGTACGGCGCGTCCAATATCGGTGGCGTTGACCGCCACGACGACACCGTCTTTGGCCGGGATTTTTTGGGCGCGAATATGTTTATCTGCCAATTCCGCGACCACCTCATTGGCTTCTTGCTCAGAAAGTTGCCGATGAAGTTCAACGCGGTCGCTGCAACCGTTTAACGTGCATACAAGAATAAAAAGCAGGGCGGCGGGCAGGGATTTAATCATGTTCACTATTGCATGTTACAGATTTTGTCGATGCATTGGCTTGTCTTGCCAAGGCTCTTTACTAACAGTTGGGTAGTGAGCGCCACATTAGAGAGTTCGCGCGGGTACTCTCTGAATTTTTCAGAGTCCATGCCTTTACTTGATGATTTCAGCGCCCGCGCGAGGCGGTTTTTTTTATTTTCGATATAACTTGAATGCTCCGCCAGCATGGCTAATACAGCAGGGGGGGCGACGGCAGGCGTGCTGGCTTTCGAGCCTTCGAGCATTGACGCGAAGAAACTTACATCCGTGCTGGATATTGAGTTTTTCTGTGTAACATCAGTGCCTCCGCGACGCTTATTCAGCGTTGAAAAATCAAATGCTTCTATCTGCATATAGGGCCTGCGGTATGGGGGGCTGAAGCAGGTTGGTGATAATGGCGGATGCCGCATTTGCGATTTAAGCTCATATGACACCTCCCCGGCTAATGAGCCAGGGAGGTGGTCCTGTTACGAGCGGATTTCTTTAGCAGCGGCGTACAAGCCAGTGATCATCTTTGCCTTCAAGCTCTCTTGGAAAGTCGCCTCTGCGACGGCGGCTGCGCGATCAGACGCGGAACCTGCACCACCTCCACCACCAGCTACCCCATCGGCATCACCGAGCATCGAGGCGTTGTTGTATGCGTTTGAACCGTATGAATTACTACCGGATATACCAGCCATAATAAGACTCCGAGTTTTATGTTTTGAACGTTGATTCACTTGTCGTGAGTCAAGCTTCGTGGATGTCTGGAACTTTTTGTAACTTGAACCAGGCTGTGAGTAGGTGGTTCATGGGGCTAAACCGTTCCAAATAGGTTTGTGGCTATTTGTTTCTATATATGTGGTTTTTGAGTTGGATGGATGGGGGGCTGGGTATTTAATAGTTCCCTTTTTCTTCAGGACAGTGGGATGTCCAATTTCTTCATCCTGTAGTACAGCGTGCGTTTTGCCATACCCAATTCAATCGCCACGGTATCCACGCAATACAGGTGGCGGTGCAGCGACTCTTCAATCAAGGATTTTTCAATGTGCTGCAGGCGTGTCTTAAGGTTCACCTGGGCATCCTGCAGCTCGCTCACTGAGGTTGAAAACGGTGGCAGGCCCAGCACGAACCTTTTGGCCGTAGAGCGTAACTCCCGAACATTACCCTGCCAGGTGTGGCACAGCAGTTGTTGCAGCAGCCCGTCGGAGGGCGGCGGGGCAGTGCGTTTGAACCGGTGGGCTTCCTGCTGAATCATCTCCAGGAACAACGGGATGATGTGCTCTCGCCGATCACGCAAGGCTGGAAGCTGGATGTTGACGACATTCAGACGGAAGTACAGGTCGCGCCTGAAGGTTCCGAGTTCGACCATCTGGTGGAGCGATTGTTGGGCAGACGCGATCACACGCATGTCCACCGGGATGAAGCGGGTTGAGCCCAGGCGCTCTACCCCCCGCGACTCCAGCGCGCGCAGCAGTTTGGCTTGCAGGTTCAACGGCATGCTATCGATCTCATCGAGGTACAGGGTGCCGAGATGGGCTGCCTCGATAAAACCGGCACGGGACTGGATGGCGCCGGTATAGGCACCGCTGTTGACGCCGAACAATTGGCTTTCGGCGAGGCTATCAGGAATAGCCGCACAATTGACCGCGACAAAATTGCCCCGCCGGGTCGATAGGCGGTGAACCCGCTGCGCCAGGGTATCTTTGCCAGTGCCGGTTTCTCCCAGCAACAGTATGTCTATATTGAGGGGGGCCGTGCTGCTCAGTGTGTTTTCAATATCCGTGTCTTCGAAGAGTGAAGTATCTTTTTCATTTTCTCCAAGGGTGGAGACCGACATCGAAGAGTTCTCCATTATCGCTCGACTTCAGTGTTGAGAGGACAGTCTATGCTCGTCAATCAGGAATGAGGGTATAGAACTTATACTGGGATATTGACGTAAGTGTGGGCCGGAATAATGTAGGAAAACCCCGGCATTATTGAGGTTAAATTGTGCAACTGCCTGGCTGCATTAAAGGCGGAGGGGGGTAAGTAGGGGAAGTCTGGTAGTGAAGTGTGAACGATGCTTGTCCTATGTTAGGAAGTTTCACCTACAAAAAAGCCGATGCAGTGCATCGGCTTTTTTATTTGTCGTAGACTTCGCAGGTAGCGTTTACACGTTAAAGCGGAAGTGCATCACATCGCCATCTTTAACAATGTATTCCTTACCTTCCAAACGCCATTTACCCGCTTCCTTGGCACCGGCCTCACCCTTGAACTGGATAAAGTCGTTGTAGGCGATCACTTCCGCGCGGATAAAGCCTTTTTCAAAGTCGGTGTGGATCACACCGGCAGCCTGTGGCGCAGTGGCGCCGACTTTTACGGTCCAGGCGCGGACTTCTTCGACACCGGCGGTGAAGTAGGTCTGCAGGTTGAGCATTTCGTAGCCGGCGCGGATCACACGGTTCAGGCCAGGCTCTTCCAGGCCCAGGGCCTCAAGGAACATGTCTTTTTCTTCGCCGTCATCCAGCTCGGCGATTTCCGCTTCAATCTTGTTGCACACCGGCACCACGATGGCGCCTTCTTCGTCGGCGATGGCCTTGACCACGTCGAGCAGAGGGTTGTTCTCGAAGCCGTCTTCAGCGACGTTGGCGATGTACATCACTGGCTTGGTGGTCAGCAGGTGGAAACCCTTGACCACGGCCTTCTCGTCAGCGCCCATGGTCTTCATCAGGCTGCGTGCCGGCTTGCCCAGGGTGAAGTGCGCGATCAACTGTTCCAGCAGGCCTTTCTGGACCACTGCGTCCTTGTCGCCGCCTTTGGCGTTGCGTGCGACTTTCTGCAGTTGCTTCTCGCAGCTGTCGAGGTCGGCGAAGATCAGTTCCAGGTCGATGATCTCGATGTCGCGTTTCGGGTCGACGCTGTTGGAGACGTGAATCACGTTCTCGTCTTCAAAGCAGCGGACCACGTGGGCGATGGCATCGGTTTCACGGATGTTGGCCAGGAACTTGTTGCCCAGGCCTTCACCTTTCGACGCGCCGGCTACCAGGCCTGCGATGTCGACGAACTCCATGGTGGTCGGCAGGATGCGCTTGGGATTGACGATGGCCGCCAGTGCTTCCAGGCGCGGATCGGGCATCGGCACGATGCCGCTGTTGGGTTCGATGGTGCAGAAGGGGAAGTTCTCCGCCGCAATACCGGACTTGGTCAAAGCGTTGAACAAGGTGGATTTGCCGACGTTGGGCAGGCCGACGATGCCGCAATTGAATCCCATGGTGTTTCCCCTCGGAAAAAAGTCAGGCCTTCTGGCTGTGCAGGTTTTTCATCGCGCGGTTCCATTCACCGGCGAAGATATCCGGCAGCACGCCGAGGGCAAAGTCGATGCTGGCATCGAGTTTTTCCTGTTCGGCGCGTGGCGCACGACCCAGGACGAAATTTGAAACCATACTGGCGACGCCTGGGTGGCCAATGCCGAGCCGCAGGCGGTAAAAATTATTCTGATTGCCCAACTGCGCGATGATGTCGCGCAGGCCATTGTGCCCGCCGTGCCCGCCGCCGAGCTTGAGCTTGGCAACGCCGGGTGGCAGGTCCAGTTCGTCATGGGCCACCAGGATTTCTTCGGGTTTGATCCTGAAGAAGCCCGCAAGCGCCGCTACAGCCTGGCCGCTGCGGTTCATGTAGGTGGTGGGAATCAACAGACGAACATCCTGACCCTGATGCGAGAAGCGTCCGGTCAGGCCAAAATATTTGCGATCGGCCACCAGGTTTACACCTTGGGCGTGGGCGATGCGCTCAACAAAAAGGGCCCCCGCGTTATGCCGGGTCTGTTCGTATTCGGCGCCTGGATTTCCCAGGCCAACGATCAGTTTAATGGCAGTCACGACAGGGGCCCTTCCTTTGGAGTTGTGGATAACATCGCTACACCCGCGTGCGGCGAAAGTGGACGACAAGAGATCATTTACTCAAGAGTAAACGCCGCGTTATCGCCCGCTTTCTCGCTACGTTTCGGTCCGCGATGTTTCCTCAAGCTCCGGCAATACAGAGTGAATTACTCTGCAGCGCCTTCTTCAGCTTCTGGAGCAACGCGTGGAGCGTGTACGTTTGCAACAGCTTTGTCATCACCGTGAGCCAGTGCGACAAACTCAACGCCTTTAGGAGCCTTGAGGTCGGACAGGTGGATGATTGCGCCGATTTCCAGAGCCGACAGGTCGACTTCGATGAACTCAGGCAGATCTTTCGGCAGGCAAGTCACTTCGATTTCGTTCAGGACGTGAGAGATCTCGCCGCCTTTCTTGACCGGAGCTTCTTCACCAACAAAGTGCACAGGCACGATAGCGGTCAGTTTCTGGCCGGCTACGACTCGTACGAAGTCAGCGTGCAGAACGTGACCCTTGGATGGGTGACGTTGCAGGGCTTTGATGATGACGTTTTGCTTTTTGCCGCCAACGTTCAGTTCGATAACGTGGCTGTAGGCCGCATCGTTTTCGAGCAGTTTGGCAACTTCTTTAGCCAGCATGCTGATGGATTCAGGGGCTTTGTCGCCACCGTAAACTACAGCTGGAACCAGGCTTGCGAGACGACGCAGGCGGCGGCTCGCACCTTTCCCCAGGTCGGAACGCACTTCAGCATTCAGAGTAAAATCGTTCATGTTGTATCTCCAAAATAACCACATTCGCCCCAGCGTTTGCGACCAGCGCTAAAGGCGATATGGGCAAAAAAGCCCCGCCCCAACAGTATGCTGGGGCGGGGCGCTTTTCGTCAGTGAGGTGTTCCGAAGGTTTGACCCTTAGCGGAACATCGCGCTGATCGATTCTTCGTTGCTGATGCGGCGAACCGCTTCGGCAACTACCGGTGCAATATCCAGTTGACGGATACGCGCACAGGCTTGAGCGGCGGCGGACAACGGGATGGTGTTGGTCACCACCAGTTCGTCCAGCACAGAGTTCTCGATGTTCTCGATCGCTCGGCCCGACAGCACAGGGTGTGTGCAGTAGGCGAAGACTTTTGCAGCACCGTGCTCTTTCAAGGCTTTTGCCGCGTGGCACAGGGTGCCGGCGGTGTCGACCATGTCATCAACCAGAATACAGGTACGCCCTTCGACATCACCGATGATATGCATCACTTCAGAGTGATTGGCTTTCTCGCGGCGTTTGTCGATGATCCCAAGATCAACGCCCAGGGATTTGGCAACGGCCCGTGCACGCACGACGCCACCAATGTCCGGGGACACGATCATCAGGTTTTCAAAGCGCTGGTCTTCAATATCGTCCACCAATACTGGCGAACCGTAGATGTTATCTACCGGAATATCGAAGAACCCCTGGATTTGGTCAGCGTGCAGGTCAACCGTGAGCACACGGTCGATACCTACCACGGTCAGCATGTCAGCAACGACTTTCGCGCTGATAGCCACACGTGCGGAACGCGGACGGCGATCCTGGCGGGCATAACCAAAGTAAGGGATTACAGCTGTGATTCGAGTCGCTGAGGAGCGGCGGAAGGCATCAGCCATCACGACGAGTTCCATCAGGTTATCGTTGGTCGGAGCGCAGGTCGGCTGGATAATGAAGACGTCTTTACCGCGGACGTTTTCATTGATCTCGGCTGTAATTTCGCCGTCGGAGAATTTACCGACAGAGATGTCACCGAGAGGGATATGCAGCTGACGTACGACACGTCGAGCCAGATCGGGGTTGGCGTTCCCCGTAAAGACCATCATCTTGGACACGCGCAGTACCTAGAGGCTGAGGGTAACCTGGATGAGTATTAGAAAATGGCAGGGGCGGCTGGATTCGAACCAACGCATGGCAGGATCAAAACCTGCTGCCTTACCGCTTGGCGACGCCCCTGTATCTGTTGCAACGAGTACCCAGTACTCGATTCCTTTTAAAGCAGACTTTGCAGCTTGCGATGCAACATCGAAACGTTGCTTCCTTTTGCTACAAACCCTGTAAGGGTCTCTGTAAGAAGGGCCGAGACTTTATCAGCTTCAGCTTTGCTTGGGAAGCCCCCAAACACACAACTTCCAGTTCCGGTTAATTTTGCTTCGGTAAATTTACCTAACAAATTCAAAGCGTTACGTACTTCTGGATAACGCCTTGCTACAACCGGTAAGCAGTCATTTCGACTGTTTCCCTTGGGAACGGGGCGCACTTTAATGGGAGGAGAGTTACGTGTCAACAGCGGATCTGAAAAAATTTCTGCTGTACTTACAGATACTTGCGGGACAAGCACGACATACCACGGCTCTTCGGGGTATTCCGGGGTGAGTTTTTCCCCCACGCCCTCAGCAAAAGCGGCGTGTCCACGCACGAAAACCGGGACGTCGGCGCCCAGCGTGAGGCCCAGCGCAGCCAGGCGATCATGGTCCCAGCCCAGTTGCCACAAATGGTTCAGACCCAGCAGTGTGGTCGCTGCATTCGAGCTGCCACCACCGATTCCGCCACCCATGGGCAGAATTTTATCGATCCATATATCGATGCCCTGGGAACAGCCGGACTGCTCCTGGAGTTTTTTCGCGGCCCTCACGATCAGGTTGCTGTCGTGGGGCACGCCTTCGAATTCAGTGTGCAGCTGGATCACGCCATCGTCGCGCAGGGCGAAGGTGAGCTCATCGCCGTAGTCGAGAAATTGAAACAGTGTCTGCAGCTCGTGGTAGCCGTCTTCACGGCGACCGAGAATGTGCAGCATCAGATTGAGTTTGGCAGGAGAGGGCAGGGTCAGTTTTTGTACGGCCACGTTATTGCCCCAGCTTGCGCGGTTGCCAGTCCTTGATCACCAGCGTGACGTCAAGGTCGGTGCCATGCAGCTTGATGCGCTCTGGCAGCCAATAACCGCCCTGTTCCACGTAGCTGAGGTACTCGACCTGCCAGCCATCCTGTTCCAGGGTGGCCAGGCGGCTGTCACCGTTGAGGCTCAGGCGGCTCTTGCTGTCCGGCGCGGGCAAGCCGCGGACCCACCACACCAGGTGCGAGACAGGCAGTTTCCAGCCAATCTGCTCTTCCAGCAGCGCTTCGGGCGAGGTGGCCTCGTAGCGACCCTGGTTGGCGACTTCGAGGCTGACTTGTCCCGGGCGGCCGGTCAGGCGCGCGGCGCCGCGCCCCAAGGGGCCGGACAAGCGAATGTCGTAGTAATCCTGGCGTTGCAGCCAGAACAAGGTGCCGCTGCCGGAATCTTTCGGTGCGCGAACCCCGACTTTGCCTTCGATCTGCCAGCCGTCGATGCTGCCGAGCTGATCCTTGTGCTGCTTCCATTGCGCCGGGTTGCCCTGGCCCTCAACGGATTCGCGGGCACCGAAGCCCGCGCAACCGGCGAGCAGGGCGATGAAGCTGAAAACGATAACGTGGCGCAAGAACATAAGCTTAAAGGGTCTCGGATCCGGTCAGGCGCTTGATGGTGCCGCGCAGGATGGGGCTTTCGGGTTGTTCCTTGAGGAATTTTTCCCAGATTTGGCGGGCTTCGCGCTGCTTGCCATTGGCCCACAGCACCTCGCCCAGGTGTGCAGCGACTTCCTGGTCGGGGAAGCGCTCCAGGGCCTGGCGCAGCAAGCGTTCGGCTTCGTCGAGGTTGCCCAGGCGATAGTTCACCCAGCCCAGGCTGTCGAGTACGGCCGGGTCTTCCGGGTTGAGCTTGTGCGCCTGTTCGATCAACGCCTTGGCTTCGTCATAGCGCGTGGTGCGGTCGGACAAGGTGTAGCCCAAGGCATTCAGGGCCATGGCGTTGTCCGGGTCGCGCTTGATGATCAGGCGCAGGTCTTTTTCCATCTGCGCCAGGTCATTGCGTTTTTCCGCCTGCATGGCGCGGGTATACAGCAGGTTCAAATCGTCGGGGAATTGCAGCAAGGCCTGTTGCAGCACCTTCCAGGCGCGATCGCCCTGATTATTGGCTGACAAGGTCTCGGCCTGGATCAGGTAAAGCTGGATCCCGTAGTCCGGTTCGGCATCCCGTGCAGCGGCCAGGCGTTTTTCTGCCTCATCGGTACGCCCGTTGCTCATCAGGATGTCGGCCTGGCGCAGTTGGGCCGGCAGGTAGTCGTTGCCTGGGCCGACCTGTGCGTATTCGAGCAGGGCGGCCTGTGGGTCGCTGCGCTCTTCAGCGATGCGACCCAGGTTCAGGTGCGCCGAGTCGACATGGCTTTCGCGCTCGATCAGCTCTTCCAGGTAACCCTTGGCCTCGTCCCAGGCCTTGGCTTCCAGGCACACCAGCGCCAGGGAGTAACGCAGTTCATCGTCATCGGGGTATTGCTGGAGCAGGTTGGCGAACTGCACTTTGGCGTCCTCCATGCGGTCCTGCTCCACCAGGGTGCGTGCGTAAGTCAGGCGCAGGCGCTTGTCGTCCGGGTATTTCTTGATGCTTTTTTCCAGCAGTGGAATCGCTTCCTTGCCGCGGTTGAGGTTCTGCAGCAGGCGCGCGCGCAGCAGAATCGGCGCGATCTCGCCGTCTTCCGGTGGGTTCTGTTCCAGCAGTTTCAGTGCGGCTTCGGCTTCATCATCCTGTTGCAGCAGCAGGGCCTTGCCGAATATCAGTTGGCTGTTCTTCGGGTGTTTTTGCAGCAGGCGGTCGAAACTCTTCATCAGGCCATTGCGGGTGTCCTGGTCGGTGTCGGCAGCCGACAGCGCAAGGAAGTCGAAATGGGTGTCGCCCTTGCCTTGCAGGACTTTCTCCATATAGACCATGGAGTCGTCATAGCGCCCGGCCCGCGCCAATTGAATGGCGGCTGCGCGCTGGGCTTCCAGATCGTCCGGCGCGTTCTTTGCCCAGATCAGCGAAGTATCCAGCGCGGCCTGATCGGCCCCGAGGTACTCGGCAATGCGGAACGCCCGCTCGGAAACTCCCGGATCCTGGGTGTTGATGGCCTGGGTCACGTAGTTATCCAGCGCAATATCGAAGCGATTGCGCTGGCCGGCCAGTTCCGCACTGAGCAGGCTGAACACCGTTTCTTCACTGAACGAGGAATAAACCTTGGGCTTTTCAGGGGCGGGTGTGCTGTCTTCCACCGGCGGTGTACCGTCCGGCGACACGGGTGCCATGGCCTGGCAGCCGCTGAGGAAGACAAAAGCAAGGAGCAACGCGGAAGATCTATTCATATAGGAAGAGGACGACTAACCTGCGGTCGGATCATCATGACACAAGCCTTCGGCCAAACATAACCGAGTCTCAATTGATGCGTTTATAGGCACAAGGCATTAGGACAATAGACGACGGTGGTTGTTCTGAATCTTTCGAAGTAGGACAATTGTCGGCTTCCCGACATCATCAGCGATATTGAATGGCCTTCCTCGCACTCGGTATTAACCACAAGACTGCTTCCGTAGACGTGCGCGAGCGCGTGGCGTTTACGCCAGAGCAGTTGGTTGAGGCCTTGCAGCAGCTCTGCCGTCTCACCGACAGCCGCGAAGCTGCGATCCTTTCGACCTGCAATCGCAGTGAGCTTTATATAGAGCAGGAACATCTTTCAGCGGATGTGGTACTGCGCTGGCTGGCCGATTATCACCATTTGAGCCTCGAAGACCTGCGCGCGAGCGCCTATGTGCACGAAGACGATGCGGCAGTTCGTCACATGATGCGCGTGGCATCCGGCCTCGATTCGCTGGTGTTGGGCGAGCCGCAGATCCTGGGCCAGATGAAATCCGCCTACGCCGTGGCGCGCGAGGCCGGCACCGTCGGTCCGCTGCTGGGCCGTCTGTTCCAGGCCACCTTCAATTCCGCCAAGCAGGTGCGCACCGACACCGCCATCGGTGAAAACCCGGTGTCCGTGGCGTTTGCCGCCGTCAGCCTGGCCAAGCAGATTTTCAGCGACCTGCAGCGTAGCCAGGCGCTGTTGATCGGCGCCGGCGAGACCATCACCCTGGTTGCCCGCCACCTGCATGACCTGGGCGTAAAGCGCATCGTGGTCGCCAACCGTACCCTGGAGCGCGCCAGCATCCTCGCCGAACAGTTCGGCGCCCATGCGGTGCTGCTGTCGGACATCCCCGCCGAACTGGTGCGCAGCGATATCGTCATTAGCTCCACCGCCAGCCAACTGCCGATCCTCGGCAAGGGCGCGGTGGAAAGCGCGCTGAAACTGCGCAAGCACAAGCCGATCTTCATGGTCGACATTGCCGTTCCCCGGGATATCGAGCCCGAAGTCGGCGAGTTGGACGACGTTTACCTCTACAGCGTCGACGATCTCCATGAAGTGGTCGCCGAAAACCTCAAGAGTCGCCAGGGCGCTGCCCAGGCGGCTGAAGAGATGGTCAGCGTCGGCGCCGAAGAGTTCATGGTGCGCCTGCGTGAGCTGGCGGCGGTGGATGTGCTCAAGGCGTATCGTCAGCAGGGCGAACGCCTGCGTGATGAAGAGTTGATCAAGGCCCAGCGCCTGCTCGCCAACGGCAGCAGCGCCGAGGAGGTGCTGATGCAACTGGCCCGCGGCCTGACCAACAAGTTGCTGCATGCGCCCAGCGTACAATTGAAAAAACTGACTGCCGAAGGCCGCCTCGATGCGCTGGCCATGGCCCAGGAACTCTTTGCCCTCGGTGAGGGCGCGCCCAGCTCTTCGGATAAAAAATCGCAATGAAAGCGTCACTGCTCAATAAACTGGACGTGCTCCAGGACCGTTTCGAAGAACTGACCGCCTTGCTCGGCGACGGCGAAGTCATTTCCGATCAAACCAAGTTCCGCGCCTATTCCAAGGAATACGCCGAAGTTGAGCCCATTGTGGCCACGTACAAAAATCTCACCAAAGTGCAGGCCGACCTCGAAGGCGCCCAGGCGCTGCTCAAGGACAGCGACCCGGACATGCGTGAAATGGCCGTGGAAGAAGTCCGCGAGGCCAAGGAAAAGTTGGCCGAGCTGGAAGGTGACCTGCAGCGCATGCTGCTGCCCAAGGACCCCAACGACGGGCGCAATGTGTTCCTTGAAATCCGTGCCGGCACCGGCGGTGATGAAGCGGCGATTTTCTCCGGCGACCTGTTCCGCATGTATTCACGTTATGCCGAGCGTCGCGGTTGGCGGGTCGAGATCCTGTCCGAGAACGAAGGTGAGCATGGCGGCTATAAAGAAGTCATCGCGCGGGTCGAAGGCGACAACGTCTATGGCAAGCTGAAGTTCGAGTCCGGTGCCCACCGTGTGCAGCGGGTTCCCGCGACGGAATCCCAAGGTCGCATCCACACCTCGGCCTGCACGGTGGCCGTGTTGCCCGAGCCGGACGAGCAGGAAGCCATCGAGATCAACCCGGCCGACCTGCGGGTCGACACCTACCGCTCGTCGGGCGCCGGTGGCCAGCACGTCAACAAGACGGACTCGGCGATTCGTATCACTCACTTGCCGTCGGGCATCGTGGTGGAGTGCCAGGAAGAACGTTCCCAGCACAAGAACCGTGCACGGGCCATGTCCTGGCTCTCGGCCAAGCTCAATGACCAGCAGACCAGCGCCGCCGCCAACGCGATTGCCAGCGAGCGCAAATTGCTGGTGGGCTCGGGCGACCGCTCCGAGCGCATCCGTACCTACAACTTTGCCCAGGGCCGGGTCACCGACCACCGGGTCAACCTCACCCTTTACTCCCTGGACGAGATTCTCGCTGGTGGCGTGGATGCGGTGATCGAGCCATTGCTCGCCGAATACCAGGCCGATCAGCTGGCGGCGATAGGTGAATAAATGACCATTATCGCCAGCCTGCTGCGCGCCGCCGACCTGCCCGACTCGCCCACGGCGCGCCTGGATGCCGAGTTATTGCTGGCAGCGGCCTTGGGCAAGTCCCGTAGCTACCTGCACACCTGGCCGGAAAAAATCGTCAGCAGCGAACACGCCCTGGTGTTTGCCGGCTACCTGCAACGCCGCCGCGCCGGCGAGCCGGTGGCCTATATCCTCGGTCAGCAAGGTTTCTGGAAGCTGGACCTGGAGGTCGCGCCCCACACGCTGATCCCGCGTCCGGACACCGAGCTGCTGGTGGAAGCGGCCCTGGAGTTGTTACCGGCCACACCGGTCAAGGTCCTCGATCTCGGTACTGGCAGCGGCGCCATCGCCCTGGCCCTGGCCAGCGAGCGTCCGGCCTGGCACGTCACGGCCGTCGACCGCGTGCTGGAAGCCGTGGCGCTGGCCGAACGCAATCGCCAGCGCCTGCACCTCCATAACGCCACGGTGCTCAACAGCCATTGGTTCAGCGCCCTGGCAGGCCACGCCTACGACCTGATCATCAGCAACCCGCCCTACATCGCCGCCAACGATCCGCACCTGGTGGCGGGCGATGTGCGTTTCGAGCCGGCCAGCGCCCTGGTGGCGGGCCATGATGGCCTGGACGACCTGCGGTTGATCATCGCCCAGGCCCCGGCCCACCTGAACGTCGCGGGTTGGCTGCTGCTGGAGCACGGTTACGACCAGGCTGGCGCGGTGCGCGACCTGTTGCTGAGCCAAGGCTTCGAGCAGGTGCACAGCCGCATCGACCTTGGCGGTCACGAACGCATCTCCCTGGGACGCTGGCCGTGCTGACCGATCAGGAGCTGTTGCGCTACAGCCGACAGATTCTGTTGCAGCATGTCGACATCGACGGCCAATTGCGCCTGAAAAACGGCCGTGCGTTGATCGTCGGCCTCGGTGGCCTGGGTGCCCCGGTGGCGATGTACCTGGCTGCCGCGGGTGTCGGTGAATTGCACCTGGCGGATTTCGACACCGTCGACCTCACCAACCTGCAACGCCAGATCATCCATGACACCGACAGCGTCGGGCAGGCCAAGGTCAATTCGGCCATGCGCCGCCTGAGCGCCCTCAACCCCGAAATCACATTGGTCGCCCACCCCATCGCGCTGGATGCCGATACCTTGGCGGCGGCGGTGGCGGGTGTGGACGTAGTGCTCGATTGCAGCGACAACTTCTCCACCCGCGAGGCCGTCAATGCCGCCTGCGTGGCGGCGTCCAGGCCATTGATCAGCGGCGCGGCGATTCGGCTTGAAGGGCAACTGTCGGTGTTCGATCCACGTCGTGCCGAAAGCCCGTGCTATCACTGTTTATACGGGCACGGCAGCGACACTGAACTGACCTGCAGCGAAGCGGGTGTGGTCGGCCCACTGGTGGGCCTGGTCGGTAGCCTGCAAGCCCTGGAGGCCCTGAAACTGCTGGCGGGTTTCGGCGAGCCGTTGGTGGGACGCTTGCTGCTGATCGATGCGTTGACCACACGTTTTCGCGAATTGCGGATCAAGCGTGATCCCGCTTGCAGTGTCTGCGGGACGCAACATGGGTAAGGACGCGCCAATCGGTGTGTTCGATTCCGGTGTCGGCGGCTTGTCGGTGCTGGACGAGATTCAGCAATTGCTGCCCCATGAGTCCCTGTTGTACGTGGCCGATTGCGGGCATATCCCCTACGGCGAGAAAACCCCGGCGTTCATTCTTGAGCGTTCCCGGTCTGTCGCCGAATTTTTCCGCGAGCAGGGCGCCAAGGCTTTTGTGATCGCCTGCAACACCGCAACCGTGGCGGCCGTCGCGGATTTGCGCCAGGACTACCCCGATTGGCCCCTGGTGGGCATGGAGCCTGCGGTCAAACCCGCCGCGGCGGCCACGCGCAGTGGCGTGGTCGGGGTGCTCGCCACCACCGGCACCCTGCAAAGCGCCAAGTTCGCCGCGTTGCTCGATCGGTTTGCCACCGATGTGCGGGTGATCACCCAGCCGTGTCCGGGCCTGGTGGAGCTGATTGAAACCGGTGATCTGGACAGCCCGGCCCTGCGTCAGTTGTTGCAGGGCTATATCGACCCGCTGCTCAGCGCCGGCTGCGACACCGTCATCCTCGGCTGTACCCACTATCCCTTCCTCAAGCCGCTTCTGGCGCAGATGCTGCCTGCCAGCATCATCCTCATCGACACCGGCGCTGCCGTCGCACGTCAGCTCAAGCGTTTGCTGGGCGAACGCGACCTGCTGGCCCTCGGCGATCCTGAGCCTGCACAGTTCTGGACCAGTGGCGATGTGTATCACCTAAGAAATATCCTACCGACACTATGGAAACATTCTGCAGTTGTGCGAAGCTTCGGGTCGTGAAAATTTCGTGAAATGTCGCTGAACTTCTGAGTGTGCGTCAGCTTCTATAGCGAGATGGCCTGTAAAAAATCATACAACTTTGTTTTCAAAGGACTGTTTCTTATGAAGCGCTTGTTCTGTTTGGCCGCGATTGCGGCCGTAGTGGTGGGACACTCTGTTTCGGCCCAGGCCGCAGGCCTGGAGTTTGGGGTGGGCAGCACCAGCGATTCGACGTTGACCTATCGACTGGGCCTGACCTCGGATTGGGACAAAAGCTGGATGCAGAGCGACGTCGGTCGTCTGACCGGCTATTGGAGCGGCGCCTATACCTATTGGGAGGGGGATGACCGTGCAGGTGCCAGCAGCCTGTCGTTCTCGCCGGTATTTGTGTATGAATTCGCCGGCCAGTCGGTCAAGCCTTACATAGAAGCCGGGATTGGCGTGGCAGTGTTTTCCCGTACCAAGCTGGAAGACAACAACATCGGCCAGGCTTTCCAGTTCGAAGACCGCCTGGGCTTTGGCCTGCGCTTCACCGGTGGGCATGAAGTCGGCATTCGCGCCACGCACTACTCCAATGCCGGGATCAGCAGCAATAACGATGGTGTAGAAAGCTACTCGCTGCACTACACCATGCCGCTGTAATTCCCAGGAACGCTGCAAGACAGTGTGGGCGGGGGCAAGCCCTCCCACACTTTTTGATCGTCATCAGTCTTCAGATCAGCGGTAGGCCGTGGCGATGCCTTCGCGTTCGGTCAGGCACTCCGGTGCGCCCATCTCGAACTCCCGGCAGATCAGCGGCCTACGTTCGTAAATCGTGCACATCATCGTGTCCCGATCCAGCGCCGCGCACCAGCCGTCATCCAGGCGCAGCATCACCTCACCGCCCCAATCGTCAGTGTCGATATAGCGCTCCGGCACGCCGGTGTCGGTGATCAGCATCACTTCCAGCTGGCAGCAGCAGGCCGCGCAGGTCGAGCAGGTGACGGCGGGTTCGGTGATTTGAATGTGGGGGATGTTGGTCATAGAGCAGCAGCTTCAAGCTTTAAGCGCCAAGCTGCAAGTAGAAGCCGACCGGCTTCAACTTTTGCGCATTGCGGCAACTGTCAACAGGGTGAAAACCATGGCCCAGAGCACAGCAAGCCCAACCAGGGTCGGCGCCGCGCCGAATCCGAACTGCACCCCCGCCAAGTGGCTGCCGGCGTAATACGACATTGGTCCGCCCAGCGCACCCATTAACGCCGCACGCCACCAGGGCCGTGCACTCCAGGCCAGGCAATGGCGCAGGGTGGTTGCCAGCAGGGCCCACAACAACATCAGCCAGAACGGAATCAACGGTCCCGGCTCGTTGAACTTGAACACGCCCAAAGCGCGCAACACCGTGTCCAATAGCGTGCCGGCCAGCGTCACGCTTATGATCAGCGTCGCGTCCCCAGCCCCTTTACTTATCCACAACAGATGGATAACCAGCACCGCCAGCCCCACCAGCAACCAAGGGCTATCGCCACCGAGTACGCAGGCAAACCACCCGCACTGGAACAGCACGGCATTGGCCAGTGGTTTAAGCACTGAAGCGCCCGAGCAACGGAGGGTTGATGGCCGACGGTTTGGCCAATAGCAATTGCGCGGTGCCAATGGTGCGCTCCATAAAGCCGCCCTCGCAGTAGCACAGGTAGAACTCCCACAACCGCAGGAAATATTCGTCGTAGCCCAGCTCCGTCAGGCGGCCGTGGGCGTGGCGAAAGTTCTCGTGCCACAGGCGCAGGGTTCGCGCGTAGTGCAGGCCGAAGTCCTCCATGTGCAGCAGGTTCATATCGGTGTCGCGGCTGACGATGTGCAGCATGTTCTGCACACTGGGCAGGGCACCGCCGGGGAAGATATAGCGCTGGATAAAGTCGACGCTGTTTTTCGCCTGCTCGAAGCGTTGCTCACGGATGGTGATGGCTTGCAGCAACATCAGGCCATCACGCTTGAGCAGGTGCGCGCACTGCTTGAAGTAGGTCGGCAGGAAGCGATGGCCCACCGCTTCGATCATCTCGATGGACACCAATTTGTCGTACTCGCCGGTCAGGTCGCGGTAGTCCTGCAGCAATAACGTGACCTGGTCTTGCAAGCCCAGGGCTGCGATGCGTTTTTCGGTGTAGGCGAACTGCTCTTTGGACAAGGTCGTGGTGGTGACCTTGCAGCCGTACTGCTGCGCCGCATACAGCGCCATGCTGCCCCAGCCGGTGCCGATTTCCAGCAGATGATCGGTGGGCTTGAGCGCGAGCTTCTGGCAGATGCGTTGCAGTTTGTTCAGTTGCGCCTGTTCCAGGCTGTCGTCGGGCGTCAGGAACTGCGCGGCCGAATACATCATGGTCGGGTCGAGGAATTCCGCGAACAGCTCATTGCCGAGGTCGTAGTGGGCGGCGATGTTTTTTTGCGAGCCCTTGCGCGTGTTGCGGTTGAGCCAGTGCAGGCCTTGGGTGAACGGCCGTGCCAATCTCGCCAGGCCACCCTCCATCGCGTCGAGCACATCCAGGTTACTCACCATAACCCGCACCACCGCCGTCAGGTCCGGGCTGGTCCAATAGCCGTGGATAAAGGCCTCGCCCGCACCGATGGAACCGTTGGCCGCCACCAGGCCCCAGACCGCCGAATCGACAATCTGGATTTCCCCCAGCAGGTGCGCTTCCCGTGCGCCGAATACCTGGCGCTCGCCGTCCTCGATCACCACCAACTGGCCATGGCGCAGTTGGCTGAGTTGGCGCAGCACGCCCTTGCGCAGCAGCGCACTGGTCATGCCGTTGACGTTCAGGCGGTGGGTCTTGACCGATAAGCTAGGGGATTTCATGGCGGCGATCCTTGGTGTACCCGACAGCTGTGCGAGAGGCGCCGTCGGCGGCCTGATGGGAAAAAATCGGTGTGCGCTTGAGCAACAGGCGCAGGGCCTGCCAATAGATGGCCAGGCAGGTCTTGGCAGTCATCCACGGATAGCGCCACAGGTAACGGTGCAGGCTGGCGCGGTTCAGCGTTTCCCTGTGCAGGCTCAAGGTGGCGTCGAAGACTTTCACCTCGCCCTGCCAATCGGCCATGTGCACGCCGAGCCTGGCGGCGGGCGGGCTGAAGCTCATGCGGTATTCCAGGTCGCGCGGCAAAAACGGCGACACGTGAAACGCCTTGGCCACGGCGAAGTGTTGGTGCTGATCCGCGCTGAGGGCCTGGGCCGGCAGCACGTAGTGATAGCGTTCGCGCCATGGGGTGTTGGTCACTTCGCACAGGATCGCGGCCAGTTGCCCATCGGCCTCGAAGCAGTAGAAGAAACTCACCGGGTTAAAAGCCAGGCCCCAACTGCGGGCCTGGGTCAGCAGGCAGATAACGCCCAGGGGTGTATGCCCCAGGGCCTTGCCGACTTCCTGGCGCACAGCATCGGTCAAGCTCATGCCGTGGCGCGTGAATTCACGCAGGTAGTCCTGCTGGCGAAAACCGAAGGGCGCCAGGCGGCTTGCGCCGGCCAGGGGCGACAGCCCGAGCACTTGGTCTTGTTCGCTTAAGTCCAGGTACAGCAGGCCGATGCGGTAGCGAAAGGCATGGGCCTTGGGTGCAAACCGCCGATGGGCGATCCAGCCGCTGTACAGGGCGCTGTTCACAGGCTTTCCCCGAAGGCTTCGGCTACGCGCAGGGCGCTGACGACGCCGTCTTCATGGAAGCCGTTGGCCCAATAGGCGCCGCAGTACCAGGTATGGCGGGTGCCGTTCAGCTCCTCCCAACGCGCTTGTGCGGCTACGGCGGCCAGGCTGTATTGCGGGTGGGCGTAGGTATAGCGCGCGAGGATCTTCAGCGGGTTGATCATCGACGTCTGGTTGAGGCTGACGCAAAAGGTGGTGGCGCTGTCGATGCCTTGCAGGATGTTCATGTCATAGGTGACAGCGGCCTGGGTCTGCACGTCGCCGCTCAGCCGGTAGTTCCAGCTGGCCCAGGCGAGTTTGCGGTCGGGCAGCAGGCGCGTGTCGGTATGCAGCACCACGTCATTGTCGGCGTAGGGCAGGGCGCCGAGGATCTCCTGCTCGGCCTGGCTCGGGTCGCCGAGCAAAGCGAGTGCCTGGTCGCTGTGGCAGGCGAACACCACCTTGTCGAAGGCTTCGGTGCCGGCGGCGCTGTGGATAATCACCCCCTCAGCGTCACGCTCGACCAAGTGCACGGGGCAGTTGAGGCGCACGTGTTCACGAAAGCTGCGGGTCAGCGGTTCGATATAACGGCTGGAACCGCCCTCGATCACGCACCACTGTGGACGGTTGTTCACCGAGAGCAAGCCGTGGTTCTTGAAGAAGCGCACAAAGAACTGCAGCGGAAAGTTCAGCATGTCCGCCAGGGACATCGACCAGATCGCCGCGCCCATCGGTACGATGTAATGCCGTATAAATCGCGGCCCGTAACCCCCAGCCTCGAGGTAGTCACCCAAGGTCATCTCGGCGCTGATGCGCTGCTCTTGCAGGTCCAGCGGCGCCTGGCGATTGAAGCGCAGGATGTCACGCAGCATGCCCCAGAAGCCCGGCGACAGAATATTGCGGCGCTGGGCAAACAAGCTGTTGAGGTTGTTGCCGTTGTACTCGAAGCCGCTGCCCTGGTCGCACACCGAAAAGCTCATTTCGGTAGGCTTGAAGGTGACGCCGATCTGCCCCAGCAAGCGGATGAAGTTGGGGTAGGTCCAGTCGTTGAACACGATGAAGCCGGTATCCACCGCATAGGGTTTGCCCTCGACGGTGACGTTGACCGTGTGGGTATGCCCGCCGATACGGTCGCCCGCCTCGAACAGCGTGATGTCGTGACGGCGGCTGAGCAGGTAGGCGCTGGTCAGCCCGGCGATGCCGCTGCCGATAATGGCGATCTTCACAGGTCGTCCTTTTTCGGTGGCGGGCTGCGCAACATGCGTTTGCCGATGATCAATTGCGCGCGGTTCGGCAGTTTCGACAGCGGCCACAGCGTGGCGATAAACAGCGCGGGGAAGGCGATCTCCAGCGGGCGTTTTTCCAGCTTGGCGAAGATATGCCGCGCAGCCTTGTCGGCTGGCCAGCTCAGGGGCATCGGGAAGTCATTGCGCTCGGTGAGTGGGGTGTCGACGAAGCCCGGGCTGATCACCGTGACATCGATGTTTTCGGGCGACAGGCTGATGCGCAGGGATTCGAACAGGTAGCGCAGCCCGGCCTTGGACGCGCCATACGCTTCGGCCCGTGGCATCGGCAGGTAGGTCACGGCGCTGGCGACGCCCACCAGGTGTGGTGTGCGCCCGGCGCGCAACAACGGCAGCGCCGCTTCAATGCAGTAACTGCTCGCCAGCAGATTGGTGCGCACCACGTGTTCGATAATCGAGGCATCGAATTGCCTGGCGTCGACATATTCACAGGTGCCGGCGTTGAGGATCACGCTGTCGACCGAACCCCAGGCCGCGCCGATGTGTTCACCGATCTCGCGCACGGTCTGGCTGTTGGTCAGGTCGCCGGCCACCACCAGCACCTGGCCGGGGTACCGTTGGGCGAGCGCTTCCAGCGGGCCTTTGGTGCGTGAACTGAGGGCCACGTGGGCGCCGCTGTTGAGCAGCTCCACGGCCAGCGCGGCGCCGATGCCACTGCTGGCACCGGTCAGCCAATAACGACGGGGCGGCAGTGCGTTCATCCCACTCTCCTTTTCAACCAACTGACGACCCCACCCAACACGGGAAGGTGTTCGTACAACAGGGCGCCGGCGTCGAAGTAATCGCGGTGGCGGTACACCTTGTCACGCCACATCAAATGCGAGCAGCCCTCCACGCGGATGATCTTGCCTTTGCCCAGGCGCGGGTGGCAGAAACTCATGTTCCAGCGCAGGTAACCTTCGCCTTCGGCCACCTGGTCGAAACCATGGAAGTCGAAGCGCAGCTGGCTGACGTTGCTGTACAGCTCGGCGAAATACGTGTGCAGCGCGGTCAGTCCATGGACTTCATGCAGCGGGTCGGTGAACGCGATGTCCTGGCTGTAGAGGCTGTCGAGCAGTTGCAGGTTGTGCTTGTCCAGCGAGGCAAAGGCCTGGGCGAAGCGGCGCAGGAAGTCACTCATGTTCGGCGACCTCCTGGCGTGAAGGCAGGTTGCGAAAGGCTGCGAGGGCGCGTTCGCGGGATTTTTTCAGGTCGACAATCGAGCGCGGGTAATCCGCCACGCCAAACAGGCCGCCGAGCGCCTGCGGGTTGTGCACTTCCTTCTTGTTCAGCGTGGCCAGCTCCGGCAGCCAGTGCTTGATAAACACGCCTTCGCTGTCGAATTTTTCCGACTGGCTCAGCGGGCTGAAAATCCGGAAATACGGCGCCGAATCGGTGCCGGTGGATGAACTCCATTGCCAGCCGCCGTTGTTGGCGGCCAGGTCGCCGTCGATCAGGTGGCGCATGAAGAAGCGCTCGCCTTCGCGCCAGTCGATCAACAGGTTCTTGGTCAGGAACATCGCCACCACCATGCGCAGGCGGTTATGCATCCAGCCGGTTTCCAGCAACTGGCGCATGGCGGCATCGATGATCGGCAGGCCGGTGCGCGCCTGTTGCCAGGCGGCGAGGTCCTCGGGCGCATCGCGCCAGGCCAGGGCTTCGGTCTCGGGACGGAAAGCGCGGTGACGGGAGACCCGTGGGTAGCCGACCAGAATGTGCTTGTAGAACTCACGCCATAGCAGCTCGTTGATCCAGGTGATGGCGCCGATGTCGCCGCTTTCGAACTCGCCCTGGTTGGTTTGCAGGGCGGCGTGCAGGCATTGGCGCGGCGAAACCACGCCGGCGGCCAGGTAGGCGGAGAGCTGGCTGGTGCCGGGCTTGGCCGGAAAATCCCGTTCGTCTTTGTAGTAGCTGATCTGCTGGTCGGCAAAGGCGTCGAGGCGGCGACGGGCTTCGTCTTCGCCGGCGGGCCAGAGGGCGCGCAAGGTGTCGCTGGGCGGTTCGAAGCCGTCGACCTGTTCGGGAATCGGATCGCTCTTGAGCGTGAGCACGGCTTGGGCCTTGGGCGTTGCGACCCGACGCGGCAGGGCGCTGTGCAGGCGCGCGTAGCAGACCTTGCGGAACTGGCTGAACACCTGGAAGTAGGTGCCGGTCTTGGTCAGCACGCTGCCCGGTTGGAAAAGCAGTTGGTCCAGGTAGCTGTGGAACGTCACGCCGCCGGCTTCCAGCGTCTCAGCGACAGCTGCATCGCGACGGCTTTCATGGATGCCGTATTCCTCGTTGACGTGCACCGACTCTACGGCCAGTTCCCGGCACAGTTCACTTAACACGGCGGGAACCTGATCCCAGGTAGCAGCGTGGCGGATCAGCAAGGGAATGTTCAGGGTGCCCAGGGCCTGGCTCAAGTGCTGCAGGTTGCGCAGCCAGAAATCCACTTTGCAGGGGGCATCGTCATGGGCCAGCCATTGCTCGGGCGTGACCAGGTACACGGCCGCCACCGGGCCTCGCTGGCAGGCCGCGGCCAGGGCGGTGTTGTCGTGAAGGCGCAAGTCGGTGCGCAGCCAGATCAAGTGCATTTAGATAAGTCCACGCTGGATCAGGAGCTGATGGGCCGACAACGGGTCTTCGGCCACGAACAATTGCGCAATGTCTTGGGTTAATACGGCCAGCTCGGCCTGGTGGATGCAGACCGTGGGTCCGACGAGCAGTTTTGCGCAATTGACGCCAGCCAGCAGCTTGGTCAATGCCGGCAATTGCAGGGCCTTGCTCGAGTACAGGAGCACGGCGCGCGGTTGCAGGTGTTCCGCCGCAAGGGCCAACTCGCCGGTGGGCAACGGCCAGTCGAAGACTTCCACCGGGCAATCGGCGCTGCTGGCCAGCCAGGCGCTGAGCCACAGGTGCGGCTCCAGGGGCAGGTCGGAGTGGTTGACCAGCAGCAACGGCGCGCCGTGCAACTGCCGGTTGTTGTGGTAGATGCGTGCACCAAACTTGCTGCGCAACCAGGACAGGAAAAACACCCGCTCCATCTGAGCGCCAAACTGGCCTTGCCAGCGCTGTTCCAGCTCCTGCAGCAGCGGCAGCAGCAATTGCTCGCACAGGGTGCGCGGCGGGTACAGCGCCATGGCCTGGTTAAACACATCGTCCACCCGGCGTTCGGCCAGTTCGCTGACGGCCTGCACCAGGTTCTGGCGCAAGGCTTGCCATTCGTTCTCTACGGCATCGGGAAGGGCCTGGGCGGAATCGATCAGGCCTTTTACCTGGCTGACCGGCACGCCGCGATTGAGCCAGGTGAGGATGGTGTGGATGCGTTGTACATGCTCGGCATTGAACAGCCGATGGCCCTTGGGGGTGCGCTGGGGCACGATCAGGCCATAGCGGCGTTCCCAGGCGCGCAGGGTCACGGCGTTGACGCCGGTCTGGCGCGCCACTTCACGAATCGGCAGCCAGCCGTCTTCGAGGGCTTGGGCGATGTCTGCGCCGGGTTCGTCTTGCAAGATAGCGGTCATGACGCTTTTCATGGTTTAGATCGCATTACGCAGGCTGAGATTTTCCGGGTGCGGCTGCAAGTAGGCCTGCTGCGCGATGTAGCGGTCCGGGTGTTGGCGAAAGTGATGCTTGAGCAGGGTCAATGGCACCACCAGCGGCACGATGCCCTGGTGATACTGGCTGATGACTGTCTGCATTTCCTGTTTGTCGTCGGCGCTGATGGCCTGCTTGAGGTAGCCGCTGATGTGTTGCAGCACGTTGGTGTGGGTGCCGCGGGTGGCGCACTTTTTCAGGCCGGTCATCAGGTCGCTGAAATAGCAGGCGGCCACCTCGTCGAGGTTGACGTCCCTGGCCATGCTGCCGAGGCGGTGGCCCAGGCTCTTGTAATGCATCAGGCTGTGGGCCATCAGCAAATACTTGTAGCGCGCGTGAAACGCCAGCAGGCGGTGGCGGGTCAGGCCCTCGGCCAGCAGTTGCTGCCAACTGGCGTAGACGAAGACGCGGGTCAGGAAGTTTTCCCGCAGTACCGGGTCATTCAGGCGGCCATCTTCTTCCACAGGCAGGTTCGGGTGGCGCGCGCAGAACGCCTGGGCGTAGATGCCACGCCCGCCGCCCTCCACCGGCGCTCCGTTTTCACGGTAGACCTTGACGCGTTCCAGGCCGCAGGACGGCGACTTCTGCATGAAGATGTAGCCGCACAGGTCGGTGTGTTCGGCGGCCATTTTGCGGCCGTATGCGTTCAGCGGCGCGGTGACATTCAGTTCGCGGTGTACGGTGCCGACGGCCTGGGGCTGTTCGGCATCGCCCACCAGGCGAATGGTTTCACGGGGGATACCCAGGCCGATCGCCACTTCCGGGCACAGCGGCACGAAGTCGAAGTACTCGGCGAGGACCTCGCTGCATAGCTGGGATTGCTTGTGACCGCCATTGAAACGCACGTTTTCGCCCAGCAGGCAGGCGCTGATGCCAATCTTCGGCTTGATGGACGGTGTGCTGGGCATGGCCAAACCTCTGCAAGATTCCTGTACAAGATCTGAAATCTGTACAACTAAATCTCATCATAGGTTTGGTGCTGTACAAGTCAAATATTTTGTACAAGTATTTGCGTGGAGGCTATTTCCAGCCGATTTGCCAAGCCTCGGCATTTTGCAGGGTTTGCCAGGCCAGGCGCTCAGCGCGCAGGGTCATGACGGCTTGCAACTCGATTTCCAGCACTGTGCCGTCCTCGTCACGAAACAGTTCGGTGACCAGGAAGTGTTTTTCCTTGTTGCGGGGCCGGGCTGCCGTCCACTTCGACAGCAGCAATTTGGCCGGGTTGATGCGGTTCATTGCAGGTGCTCGATCAACCGTCGCGCGGCTTCCTGGCCACTGAGCCATGCCCCTTCCACGCGCCCCGAGAGGCACCAGTCGCCACACACGTACAGGCCCAGGTCGGCGTCGGCCAGCACCCCGAACTCATGGGCGCCTGACGGTCGTGCGTAGAGCCAGCGGTGGGCCAGGCTGAAGGACGGTGGGGGCATGGCGCTGTGCAGCAATTCGGCGAAGGCGCCGTGCAGGTGTTCGATCACCGCTTCCTTGGACAGGTCCAGGTGGGCCTTGCTCCAGGTGCTGGTGGCGTGCAGCACCCAGGTATCGAGGGTCGTATCGCGCCCAGGCTTGCTGCGGTTGCGCGCCAGCCAGTCCAGCGGGCTGTCTTGCACGAAGCAGCCTTCCATGGGGGTATCCAGGGGCTTGTCGAAGGCCAGGGCAATGGCCCAGGACGGGTCCATCTTCACGCCGGCGGCGGCACTCGCCAATTTGGGCGCTGCCGCCAACAGGGCCGTGGCCTGGGGGGCGGGCGTGGCGATGATCACATGGCTGAACGGGCCGTGGTTTTCGCCGTCGGCATCCAGCAGGTTCCAGTGTTGCTTGCCTTGGAACACCTCGGTGATCCGGCAGCCGAACTCCACCGGCAGGTCGTCAAGCAGGGCGCGGGTGATGGCGCTCATGCGCGGCGTGCCGACCCAGCGGATCTGTTCATCGGGGGAGGGGGTGAGTTGGCCGGACTTGAAATTGTACAGCTGGGGCTTCCATTGCTCGGCCCAGCCGTTGCTTTGCCAGCGCTGCACTTCGTTGACGAAGCGTCGGTCGCGGGCGGTGAAGTATTGGGCACCCATGTCCAGTGCGCCGGCGTCGCTGCGCTTGCTGGACATGCGGCCGCCGCTGCCGCGGCTTTTATCGAAGAGTTGTACAACGTGCCCGGCGTCTTGTAACGCTCGGGCGGCGGAGAGACCGGCGATGCCGGTGCCGATGATCGCGATGGGGACAGTCATGGGAGGCCTCGTTTTACCGTTGGGTACAGGCTACGCCGACACCAATAGCTGTACAATATTATTTTTTGGTATAAGTTTTGGCGTACCTGATCGCTTGGCGTGACCTATGGTTAACCATGAGGCTTAAACAAAAGTCACGCTCGATTACAAATTGATCCCTGCTTATAAAATAGACTAGTGATCGGCGGCGAACGTTACATGAGGAGCGTCCCATGCATATTTTGCTGACCGGCGGTACCGGCCTGATCGGTCGCCAACTCTGCCAACACTGGATTGCCCAAGGTCATCGCCTGACGGTGTGGAGCCGCCATCCTGAAGACGTCGCCCGGTTATGCGGTGCAACGGTGCTCGGGGTGGCTCGTCTGGAGGAGGTGATTGGCGCGGTGGACGCGGTGGTCAACCTGGCGGGTGCGCCGATTGCTGACCGTCCCTGGACCCACAAACGCAAGGCGCTGCTCTGGAGCAGCCGCATCGGCTTGACCGAAACCCTGCTGGCCTGGCTCGAAAGCCAGGCGCAGAAACCGGCGGTGCTGGTTTCCGGTTCGGCGGTGGGCTGGTACGGCGACGGTGGCGAGCGCGAACTGACCGAGGCCAGCGGCCCGGTACAGGACGATTTCCCCAGCCAACTCTGCATCGCCTGGGAAGAAACCGCCCAACGTGCCGAAGCGATGGGCATCCGCGTGGTGCTGGTGCGCACCGGCCTGGTACTGGCGGCCGAGGGCGGCTTTTTGTCGCGCCTGTTGCTGCCGTTCAAACTCGGGCTGGGCGGGCCTATCGGCAGCGGGCGGCAGTGGATGCCGTGGGTTCATATCAAGGATCAAATCGCCCTGATTGATTTTCTTCTGCACAAGGATGACGCCAGCGGTCCTTATAATGCCTGCGCGCCGCACCCAGTGCGTAACCGCGAGTTCGCCAAGACATTGGGCCAGGCGCTGCACCGCCCGGCGTTCATGCCGATGCCGGCCTTTGCATTGAAGGTGGGTTTGGGCGAGTTATCGGGGCTGTTGCTGGGCGGGCAGAAGGCGATCCCCGAACGCTTGATGGCCGCCGGTTTCATTTTCCAGTTCACTGAGTTGCATGCGGCTTTGGATGACTTGTCCAGCCGCCTCTAAGAGATAGGATGTTGCATGACGGATCACGCGTTGTTACTGGTCAACTTGGGTTCACCGGCCTCCACTTCGGTGGCCGATGTGCGCAGCTACCTCAATCAGTTCCTGATGGACCCTTATGTCATCGACCTGCCGTGGCCGGTGCGGCGCTTGCTGGTGTCGTTGATCCTGATCAAGCGCCCTGAGCAATCTGCGCATGCCTACGCCTCTATATGGTGGGACGAGGGTTCGCCGCTGGTGGTGCTCAGTCGTCGCCTGCAACAGCAGATGACCGCGCAGTGGACCCAGGGGCCCGTGGAGTTGGCGATGCGTTATGGCGAGCCTTCCCTGGAAACGACGCTCACGCGGTTGGCCGCCCAAGGTATTCAGAAAGTGACTCTGGCGCCTCTGTACCCGCAGTTTGCCGACAGCACCGTGACCACGGTGATTGAAGAAGCCAAGCGGGTAGTGCGCGAGAAAAAGCTCAACGTACAGTTCTCGATCCTGCAGCCATTCTACGATCAGGCGGAATACCTCGACGCGTTGGCCGCCAGCGCCCGACCTTATATAGACGCGCATTACGACCACTTGCTGCTGAGCTTCCACGGCTTGCCCGAGCGCCATCTGAAAAAGCTCGACCCGACCGGCCAGCATTGTTTCAAGGATGCGGACTGCTGCAAGAACGCCTCGCCTGAGGTGCTCGCGACCTGCTACCGCGCACAATGCTTCAGCGTTGCCCGCGACTTCGCCGCGCGCCTGGGCTTGCCTGACGACAAATGGTCAGTGGCGTTCCAGTCGCGCCTGGGCCGTGCGAAGTGGATCGAACCCTACACCGAGGCACGCCTGGAAGCGCTGGCCCGTCAAGGGGTGAAAAAGCTGCTGGTGATGTGCCCCGCGTTTGTTGCCGACTGCATCGAGACCCTGGAAGAGATCGGTGATCGTGGTCGGGAGCAATTCCGCGAGGCGGGCGGTGAGGAGTTGGTGCTGGTGCCGTGTTTGAATGACGATCCGCAGTGGGCGGCAGCGCTCAATACGCTCTGCGAAAGAGCACCGCTGTCACTGTAGGAGCGAGGGACGCCTAGTTCTTGCTCGCGAAGGTCGTTAACGATAACGCAGCGCCTCTGGGGTAACGCGGCGCTCTCAGGTGCTTCGCGAGCAAGCTCGCTCCTACAAGGGGGGGGTTACAGGTTGAGGGTCAGGCTGACGGTGAGGTTGCGCGGTTCGCCGGGATTGACCCAGTAATTGCTGTAGGACCGTTCGTAGTACTTTTCATCGAACAGGTTGTTGAGGTTCAGGCCCACGGTGACGTTCTGCGTGGCCTTGTAATGGGCCAGCAAATCGACGGTGTGGTAAGCGGGCAGTTCAAAGCGGCTGCCGGCTTCACCTGAGCGATCCCCCACATAGGTGAACGCCGCGCCCAGGTCTGAACCGCGCAGCGCGCCGTCCTGGAATTCATACACCCCCAACAGGCTGCCACTGTGCTTGGCTACGCCGAGGATGCGGCTGCCCGCAGGAATGGCTTTATCACCCTTGGTCACTTCGGCGTCGATGTAGGCAAAGGCGCCGATCACGCGTACCGCATCGGTCAGTTGTCCTGTCAGTTGCAGGTCGAAGCCCTGGCTGCGTGCCTTGCCCATGGCGCGGTTGGTATTGGTGGCCGAGTCCAGGGCCAGTACGTTTTCCTTTTCGATATGGAAGGCGGCGAGGGTGGCGCTGAGGCGGTCGTCGAACAGCTCGCTCTTGATCCCCACCTCATAGCCCACGCCTTCTTCGGGCTTGAAGGTCTTACCGCTGGCGTCCAGGCCGCTGTTGGGCTTGAACGAGGTGGAAGCGTTGGCGAATACGCCGACCTCTGGCGTCAGTTGATACAGCAGGCCGGCGCGCTGGGTAAGTGCGTCGTGGGTTTGCCGACTCTTGGCGTGGTTGCGGGTGAAGTCGTCGGTGCTTTGTTCGAAATGCTCGAAGCGCGCGCCGACCATGCCGCGCAGGCGGTCGGTGAAGATGATCTGGTCTTGCAGGTTCAGCGCCTGGCTTTTGGTCTGTTCGAAGAAGTCGGTGCCGGAGCGTGCGCCATTGGGTTTGGGCTGGCCGTAGACCGGGTTGTAGAGGTCGATGGCGTAGGGGCTGCCGGCTATGGCGGTGACGCGCTCCTTCTTGCGGTAGTCCTCGTATTCGGTGCCGACCAGCAATTCGTGCTGCCAACTGCCAAGGTCGAACAGGCCGCGCAGTTCCAGCTGGGTGATGCTGTCGTGCCAGCCCGTGGAGCGTTCGCGGTAACGGCGGTTAAGGGTATGGCCGTCGGTGTTCAGTGCGCGGTTTTCCGAGGCGTCGCCCCACAGGCTGCCTTGTTTGTAATGGCTGGCCAGGCGCAGTTTCCAGGCGTCGTTGAGATGATGCTCGAGGGTCGCCTGGATGCGGTTGTTGTGGTTGTCGATATCGCCGTCGTTGGGTTCGCCGAGGAAGGTGGAGCGCGATACGCCTGGGGCATCGACGATGCCCCGGTCGAAGGTGGAGCTGTGGCGTACGAATTCGCTCTCCACCAGCAGGGACGTGTCCGGGGCCAGCTGCCAGCTGAATGAGGGCGCGACAAATACACGCTTGCTCTCGACGTGATCGCGGAAGCTGTTGTTGTCTTCCACCGCCAGGTTGACCCGCGACAGCAGGTTGCCCTCGCTGTCCAGCGGCGTATTGACGTCGACGGCGGTGCGATAGCGGTCCCAACTGCCGGCGCTGGTTTGCAGGGTGGTGAAGGCTTCAGGCTGAGGTTTTTTGGTGACGATATTCACGGTGCCGCCGGGATCACCACGGCCATACAGGCTGGCGGCCGGGCCTTTGAGCACTTCGATGCGTTCGATATTGGCCGCGTCCGGGGTGCTCGGGTAGCCCCGGTTGGCGCTGAAGCCGTCTTGGTAGAACTCTGATGTGGTAAAGCCGCGCACGCTGTATTCGTAGAGCGTGAGGCCGCCAAAGTTGTTCTGCTTGGACACGCCGCCGGCAAATTCCAGGGCGCGCTCCACGTTGGTGCTGCCCAGGTCCGTGAGTACCGAGGCGGGAATCACGCTGATGGACTGTGGGATGTCGCGCAGGGCGGTGTCGGTTTTAGTCGCGCTGGCAGAGCGGGTGGCGCGGTAGCCGTTGACCGGGCCGGTGGCGGATTCATAGGCGTCGGTGGTGACGCTGATGGTCTCCAGCTCAACGGTGTTGTCTTCGGCAAAGGCGGGATCCAGCAGCAAACCCAAGGCCAGGCCAGCCAGGGGGGCAAACGTTCGAGACGGCATGATAGAGCGTTCCAATAGCGGTATTGAAACAATATAACATGTCTAATGAGAATGGATTTGCTTTGAAATATGAGCTTACAGGTACCCGCGAACGGGTACCTGCCGAGGTGATTTATTCCTCTTCCTTGACCGGTGCAGGCGGTGGGCGCAGGCCGATTTCCGCCAGCAGCTTGATCTCTTTACCGTTGCGCATAACTTGGATCGCCACCTTGTCGGTCGGCTTGATCCGCGCCACCTGGTTCATCGACTTACGGCCATCGCCGGCCGGTTCGCCGTTGATACTGAGGATCACGTCCCCGAGTTGCAGGCCGGCTTTCTGCGCCGGGCCATCGCGGAAGATCCCGGCGACCACTATACCTGGGCGCCCGGTCAGGCCAAACGACTCGGCCAGTTCCTTGGTCAACGGCTGTACTTCAATCCCCAGCCAGCCGCGAATTACCTGGCCGTGCTCGATGATCGACTTCATCACTTCCATCGCCAGCTTTACCGGGATCGCAAAGCCGATGCCCTGGGAGCCGCCGGACTTGGAGAAAATCGCCGTGTTGATGCCAGTCAGGTTGCCATTGGCATCCACCAGTGCGCCGCCGGAGTTGCCCGGGTTGATCGCCGCGTCGGTCTGGATGAAATCTTCGTAGCTGTTAAGCCCCAGTTGGTTACGCCCGGTGGCGCTGATGATGCCCATGGTCACCGTCTGGCCCACCCCGAACGGGTTGCCGATGGCCAGTGCCACATCACCCACCCGCAGCCCATCGGAGCGGCCTAGGGTGATGGACGGCAGGTTTTTCAAATCGATCTTCAGGACCGCGAGGTCGGTTTCCGGGTCGCTGCCCACCACACGGGCCAGGGTTTCGCGGCCGTCACGCAGGGCCACCACAATCTGGTCGGCGCCGGTGGTCACATGGTTATTGGTGAGGATGTAGCCTTCGGGGCTCATGATCACCCCCGAACCCAGGCTGGACTCCATGCGGCGCTGTTTGGGCCCGTTGTCACCGAAGTAGCGGCGGAACTGCGGGTCTTCAAACAGCGGATGGGCCGGCTTGTTGATGACCTTGGTGGTGTACAGGTTGACCACGGCAGGGGCCGCAATGACTACCGCATCTGCATAAGTCACCGGGCCTTGCACTACCGCACTGGTTTGCGGTGCCTGTTGCAGGTTCACATCAAGGCTGGGTAAGCCCACCCACTGGGGATAACGCTGAATAATCAGCATCGCGATCAGCACGCCAGCCAACAATGGCCATCCAAAAAAACGCAGTGCCTTGAGCATCAAGTAAGTCCTGACAGGTTGCAGGGGGCGGGAGAGCGCCCATAATGTCGCGCATTATACGAGGCTGCGAGCGCCTCGGAACGGGATATTTAGGAGTCTTTTATGGCCGTCCCCCTTACCACCCTCGTCGAGGAAGCGGACCGCTACCTTGGCAGCGCAAAAATTGCCGATTACTGCCCCAATGGCCTGCAGGTCGAGGGGCGGCCGCAAGTGATGCGCATCGTCAGCGGCGTTACCGCAAGCCTTGCCCTGCTGGACGCGGCCGTCGAAGCCCAGGCCGATTTGATCCTGGTGCACCACGGTTATTTCTGGAAAGGCGAAAACCCCTGCATCACCGGCATGAAGCAACGCCGCCTGAAAACCCTGCTCAAGCACGACATCAGCCTGCTGGCCTACCACCTGCCGCTGGACCTGCACCCCGACGTTGGCAATAACGTGCAACTCGCCCGCCAGTTGGACATCACCGTCGAAGGCCCACTGGACCCGAGCAACCCCAGGATCGTCGGCCTGGTCGGCTCGCTCGCCGAACCGCTGTCGCCCCGCGACTTCGCCCGGCGTGTGCAGGATGTGATGGGCCGCGAGCCGCTGCTGATCGAAGGCAGCCAGATGATCCGCCGCATCGGCTGGTGCACCGGCGGTGGCCAGGGTTACATCGACAACGCCATCGCCGCGGGCGTCGACCTGTTCCTGAGCGGCGAAGCTTCCGAGCAAACCTTTCACAGCGCGCGCGAAAACGACATCAGCTTTATCGCCGCCGGACACCACGCCACTGAGCGTTACGGTGTACAGGCGCTGGGCGATTACCTGGCGCGGCGCTTTGCCTTGGAGCATCTGTTCATCGATTGCCCCAACCCGATTTGACTGCCAAACCTTGGGGCATATTGATATACCGTTTCGATCTAGCTGGTGCCCTGAATAGAAGAAGGTGCTGTGCTAGCATGCCCCGCTCGAACACGGCCCGCTGGCCGTCCATAAGATCGTTTTTCCGTGAGTAACCATGGTCGACAAACTGACGCATCTGAAACAGCTGGAGGCGGAAAGCATCCACATCATCCGCGAGGTCGCCGCCGAGTTCGACAACCCGGTGATGCTCTACTCGATCGGTAAAGACTCCGCCGTGATGCTGCACCTGGCGCGCAAGGCCTTCTTCCCGGGCAAGCTGCCGTTCCCGGTGATGCACGTCGACACCCGCTGGAAATTCCAGGAGATGTACAAGTTCCGCGACAAAATGGTCGAGGAGCTGGGCCTGGACCTGATCACCCACGTCAACCCGGATGGCGTGGCGCAGGGCATCAACCCGTTCACCCACGGCAGCGCCAAGCACACCGACATCATGAAGACCGAAGGTCTCAAGCAGGCCTTGGACAAGCATGGTTTCGACGCCGCCTTCGGCGGTGCCCGTCGCGATGAAGAGAAATCCCGTGCCAAAGAGCGCGTGTACTCGTTCCGCGACAGCAAGCACCGCTGGGACCCGAAGAACCAGCGCCCGGAGCTGTGGAACGTCTACAACGGCAACGTCAACAAGGGTGAGTCGATCCGTGTGTTCCCGCTGTCCAACTGGACCGAGCTGGACATCTGGCAGTACATCTACCTGGAAGGCATCCCGATCGTGCCGCTGTACTTCGCCGCCGAACGCGATGTCATCGAGAAGAACGGCACGTTGATCATGATCGACGACGACCGCATCCTCGAGCACTTGTCCGACGAAGACAAAGCCCGAATCGTCAAAAAGAAAGTACGTTTCCGTACCCTTGGCTGCTACCCGTTGACGGGCGCGGTGGAGTCCGAAGCCGAGACGCTGACGGACATCATTCAGGAAATGCTCCTGACGCGAACTTCCGAGCGCCAGGGCCGTGTCATCGACCACGATGGTGCCGGCTCGATGGAAGATAAAAAACGTCAAGGCTATTTCTAAGGGGCTGTCATGTCGCATCAATCTGATTTGATCAGCGAGGACATCCTCGCCTACCTGGGCCAGCACGAGCGCAAGGAAATGTTGCGCTTCCTGACCTGTGGCAACGTCGACGACGGCAAGAGCACCCTGATCGGGCGCCTGCTGCACGACTCCAAGATGATCTACGAAGATCACCTGGAAGCCATCACCCGTGACTCGAAGAAGTCCGGCACCACCGGTGACGACATCGACCTGGCGTTGCTGGTCGACGGCCTGCAGGCCGAGCGTGAGCAGGGCATCACCATCGATGTCGCCTACCGCTACTTTTCCACCGCCAAGCGCAAATTCATCATCGCCGACACCCCCGGCCATGAGCAGTACACCCGCAACATGGCCACCGGTGCATCCACCTGTGACCTGGCGATCATCCTGATCGACGCGCGCTACGGCGTGCAGACCCAGACCCGTCGCCACAGCTATATCGCCTCGTTGCTGGGCATCAAGCACATCGTGATCGCCGTCAACAAGATGGACATCAATGGCTTTGACCAAAGTGTGTTCGAGTCGATCAAGGCCGATTACCTGAAGTTCGCCGAGGGCATCGCCTTCAAGCCGAGCACCATGGCATTCGTGCCGATGTCGGCACTCAAGGGCGACAACGTGGTGAACAAGAGCGAGCACTCGCCCTGGTACACCGGCCAGTCGCTGATGGAGATCCTCGAGACTGTCGAGATCGCCAACGACCGCAACTACACCGACCTGCGTTTCCCGGTGCAGTACGTCAACCGTCCGAACCTGAACTTCCGTGGGTTTGCCGGCACCCTGGCCAGCGGCATTGTGCATAAGGGCGACGAAGTCGTGGTGCTGCCGTCAGGCAAGAGCAGCCGCGTCAAATCCATCGTCACCTTCGAAGGTGAGCTGGAACACGCCGGCCCAGGCCAGGCCGTGACCCTGACCATGGAAGACGAGATCGACATCTCTCGTGGCGACCTGCTGGTGCATGCCGACAACGTGCCGCAAGTGACCGACGCCTTCGACGCCATGCTGGTGTGGATGGCCGAAGAGCCGATGCTGCCGGGCAAGAAATACGACATCAAGCGCGCCACCAGCTACGTGCCGGGTTCCATCACCAGCATCGTGCACCGTGTGGACGTGAACACCCTGGCCGAAGGCCCGGCGAGTTCGCTGCAGTTGAACGAGATCGGCCGGGTCAAGGTCAGCCTCGATGCTGCCATTGCGTTGGATGGCTATGACAGCAACCGCACCACCGGTGCGTTTATCGTCATCGACCGCCTGACCAACGGCACCGTGGGCGCCGGCATGATCATCGCACCGCCGGTCACCCACGGCAGTGCGGCGCATCACGGCAAGTTGGCCCATGTCGCCACCGAGGAGCGCGCCCAGCGTTTCGGCCAGCAACCGGCTACCGTGTTGTTCAGCGGCCTGTCAGGCGCGGGCAAGAGCACCTTGGCCTATGCGGTCGAGCGCAAGCTGTTCGACATGGGCCGTGCGGTGTTCGTGCTGGATGGCCAGAACCTGCGCCACGACCTGAACAAGGGCTTGCCCCAGGACCGTGCCGGGCGTACCGAAAACTGGCGCCGTGCCGCTCACGTGGCGCGTCAGTTCAACGAAGCCGGCCTGCTGACCCTGGCCGCATTCGTCGCCCCGGATGCCGAAGGCCGTGAACAGGCCAAGGCGCTGATTGGCAGCGACCGCCTGCTGACCGTGTACGTGCAGGCCTCCCCGCAGGTGTGCGCCGAGCGTGATCCGCAGGGCTTGTACGCGGCGGGTGGGGATAACATCCCTGGCGAATCCTTCCCGTACGACGTGCCGTTGAATGCCGACCTGGTAATCGATACCCAGGCCCTGTCACTGGAAGACAGCGTCAAGCAAGTGCTGGAACTGTTGCGTCAGCGCGGCGCGATCTAAGTCTCGCGGCCACAAAAAAGCCCGCCACCGAGTGATCGGTGGCGGGCTTTTTCACATCTTCAAGACCGGGCGCGGTCAAATGTGGGAGGGGGCAAGCCCTAATGCCAGTCAGTTAAGCTTACATCGCCTCCTGTAGGAGCGAGCTTGCTCGCGAAAAACGTCAACGATAACGCGTGCTTCCTGAATGAGCGCGGCGCCTGTGAGTTTTTCGCGAGCAAGCTCGCTCCTACAAAAAGCCTTAACTGACTGGCATTTGGGCAAGCCCCCTCCCACAGGTTGATCATCGCTTGCTTGGGAATTCGGTGTGAAGCTGATCCAGCAACGCATCCTTGGTTTCCCACAGCTGGTTGATCCACCCCTGGAACGCCAGTCGATACTCCCCATCCTGCTCATAATTCCTGCCGATAAACTCTGCCGGAATCTGCACCTCTTCAAACTGCACCACCACGTCCTGCACCTTCCCGCACAGCAGGTCCCAATACCCAGGACGTCCGCCAGGGTAGTGAATGGTCACATTGACCAGTGATTTCAGCTGTTCCCCCATGGCATCCAGCACAAACGCGATACCACCCGCCTTGGGCTTGAGCAGGTAGCGAAACGGCGACTTCTGCTGCGCATGCTTGCCCGGTGTAAAACGCGTGCCTTCGGCAAAGTTGAAAATACCCACGGGGTTGTCGCGAAACTTCGCACAGGTCTTGCGAGTGGTTTCCAGGTCCTTGCCTTTCTTCTCCGGGTGTTTTTCCAGGTAGGCCTTGGTGTAGCGCTTCATGAAGGGAAAACCCAGTGCCCACCACGCCAGGCCAATCACCGGCACCCAGATCAACTCCTGCTTGAGGAAGAATTTCAGCGGGCGAATCCGACGATTGAGCACGTATTGCAGGACCATGATGTCGACCCAGCTCTGGTGATTGCTGGTCACCAGGTACGAGTGCTGGTAGTCCAGGCCTTCAAGGCCTTTAAGGTGCCAACGGGTATGGCGCACCAGGTTCATCCAGCCCTTGTTGTTGGTGACCCAGGCTTCGTGGGTGTGGTTCATCAGCCATTCGCTGAAGCGCTTGGCGAAGGGCAGCGCCTTGAACAGCGCCACGATAAACAGGAACGAACACAGCAGGATCGTATTCAGCGCCAACAGCAGCGAAGCGATCACCCCGCGTACGGCGGCAGGTAGAAAATCCAGCATTTAGATATCCATAGGTCGGTTGGCGGCTTGGATCGCAGTCAGCGCGATGGTGTACACGATGTCGTCGACCTGGGCGCCGCGTGGCAGGTCGTTGACCGGTTTGCGCAGGCCCTGGAGCATCGGCCCCAGGCTGACGCAATCGGCACTGCGTTGCACGGCCTTGTGCGTGGTGTTGCCGGTGTTCAGGTCCGGGAACACGAACACGGTGGCTTTGCCGGCGACCAGGCTGTCGGGGGCCAGTTGGCGGGCGACGGTTTCGTTGGCGGCGGCGTCGTATTGCAGCGGGCCGTCGATCAGCAGTGAGCTTTGCTGTTCATGGGCGAGCAGGGTGGCTTCGCGGACTTTCTCCACTTCCTCACCGCTGGCCGAGTCGCCGCTGGAGTAGCTGATCATCGCCACACGCGGGGTGATGCCGAAGGCGGCGGCCGAGTCGGCGCTTTGCAGGGCGATTTCCGCCAGCTCGGCGGCACTGGGGTGCGGGTTCATCACGCAGTCGCCGTAGACCAGCACCTGCTCGGGGAACAGCATGAAGAACACCGACGACACCAGGGTGCAGCCCGGTGCGGTCTTGATCAACTGCAGGGCCGGGCGAATGGTGTTGGCGGTGGAGTGGATAACACCGGAAACCAAGCCGTCCACTTCATCCAGTGCGAGCATCATGGTGGCGATCACCACGGTGTCTTCCAGTTGCTGCTCGGCCATCGGTGCATTCAGGCTCTTGCTCTTGCGCAGGGCAACCATGGGCTCCACGTAGCGCTGGCGAATCAGGTCCGGGTCGAGAATCTCCAGGCCTTCGGGCAATTCGATGCCCTGGGCGCGCGCGACCGCTTCTACGTCAGCCGGCTTGGCCAGCAGCACGCAGCGCGCGATGCCCCTTGCCTGGCAGATAGCGGCGGCTTGCACGGTCAGCGGCTCGCTGCCCTCGGGCAGCACAATGCGTTTGTTGGCCGCCTGGGCGCGCTGGATCAACTGGTAGCGGAACACCGCCGGCGACAGGCGCATCTCCCGTGGCGTGCCGCAGCGCTGGTGCAGCCAGCGCGCATCGAGGTGGCTGGCGACGAAATCGGTGATGATCTCCGCGCGCTCGCGGTCATCGATGGGGATTTCCTTGTTGAGGTTGTTGAGCAGGTTGGCGGTCTCGTAGGAACCGGTACTCACCGACAAAACCGGCAGCCCAGCCTGGAACGCGCCGCGGCACAGATCCATGATGCGCGGGTCGGGCAGGGTGTCGCTGGTCAGCAGCAGGCCGGCCAGGGGCACACCGTTGATCGCGGCCAGGCTGACGGCGAGGATGATGTCGTCACGGTCGCCGGGGGTCACCACCAGCACGCCGGGCTTGAGCAGCTCCACGGTGTTACGCATGGTGCGGGCGCAGATGATGATCTTGGTCATGCGCCGGGTTTCGTAGTCGCCGGCGTTGAGGATCTGCGCGCCCATCAGGTCGGCCACGTCGCGGGTGCGCGGCGCGTTGAGTTCCGGCTGGTAAGGAATGCAGCCGAGCAGGCGGAAATCACCGCTGCGCAGCAAGGGCGAATGCTCCTTGAGGCGCGCCGAGAAGGCTTCCATGCTTTCGTCGGTGCGCACCTTGTTCAGGATCACGCCGAGCACTTTCGGGTCTTTCGGGCCGCCGAACAGCTGGGCCTGCAGTTCCACGCGGCCGGAGAGTTCGGTGAGCACTTCGTTTTCCGGGGCCGAGACCAGGATCACTTCCGCATCCAGGCTCTTGGCCAGGTGCAGGTTGACCCGGGCCGCATAGCTGGCGCTGCGGGTCGGTACCATACCTTCGACGATCAGCACGTCCTTGCCCACGGCGGCCTGCTGATAAAGGGTGATGATTTCTTCGAGCAGCTCGTCGAGCTGGCCGTCGCCGAGCATGCGTTCCACGTGAGCCAGGCCTAGCGGTTGTGGCGGCTTGAGGCCATGGGTGCGAGCCACCAGCTCGGTGGAGCGTTCGGGGCCGGTATCGCCGGGATGTGGCTGGGCAATCGGCTTGAAAAAACCGACTTTCAGGCCGGCTCGCTCAAGGGTACGCACCAGCCCAAGGCTGATGGAGGTCAGACCCACACCAAAATCGGTGGGCGCGATAAAAAAAGTCTGCATGCGAATTCTCTGGAGGTGCATGGCTTCGGTGGCGCCCTATGGTTGAGTGCCTACCGGGAATCAGGCGCCAAGGTTATCGTTATTCGGGCGCTTGCGCACACCAGCCGCAGGCAAAGGGCTGGCCTATTTTTTCCAGGCGCTGTGTGGCGTCGAGTACCCAGGCGCGAGACTGCCATGGCGGCTGGTGGCGCAGGTGCTGGGTGTGGCCGCAGGACAGCTCGGCAACCCAGTGACCCTCCTCGTCCTGGTGGAAGCCGATGATCAAGGATGCCGTTGATCGGCCCCGTCCGTCCGGGTTCTGTTCGCTTTCGGGCAAATCCTTGTTTAGACTTGTCCGTTCTTCATTCTTATGCAAAAGGTCTCGCCCCATGACGATCGCCGCTAACAAGGCTGTCTCCATCGACTATACCCTGACCAACGACGCTGGTGAGGTCATCGACAGCTCAGCCGGCGGCGCGCCGCTGGTCTACCTGCAAGGCGCAGGTAACATCATCCCAGGCCTGGAAAAGGCTCTGGAAGGCAAGAGCGTTGGTGATGAGCTGACCGTTGCCGTAGAACCTGAAGATGCCTACGGCGAATACTCCGCCGAACTGGTCAGCACCCTGAGCCGCAGCATGTTCGAAGGTGTTGATGAGTTGGAAGTGGGCATGCAGTTCCACGCCTCCGCGCCGGACGGTCAAATGCAGATCGTCACCATTCGTGATCTGGACGGCGACGACGTCACCGTCGACGGCAACCACCCTCTGGCTGGCCAGCGCCTGAACTTCCAAGTGAAGATCGTTGCCATCCGCGACGCTTCCCAGGAAGAAGTGGCCCACGGTCACGTCCACGGTGAAGGCGGTCATCACCATTGATTGATGTTTTGATCAAGTGGTAGCAAAAAAAACGCCCCGACTGGTTCGGGGCGTTTTTTGTGCGCTTGAAAATCTCTACCGGATCCCCCCGCCACATTTTGATCGTGGTGTATTTTCAGGCACAAACAAAAATGCCCCAGACCTTTCGGTACGGGGCATTTCTTAACTGTTTCGCAACCTGGGCTGCGTGGCAGTTGTTACCACTTAGGCAGCAGCAGGAACGCTCAGAGCCTTGATGTGGCCATTCAGGCGGCTCTTATGACGAGCGGCCTTGTTCTTGTGGATGATGCCTTTATCGGCCATACGGTCGATAACTGGCACAGCCAGAACGTAAGCTGCTTGAGCTTTTTCAGCGTCTTTGGTGTCGATGGCTTTAACTACATTCTTGATGTAGGTACGAACCATGGAACGCAGGCTGGCGTTGTGGCTGCGACGCTTCTCAGCCTGTTTTGCACGTTTTTTGGCGGAAGGTGTGTTGGCCACCGTCGAGCTCCTCGAAAGACTTTTTAGGAAATAGCAAACAAAATAGGCCGCGAATCATGCCGATGACTTGATGTGTTGTCAAGGCCGGCTGATGCGAACTGCTGAGTGGTCGATCTGAAGAGGCGGGTGATTTATTTCCGGCGCTTGACCTGTAAACTCGCGAGCTTTGGCGCTGTGCTGTTGCAGGCGCGCAGTATCGCATAAGTAGGCGCTTAGTTCGCCTGCTCTTTATCTATAGGCGCAAACTCTTTCAATGAATCTGCTCAAATCGTTGGCCGCCGTCAGCTCTATCACGATGATCTCCCGGGTTTTGGGGTTCGTGCGTGACACCCTGCTGGCGCGTATTTTTGGCGCCAGCATGGCCACGGATGCGTTCTTTATTGCGTTCAAACTGCCCAACCTGCTGCGGCGGATCTTTGCCGAGGGCGCGTTTTCCCAGGCGTTCGTGCCGATTCTGGCCGAGTACAAGACCCAGCAGGGGGAGGAGGCGACCCGTACCTTCATTGCCTATGTCTCGGGCCTGCTCACCCTGGTGTTGATGCTGGTGACCATCGTCGGCATGCTCGCCGCGCCCTGGGTGATCTGGGCCACGGCGCCGGGTTTTGCCAATACGCCGGAAAAATTCGCGCTGACCACTGACCTGTTGCGGGTGACCTTTCCTTATATATTGCTGATCTCACTGTCATCCCTGGCCGGTGCGATCCTCAACACCTGGAACCGTTTCTCGGTGCCGGCGTTCGTGCCGACGCTGCTTAACGTCAGCATGATTATTTTTGCGCTGTTCCTGACACCTTACTTCGATCCGCCGGTCATGGCCCTTGGCTGGGCCGTGCTGGCCGGTGGCCTGGCGCAGTTGCTCTACCAACTGCCGCACCTGAAAAAGATCGGCATGCTCGTATTGCCGCGCCTGAACCTCAAGGACACCGGCGTCTGGCGCGTGATGCGCAATATGTTGCCGGCGATCCTTGGGGTGTCGGTGAGCCAGATTTCCCTGATCATCAACACCGCGTTCGCCTCGCTGCTGGTATCCGGCTCGGTGTCATGGATGTATTACGCCGACCGCCTCATGGAACTGCCGTCTGGCGTGCTGGGCGTAGCCCTCGGCACCATTTTGCTGCCGACGCTGGCACGCACCTATGCCAGCAAGGATCGCCAGGAATACTCGCGCATCCTCGATTGGGGACTGCGCCTGTGTTTCGTGCTGGTGCTGCCGTGCGCACTGGCGTTGGGGATCCTGGCCGAGCCGCTGACAGTGTCGCTGTTCCAATACGGGCAATTCGATGCCCATGACGCGTTGATGACCCAGCATGCGCTGGTGGCTTATTCCGTCGGCCTGCTCGGCATCATCGTGATCAAGGTGCTGGCGCCTGGCTTCTATGCCCAGCAGAACATCCGCACGCCGGTAAAGATCGCGATCTTCACCCTGATCGTCACGCAACTGCTCAACCTGGTGTTTATTGGTCCGCTGGCCCACGCCGGCCTGGCCCTGGCCATCAGTGCCGGTGCGTGCATCAATGCCGGCCTGCTGTTTTATCAGCTGCGCAAACAACAGATGTTCCAGCCTCAGCCTGGCTGGGGCATGTTCGCCCTCAAGTTGCTGGTGGCGGTTGCGATGATGTCGGCGGTATTGCTCGGCCTGATGCACTTCACGCCGGCCTGGGATGAGGGGCATATGCTGGAGCGCTTCATGCGCCTGGGCGTGCTGGTCGTGGCCGGCGTGGTGGTGTACTTCGGGATGTTGCTGCTGCAAGGCTTCCGCCTGCGGGATTTCAATCGCAAGTCGTTGAGCTAGAGAGTTTGCCGCGATAAAACGGTTGTTTTATCGATTCGATCCATTTGCCCTGCGCTGTTGCCTGTCGTCCGGGGCCGGGTGTGGTTATAATCGACCACTTTATGAGCAAGAAGCGCGTTATGCAGCTGGTTCGAGGTCTCCACAACCTGCGCCCTGAGCATCGGGGCTGCGTCGCCACTATTGGCAACTTTGACGGTGTTCACCGTGGCCACCAGGCTATCCTGGCCCGGCTGCGCGAGCGTGCGGTCGAGTTGGGCGTACCCAGCTGCGTGGTGATTTTCGAGCCGCAGCCGCGGGAATATTTCACCCCGGAAACGGCACCGGCACGTCTGGCCCGTCTGCGGGACAAGCTGCAACTGCTGGCCGAAGAAGGCGTGGACCGCGTCCTCTGCCTGGCTTTCAACCAGCGTTTGCAAAGTCTCAGCGCTGCCGAGTTCGTCGACCGCATACTGGTAGATGGCCTGGGCGTACAGCATTTGGAGGTCGGCGACGACTTCCGTTTTGGCTGCGACCGGGTCGGGGATTTCGAGTTCCTGCAACACGCCGGTATCACCCAGGGCTTTACCGTCGAAGCCGCGCAAACCGTCGAACTGGACGGCCTGCGCGTGAGCAGCACCCAGGTGCGTAACGCCCTGGCCGCTGCCGACTTCGCCTTGGCCGAGCGTTTGCTCGGTCGCCCGTTCCGCATTGCCGGGCGGGTACTGCACGGCCAGAAGCTGGCGCGCCAACTGGGCACGCCAACCGCCAACGTGCAACTCAAGCGCCGCCGTGTGCCGCTGACCGGGGTTTACCTGGTGAGCGTCGATATCGACGGCCAATCGTGGCCGGGAGTCGCCAACATAGGCGTCAGGCCCACGGTTGCAGGTGATGGCAAGGCCCACCTGGAAGTTCATCTGTTGGATTTTGCCGGTGATCTGTATGACCGGCGTTTGACGGTGGTTTTCCACCAGAAGCTGCGTGAAGAGCAGCGTTTCGCCTCGCTTGAGGCGTTGAAAACGGCGATCAATGCGGATGTCGCCGCCGCCCGTGCACTAGCCGCACCTAGCGCCCATCGCTAACCGAAGAGCCTTAAATGACCGACTATAAAGCCACGCTAAACCTTCCGGACACCGCCTTCCCAATGAAGGCCGGCCTGCCACAGCGCGAACCGCAGATCCTGCAGCGCTGGGACAGTATTGGCCTGTACGGAAAGTTGCGCGAAATTGGCAAGGATCGTCCGAAATTCGTCCTGCACGACGGCCCTCCTTATGCCAACGGCACGATTCACATCGGTCATGCGCTGAACAAGATTCTCAAGGACATGATCCTGCGCTCGAAAACCCTTTCGGGCTTCGACGCGCCTTATGTCCCAGGTTGGGACTGCCACGGCCTGCCGATCGAACACAAGGTCGAAGTGACCTACGGCAAGAACCTGGGCGCGGATAAAACCCGCGAACTGTGCCGTGCCTACGCTGCCGAGCAGATCGAAGGGCAGAAGTCCGAGTTCATCCGCCTGGGTGTGCTGGGCGAGTGGGACAACCCGTACAAAACCATGAACTTCAAGAACGAGGCCGGTGAAATCCGTGCCTTGGCCGAAATCGTCAAGGGCGGTTTCGTGTTCAAGGGCCTCAAGCCCGTGAACTGGTGCTTCGATTGCGGCTCGGCCCTGGCTGAAGCGGAAGTCGAATACGAAGACAAGAAGTCCTCGACCATCGACGTGGCCTTCCCGATCGCCGACGACGCCAAGCTGGCCGAGGCCTTTGGCCTGGCAAGCCTGAGCAAACCGGCTGCCATCGTGATCTGGACCACCACCCCGTGGACCATTCCCGCCAACCAGGCGCTGAACGTGCACCCGGAATTCACCTACGCCCTGGTGGACGTCGGTGATCGCCTGCTGGTGCTGGCCGAGGAAATGGTCGAAGCGTGCCTGGCTCGCTACGAGCTGCAAGGTTCGGTAATTGCCACCACTACCGGTTCCGCGCTGGAGCTGATCAACTTCCGTCATCCGTTCTATGACCGTCTGTCGCCGGTGTACCTGGCTGACTACGTCGAGTTGGGTTCGGGTACAGGTGTGGTTCACTGCTCGCCGGCCTATGGCGTGGACGACTTCGTGATCTGCAAGAAGTACGGCATGGTCAACGATGAGATCATCAACCCGGTGCAAAGCAACGGTGTTTATGTGCCTTCGCTGGAGTTCTTCGGCGGCCAGTTCATCTTCAAGGCCGACCAGCCGATCATCGACAAGCTGCGTGAAGTCGGTGCGCTGATGCAAACCGACACCATCAAGCACAGCTACATGCACTGCTGGCGCCACAAGACCCCGCTGATCTACCGCGCCACCGCGCAATGGTTTATCGGCATGGACAAAGAGCCGGCCAGCGGCGATACCCTGCGTGTACGCTCGCTCAAGGCTATCGAAGACACCCAGTTCGTCCCGGCCTGGGGCCAGGCGCGCCTGCATTCGATGATCGCCAACCGTCCGGACTGGTGCATCTCCCGTCAACGCAACTGGGGTGTGCCGATCCCGTTCTTCCTCAACAAGGAAAGCGGTGAGCTGCACCCACGCACCGTCGAACTGATGGAAGTGGTGGCCCAGCGTGTCGAACAGGAAGGCATTGAAGCCTGGTTCAAGCTGGACGCCGCCGAGTTGCTGGGTGACGAAGCGCCGCTGTACGACAAGATCAGCGACACCCTCGACGTATGGTTCGACTCCGGTACCACCCACTGGCACGTGCTGCGCGGCTCGCACCCGATGGGTCACGAAACCGGCCCGCGTGCCGACCTGTACCTGGAAGGCTCCGACCAACACCGGGGCTGGTTCCACTCGTCGCTGCTGACCGGTTGCGCCATCGACAACCACGCCCCGTATCGCGAGCTGCTGACCCACGGATTCACCGTCGACGAGACGGGCCGCAAGATGTCCAAGTCGCTGAAGAACGTGATCGAGCCGAAAAAGATCAACGACACCTTGGGCGCCGACATCATGCGCCTGTGGGTGGCGTCGACCGATTACTCCGGCGAGATCGCCGTGTCGGACCAGATCCTGGCCCGTAGCGCCGATGCCTACCGCCGTATCCGTAATACCGCACGCTTCCTGCTGTCGAACCTGACCGGTTTCAACCCGGCCACCGACATCCTGCCGGCCGAGGACATGCTCGCCCTGGACCGTTGGGCCGTGGACCGTACCCTGTTGCTGCAGCGCGAGTTGCAGGAGCACTACGGCGAATACCGCTTCTGGAACGTGTACTCGAAGATCCACAACTTCTGTGTGCAGGAGTTGGGTGGTTTCTACCTCGACATCATCAAGGACCGCCAGTACACCACCGGTGCCAACAGCAAGGCCCGCCGTTCGGCGCAGACCGCGCTGTACCACATCTCCGAAGCGCTGGTGCGCTGGATCGCACCGATCCTGGCCTTCACCGCCGATGAGCTGTGGGAATACCTGCCGGGCGAGCGTAACGAGTCCGTCATGCTCAATACCTGGTACGAAGGCTTGACCGAACTGCCGGCCGACTTCGAACTGGGCCGCGAGTACTGGGAAGGCGTAATGGCCGTCAAGGTTGCGGTGAACAAGGAGCTGGAGGTTCAGCGTGCGGCCAAGGCCGTCGGTGGCAACCTCCAGGCCGAAGTCACCCTGTTTGCCGAGGAAGGCCTGACTGCCGACCTGACCAAGCTGAGCAATGAGCTGCGCTTCGTGTTGATCACTTCCACTGCGAGCCTGGCACCGTTTGCCCAGGCACCGGCGGATGCCGTAGCCACCGAAGTGCCGGGCCTCAAGCTCAAGGTGGTCAAGTCGGCCTTCCCTAAGTGCGCCCGTTGCTGGCACTGCCGTGAAGACGTCGGGGTGAACCCTGAGCATCCGGAAATCTGCGGTCGTTGCGTCGACAACATCTCGGGTGAAGGCGAGGTTCGCCACTATGCCTAATGCAGCCAGTCGTTTCGGACGCCTGGGCTGGCTCGTACTGAGCGTGCTGGTCCTGGTCATCGATCAGGTCAGCAAGGCTCATTTCGAGGGCTCCCTGGAAATGTTCCAGCAAATCGTGGTGATCCCGGATTACTTCAGCTGGACCCTGGCCTACAACACCGGCGCCGCCTTCAGCTTCCTGGCTGACGGCGGCGGCTGGCAGCGCTGGCTGTTCGCCCTGATCGCAGTGGTGGTCAGTGCGGTGCTCGTGGTCTGGCTCAAACGCCTGGGCCGCGATGACACCTGGCTGGCCATCGCCTTGGCCCTGGTGTTGGGCGGTGCCCTGGGCAACCTGTACGACCGTATTGCCCTGGGCCATGTGATCGACTTTATCCTGGTGCATTGGCAGAACCGCCATTACTTCCCGGCGTTCAATTTTGCCGACAGCGCCATCACCGTCGGTGCAATCATGCTGGCGCTGGACATGTTCAAAAGTAAGAAAACCGGAGAGACCGTCAATGACTGATCAGGTATTGGCTGGGCAACGCATCGGCCAGAACACGGAAGTCACCTTGCATTTCGCACTGCGCCTGGAGAATGGCGACACGGTCGACAGCACGTTCGACAAAGCCCCGGCGACTTTCAAGGTCGGCGACGGCAACCTGTTGCCAGGTTTTGAAGCGGCCCTGTTCGGTTTCAAGGCCGGCGACAAGCGCACCCTGCAGATCCTGCCGGAAAACGCCTTTGGCCAGCCCAACCCACAAAACGTGCAGATCATCCCGCGTTCGCAGTTCCAGGACATGGACCTGTCGGAAGGCCTGCTGGTGATCTTCAACGATGCGGCGAATACCGAACTGCCCGGTGTGGTCAAAACCTTCGATGACGCGCAGGTAACCATCGACTTCAACCACCCGTTGGCCGGTAAAACCTTGACGTTCGACGTTGAAATCATCGACGTTAAAGCTCTTTGATCAACGCCCCGATCTAAAATGTGGGAGGGGGCAAGCCCGCTCCCGCCCTTGGTCGCCATTGTCAGTTCAGTAGCATCAACTCTGGCCCAAGCGCCAGACACGAGGCACAGCATGCAAATCAAACTCGCCAACCCCCGTGGCTTCTGCGCCGGCGTGGACCGGGCGATCGAAATCGTCAACCGCGCCCTGGAAGTCTTCGGGCCGCCGATCTATGTGCGCCATGAGGTCGTCCATAACAAGTTCGTGGTCGAAGACCTGCGCGCACGTGGCGCCATCTTTGTCGAAGAACTGGAGCAGGTGCCGGACGACGTTATTGTTATCTTCAGCGCCCACGGTGTTTCCCAGGCCGTACGTACCGAAGCGGCTGGCCGTGGCCTGAAAGTATTCGACGCCACCTGTCCGCTGGTCACCAAGGTACATATCGAAGTCGCGCGCTACAGCCGTGATGGTCGCGAATGCATCCTGATTGGCCATGCCGGTCACCCGGAAGTCGAAGGCACCATGGGCCAATACGACGGCAGCAATGGTGGCGCCATCTACCTTGTGGAAGACGAAAAAGACGTCGCCAGCTTGCAGGTTCACAACCCGGAGCGTTTGGCGTTCGTGACCCAGACCACCTTGTCCATGGACGACACCAGCCGCGTCATCGACGCGCTGCGCAGCCGCTTCCCGGCCATTGGTGGGCCACGCAAGGACGACATCTGCTACGCCACCCAAAACCGCCAGGATGCAGTCAAACAGTTGGCCGATGAATGCGATGTAGTGCTGGTGGTCGGCAGCCCTAACAGCTCCAATTCCAACCGCCTGCGCGAATTGGCCGAACGCATGGCGACACCGGCGTACCTGATCGACGGTGCTGAAGATATGCAGCGCAGCTGGTTCGATGGTGTCGAGCGTATTGGCATCACGGCTGGCGCTTCGGCCCCGGAAGTCCTGGTGCGCGGCGTCATCCAGCAGTTGCATGCCTGGGGGGCTACGGGCGCCGATGAGTTGGCCGGTCGTGAAGAGAACATCACTTTCTCCATGCCCAAGGAGCTGCGGGTTCGCTCCCTCCTCTGAATGCCAGGGTGCCGGAGTAACTTCGGCACAACGCCTGTTCGGCTCTATCGCTGCGCAGGCTGATGCGCCCACTGGGCGCCAGCACCACCTGGTACAGGCTCTGTACCGAGTCCGTGGCGCATATATGTACAGTGCCGGCACGAAAACCTCCCCCAGCAAATACCGGCTCGCCCAATCCGCTGAAGCGTACCTGGCTTTTGACCGGTCCATTCCCGACGATCGGCACCCGTCCGCTGCCCTGGCGCTCCAGTAACACCGGGTTGTCGTCGTCCAGATGGCCACGCCCGCTTACATCCAGCACGACCCGCCAACCCCGGCTCCAGTCATCGTCCAGTGCGTGGATGACCACCGCGCGGTTACGCGTGATGGCTTCAGTGCGTGCGAAGCGAAATCCGTTTGTCAGTGATTGCGCCGCGCTTTGTCGCTGCTGTGATTCCAGCAGGCCGGTGAAACTGGGCGTAGCCAGATGCGCCAGGATGCCGCTCACGATCAGTCCGAGCAGCAGTTCGATCAGGGTGAAACCTCGTTGCTCCATAGGCCGTCCCTCCGTGGGCGTGTGTACATACAGGGTTGAAACATAGGTATAGCGTCCGGCTCGGAGTGTCGAATGATGGCCTTTATGTCCAAAGTATTTCCCTTTGTTCCGTAACCGGCGCCGGCGAAAAACCGACGCTAGTCTTGGGTCTCACAGCAGGGTTTTCCTGCTTTTTTCGGCCCTCGACACGGATGACGACGGTAATGCCTGCCTGCCTGAAAACCTGTTTCTTCCCGACTTTTCCTCGGTACCAAATCGGCATGACATTGATTGAAGTGCTGGTGGCGGTGCTGATTCTCGCCGTCGGGCTGTTAGGTGCAGTGATGCTCCAGCTCAACGCCCTCAAGTACACCGACAGTTCGAGGATGACCAGCCAGGCCAGTTTCATCGCCTACGATATGCTCGACCGAATCCGTGCCAATTCCGGTGCCGACTACTCGTTGCGTCGTGGCGCTCGAGCGCCGGCCAGTACCGCGACCACCAGCGTGCGTGACGTGGACCTGCATGATTTTGAAGCCAATATTCGCGGTTTTGCCGGGGAGAGCGGCAAAGGCTCTGTGGCGGTCAGTGCAGATGAAGTGACTGTCAGTATCAGTTGGGATGACAGCCGGGGTGCAAACACGCCTGGCACGCGGGAAACCTTCACCCTGACCAGTCGCATCGATAATGAGCCGGGGGTGATGCAATGAGGCATCGGGTTAGAGGTTTCAACCTGGTGGAATTGTTGCTGGCCCTGGCCGTCGGTTTGGTGCTGGTGCTTGGCGGGAGCCAGGTGCTGATCAATTCCCGAGCGACCCACGCCAGCCAGCAGGCGGCCATGTTGCTGCAGGATGATGCGCGGTTTGTGCTGGGCAAGATGATCCGGGATATTCGCCAGGCGGGTATGTTTGGCTGTTTGGCCCCGGCCTTTATCGAGAATGCCCCGCCAGCCTTTGAAAGGCCGGTCAGCTGGAATGCCGGGGGCAGTTCAAAGTCGCTGACGCTGGTCACTGCCGATGTCGGCGGCGGCAGGCCTGACTGGACGGTGCTCTCCGACTGCACTGCTGGCGCCCAAGCCTATTCAGGCAGCTCACCTGCACCTGCTCCCGGGCAGATTCGATTTGCGATTCGGCAACTGACCTACACCTTCGAGGCGGGCCAGTTGAAGGTCAGCACGCTTGCGTCGCCGGCCAGGGCTGTGTTGGTGGATAACGTACGGGCTTTCGATGTCAGTTTCGGCGTGGCTGCCAGCCCGGTATCCGTTCGGGTTGTGCGTTATGACGCTATCCCGACCGATGAGTCCTTGATCCGCAGTGTGCGCATCCGCATGACGTTGCAAGACCCGACGGGGCGGGTAAAAGATCAAACCTACAGCGTCGTGGCGGCGCTGCGAAACCGCTTGGGCTAGGGCGACCATGGTGCTTGCTGGGGGTGTTTCTTCGCGGCAGGGGGGGATGGTCCTGCTGATAAGCCTGGTGTTTTTGCTGCTGTTGTCGTTGATCGGCCTGTCTTCGATACAGGGGGCGGTCACCCAGCAAAAGATCACCGGTAGCCTGTGGCACCGCAACCAGTCGCTGCAAGCCGCAGAAAGTGGCTTGAGGCTGGGAGAGCAAGGTGTGAGGCGAAAGGGCGCGGCCTTGCCGCAGTGCCAGTCGATCGCTGCCTGCGGACCACCGGATGAAGCGTTTTCGGTGGTGGGTGCCGGGCCCCATCCTGTGTCATCGGTTAACTGGGTTGCCATCAAGGGTGGGCTCTACGGTATTCAGTCCCTGGGGCCTGGCGCAGGGCTGCCGCATGTGCCGCCGCAAGCCCTGGCGACGTTGTACCGGGTAACAGCGGTCGGGCTCAGTGGTCAATCGCGCACGGTATTGGAGAGCGTATATGCGCGGGTGGAGGAGGAGAGTGGCTCGCGGTTTCGGCGGGTTTCGTGGCGGCAACTTCAATAAGGAGCAATGGAATGGGCATGGACAGCCAGGGTTTTACCCTGATCGAGCTATTGATCACCGTGGCGATCATCGCGTTTCTGGCCGGAATCGCTTACCCCGGGTACACCGGCCATGTGAAAAAGGTCTATCGCACGGAAATCGTCGCGCTGTTGACCGAGCAGGCTCAGCGCCTGGAGCGGTTTCATATGAGGAACGGCACTTTTATTGACGCAAGCGGCGTCAGTACGGGCAATGATCGCTATAGAATCACCGTAGCGTTGAACCCTCAGGATTTCTACCTGGTTGCTACACCGGGCGCCGATTCGTTGATGGCCGGCGACCCTTGCGGTGACTTCAGCCTGGACAGCAGCGGTGCGCGTGGCAATCCGGGGGCGGCACCTGAAATGTCGCGCCAGACATGCTGGGGGCAATGATGAGGGTGCTGGATGATTGGGCGCCGGGGGCGTTTATTCCTATTTATCGACTGGATCAAATGATGGCTAAGCAACAGCAAGTGGTGATTGTCGGTGGCGGAGTCATCGGCTTGTTGACGGCGTTCAATCTGGCAACCCAGGGGCAGGCTGTGATCTTGCTGGAGCGTGCCGGTGTGGGGCAGGAGTCGTCATGGGCGGGCGGAGGCATTGTTTCGCCACTGTATCCGTGGCGCTATAGCCCGGCGGTCACAGCGTTGGCCCATTGGTCCCAGGATTTTTATCCGCAACTGGCTGAGCGGCTGTTTGCCGCTACCGGTGTCGACCCGGAGGTCCATACCACGGGGTTGTACTGGCTGGACCTGGACGATGAAACCGAGGCGCTGGACTGGGCTGCTCGTGAAGGTCGGCCTCTGAGCAAGGTCGATGTGTCTGCCGCCCATGACGCGGTTCCTGTCTTGGGTGGCGGGTATTCCCAGGCGATCTATATGGCCAACGTGGCCAACGTGCGCAACCCGCGCCTGGTCAAATCCCTGAAGGCCGCGCTATTGGCCCTGCCTGCCGTGACCGTTCACGAACAGTGCGCAGTGACCGGTTTTGTTCTGGATGGCGGCAACGTAGTGGGCGTGGATACGGCAGAGGGGCCGATTCTAGGGGATCAGGTGGTGCTTGCAGCGGGGGCGTGGAGCGGCGAGTTGCTCGGCACACTGGGCTTGGCGCTGCCGGTAGAGCCGGTCAAGGGGCAGATGATTTTGTACAAATGCGCGTCGGACTTCCTGTCGAGCATGGTCCTGGCCAAAGGGCGTTATGCGATCCCTCGGCGTGATGGGCACATCCTCATCGGCAGCACTCTGGAATATGAGGGGTTCGACAAGACGCCAACCGACACCGCGCTGGAAAGCCTCAAGGCTTCGGCTGTGGAACTGATTCCCGCCCTGGCCGACGCCGAAGTGGTGGGGCATTGGGCCGGCTTGCGGCCCGGCTCGCCGGAGGGCATCCCCTATATCGGTCGGGTACCCGGCTTCAGCGGGCTGTGGCTCAACTGCGGGCATTACCGCAACGGGTTGGTCCTGGCGCCGGCATCGTGCCAGTTATTTGTCGATTTGCTGCTGGAGCGTGCGCCGATCATCGATCCGGCACCCTATGCCCCCGAAGGTCGGATCAACGCTGGATAGACTTCGGTCCTTGCTCCAGATGCGCCTGGGTGCAATACCACTCCTGGCGCGAACTCAGGGCGCGATCCTGCGGCAAGTGCACACCGCAATGTGCGCAGCGCACCATCAACGCAGCGCCGGGCTCGCTGGTGCGTTGCTGCCTGGCGGTCGGGCTTTTGAATTTGCGCCAGAACCATACCGCGGCAGCAATAACGGCAATCCAGAACAGAAGACGAAGCATGATGGGCGGTTTCTCGATAAGGAATGCGCCAGTTTAGCCAAGGACGTGGCAGGCGCACAGCGCAATAATCCTTGCCCATAAAAAAGGAGCCCCGAAAGGCTCCTTTTTGCGTTGCGTCGACAGGCTCAGTCGAACACACCGAAGGTCATGTAGCTGAACCACGAGCGGTCCTGGTTGTTGCCCAGGGCCTGCGGCTCTTCTTCTTCGATCACGTCGCCGTTCTCGTCGTGCGGCTTGAGGTCCGAAGGAATGGCTTCCTTGGCATCCTGGAACTGCTTGATCACGTCCTGGTTGGCGCGAGTTTCGCCCGGCGGCAACGGCGGCCGCGACTCGATCAAGCCCAGGGTGTACTTGCTCAGCCACGAGCGGTTGTCTGCTTCGGCAACCTGAGGCACGAACTGGCCGTCTTTCAGGCTCGGGTGATCAGGGTAGTTGAGCTTCAGGGTTTCCAGGCTGGTGCTGGCCAAGTCGTCCAGGTGCAGACGTTGGTAAGCCTCGGTCATCACCGCCAGGCCGTCACCCACGGAAGGGGTTTCCTGGAAGTTTTCCACCACATAACGACCACGGTTGGCGGCAGCTACATACGCCTGGCGGGTCAGGTAGTAGTGGGCCACGTGGATTTCGTAGGAAGCCAGCAGGTTACGCAGGTAGATCATGCGCTGCTTGGCGTCCGGCGCGTAGCGGCTGTTTGGGTAGCGGCTGGTCAACTGGGCGAACTCGTTGTAGGAGTCGCGAGCGGCGCCTGGGTCTCGCTTGGTCATGTCCAGCGGCAGGAAGCGCGCCAGCAGGCCAACATCCTGGTCGAACGAGGTCAGGCCCTTCATGTAGTAGGCGTAGTCCACGTTCGGGTGTTGCGGGTGCAGGCGGATGAAGCGCTCGGCGGCGGACTTGGCAGCCTCCGGCTCGGCGTTCTTGTAGTTGGCGTAGATCAGCTCAAGCTGGGCCTGGTCGGCGTAGCGCCCGAACGGATAGCGCGACTCCAGGGCCTTCAGCTTCGCTGTGGCGCTGGTGTAGCTATTATTGTCCAAGTCTTTCTGTGCCAGTTGGTACAGCTCGACTTCGCTCAGGTTTTCGTCGACGACTTCCTTTGTTGACGAGCAAGCAGCAGTCATGGCGAGGATGGCGATCAGCAGCAGGTGTTTCACTTGCATGGCGGCTTGCGTCCCTATGACGGCCGCTGTCTTGGGCGGGGCCGTCCTGTTATGATGAGCGCCCCGTTGAAAGCCTCGGGGCAAAAGACGCCGTATTTAACCACAAGCGCGCAGCCGAAACCAAAGGCTGTGCCACGCCTAGTCTGAGCATGTCCGATAAAATTGAACTTCGCGCAGAGGTGCCGTCCGAATTGGGCGGCCAACGCCTCGATCAAGTCGCCGCACAATTATTCGCTGAGCACTCGCGCTCGCGCCTTTCCGCCTGGATCAAAGACGGCCGCCTGACTGTGGATGGAGCGGTTATCCGCCCGCGAGACATAGTCCATGGCGGTGCGATTCTTGAGCTGACTGCCGAGCAGGAAGCCCAGGGAGAATGGGTCGCCCAGGACATCGAGCTGGACATCGTCTATGAAGACGACGACATCCTGGTCATCAACAAACCCGCAGGCCTGGTGGTTCACCCGGCGGCCGGGCACGCTGATGGCACCTTGCTCAATGCCCTGTTGCACCACATCCCCGACATCGTCAACGTGCCGCGTTGCGGCATCGTGCACCGTCTGGACAAGGACACCACCGGCTTGATGGTGGTGGCCAAGACCATTCAGGCGCAGACGCAACTGGTTACGCAATTGCAGAGCCGTAGCGTCAGCCGTATCTACGAGTGCATCGTGATCGGTGTGGTCGTGGCTGGCGGCAAGATCAATGCCCCAATCGGTCGCCACGGCCAGCAGCGCCAGCGTATGGCGGTGATGGAAGGCGGCAAGCAGGCGGTGAGCCACTACCGCGTGCTCGAGCGTTTCCGTTCCCACACCCATGTGCGGGTCAAGCTGGAAACCGGTCGTACCCACCAGATTCGCGTGCATATGGCCCACATCAACTTCCCGTTGGTGGGCGATCCGGCCTATGGCGGCCGCTTCCGCATTCCGCCTGCGGCGAGCCAGACCATGGTCGAATCGCTCAAGACGTTCCCGCGCCAGGCCTTGCATGCACGTTTCCTGGAGCTGGACCATCCGACGAGCGGTAAGCGCATGAGCTGGGAATCGCCACTTCCAGACGATTTTGTCTGGTTGCTGTCGCTGCTCAAGCAGGATCGCGAGGCGTTTGTCGGATGAATGACTGGCTGATTCCTGACTGGCCCGCGCCTGTCGGGGTGAAAGCCTGTGTGACTACCCGTACGGGCGGCGTCAGCCAGGCGCCGTTCGACAGCCTTAACCTGGGCGATCACGTTGAGGACAGCCTTGAGGCCGTCCTTGAGAATCGTCGTCGCCTTACCGAAGCCTTTGATATTCAGCCGGCCTGGCTGCGCCAGGTTCATGGCGTGGATGTGGTCGAGGCCGACCCTGGCCGCACCGCCGAAGCCGACGGTAGCTGGAGCAGCACCCCCGGCATCGCCTGCACCGCGATGACCGCCGATTGCCTGCCTGCGTTGTTCTGCAACCGTGCCGGCACTCGTGTGGCTGCGGCCCATGCCGGTTGGCGTGGGCTGGCGGCGGGCGTGCTGGAGGCGGCCTTCGAAAGCCTCGACGCAGAGCCTTCGGACGTCTTGGTATGGCTGGGCCCGGCGATTGGCCCACAAGCTTTTGAGGTTGGCCCTGAAGTGCGTGAAGTCTTCATGCAGCACCTGCCGACAACTGCCGAAGCCTTTGTACCAAGCCTCAATCCCGGCAAATTCATGGCCGACATCTATCAGTTGGCCCGCCTGCGCCTTGCTGCGCGGGGCATCACCGCTGTTTATGGTGGTGGCTTCTGCACCGTGACCGACCCGCGCTTCTTTTCGTACCGGCGCAGCCCCCGCACCGGACGTTTTGCCTCCCTTATCTGGCTTGAACGCTAGACTCTGCTGATCTGGGTCAACGCTGATCCATATCAACCGCCGCTCGCTTGAATCTTCCAGAATCCACCCCATCTATAAGGGTATCTGGCAGGTTTCTTCATTCAGGATGTTTTATAGCTCCGGCCTGCTCAAAAGGAAGGTGACTAATGCGTATTGATCGTTTAACCAGCAAATTGCAGTTGGCCTTATCGGACTCCCAATCCTTGGCGGTGGGGCTTGACCACCCGGCCATTGAGCCTGCGCACTTGATGCAGGCACTCCTGGAACAGCAAGGTGGTTCTATCAAGCCCTTGCTGATGCAGGTGGGCTTTGATGTCAATAGCCTGCGCAAGGAGTTGAGCAAAGAGCTCGACCAACTGCCGAAAATCCAAAACCCTACCGGCGACGTGAATATGTCGCAGGATCTGGCGCGCCTGCTTAACCAGGCCGACCGCCTGGCCCAGCAGAAGGGGGACCAGTTCATCTCCAGCGAACTGGTGCTGCTCGCCGCCATGGACGAGAGCAGCAAGCTTGGTAAGTTGTTGCTCGGCCAAGGCGTGAGCAAGAAGGCCCTGGAAAACGCCATCAACAACCTGCGGGGCGGTGATGCGGTTAACGACCCTAACCACGAGGAGTCGCGCCAGGCCCTGGACAAGTACACCGTCGACCTGACCAAGCGTGCCGAAGAGGGCAAGCTTGACCCGGTGATCGGCCGTGACGATGAAATTCGTCGCACCATCCAGGTTCTGCAGCGTCGCACCAAGAACAACCCGGTGTTGATCGGTGAACCTGGCGTGGGTAAAACCGCGATTGCCGAAGGCCTGGCCCAGCGCATCATCAATGGTGAAGTGCCGGACGGCCTTAAAGGCAAACGCCTGCTGTCCCTGGATATGGGGTCGTTGATCGCCGGTGCAAAGTTCCGCGGTGAATTCGAAGAGCGCCTGAAATCCCTGCTTAATGAACTGTCGAAGCAGGAAGGGCAGATCATTCTGTTTATCGACGAGCTGCACACCATGGTCGGCGCCGGCAAAGGCGAGGGCTCAATGGATGCTGGCAACATGCTTAAGCCCGCCTTGGCGCGAGGTGAGCTGCATTGTGTCGGTGCTACCACGCTTAACGAATATCGCCAGTACATTGAGAAAGATGCGGCCCTTGAGCGTCGTTTCCAGAAAGTCCTGGTGGAAGAACCGAGCGAAGAGGACACCATCGCGATCCTGCGGGGCCTGAAAGAGCGCTACGAGGTCCACCATAAAGTGGCGATCACCGACGGCGCGATCATTGCGGCGGCCAAATTGAGCCATCGCTACATTACCGACCGTCAATTGCCGGACAAGGCCATCGACTTGATCGACGAAGCGGCCAGCCGCATTCGCATGGAGATCGACTCCAAGCCGGAAGTGCTCGACCGCCTGGATCGTCGCCTGATTCAGCTGAAAGTCGAATCCCAGGCCCTCAAGAAAGAAGAGGACGACGCGGCCAAGAAACGCCTGGAAAAACTCCAGGAGGAAATCGTCCGCCTGGAGCGCGAGTATTCGGATCTCGAAGAAATCTGGACCTCGGAAAAAGCCGAAGTACAGGGCTCTGCGCAGATCCAGCAAAAGATCGAGCAGTCGCGCCAGGAGCTGGAAGCCGCACGTCGTAAAGGTGACCTGAACCGCATGGCCGAGTTGCAGTACGGGGTGATCCCGGACCTGGAACGCAGCCTGCAAATGGTCGACCAGCACGGTAAGGCTGAAAATCAGCTGTTGCGCAGCAAGGTGACCGAGGAAGAAATCGCCGAAGTCGTTTCCAAGTGGACCGGCATCCCGGTGTCGAAAATGCTTGAAGGCGAGCGTGACAAGCTGCTGAAGATGGAGCACCTGTTGCACCAGCGCGTGATCGGCCAGGAAGAGGCGGTCGTGGCGGTGTCCAACGCGGTACGGCGTTCCCGCGCCGGCTTGTCCGACCCGAACCGTCCGAGCGGCTCGTTCATGTTCCTCGGCCCGACCGGCGTGGGTAAGACCGAGCTGTGCAAGGCCCTGGCCGAGTTCCTCTTTGATACTGAAGAGGCCATGGTACGGATCGACATGTCCGAATTCATGGAGAAGCATTCGGTGGCTCGCCTGATCGGGGCTCCACCAGGCTATGTGGGCTACGAGGAGGGCGGTTACCTGACCGAGGCCGTGCGGCGTAAGCCTTACTCGGTGATCCTGCTGGATGAGGTCGAGAAGGCTCACCCGGACGTGTTCAACATCTTGCTGCAAGTGCTGGAAGATGGACGACTCACGGACAGCCACGGGCGCACTGTGGACTTCCGCAACACGGTGATCGTCATGACCTCCAACCTGGGCTCGGCGCAGATCCAGGAACTGGTAGGTGATCGTGAGGCCCAGCGCGCTGCTGTAATGGATGCATTGACCACGCACTTCCGTCCGGAATTCATCAACCGGGTCGACGAAGTGGTGATCTTCGAGCCATTGGCGCGGGATCAGATCGCGGGCATCACCGAGATCCAGCTGGGGCGTCTGCGCGGTCGCCTGGCGGAACGCGAGTTGTCGCTGGAGCTGAGCCGCGAGGCGTTGGACAAGCTGATCGCGGTTGGTTACGACCCGGTGTATGGCGCACGGCCTCTGAAACGTGCGATCCAGCGCTGGATCGAGAACCCGCTGGCGCAGTTGATCCTGTCGGGCAGCTTTATGCCGGGCACCAGCGTCGAGGCGACTGTGGAGAACGACGAAATCGTCTTCCACTGAGCCCGGATTGCACTGCAATAAGAGAAGGCCCTGCATCCCAGGGCCTTTTTTTTCGATAGGGCGTTGAACTGTAAGGCAAAGGCTTGTAAAGTGCGCCCCGCAGCAACGTCAGCCCACGGGTTTCTTCTCCCCAAGAAGAAATCAGAAAGAAGCGCAAATCATTGTCTTAAAAGCAATTTAAAGGGTTGACAGGGGTTTTTAAGATTGTAGAATAGCGCGCCTCAGAGACGCTAACGTAGCGATACGGACAGGGTCGAAGAGAAGGTTACACAGCAGTAAAAGTTGTACTTTGAAATATGTAGTTCCGTGATAGCTCAGTCGGTAGAGCAAATGACTGTTAATCATTGGGTCCCAGGTTCGAGTCCTGGTCACGGAGCCAATTTCAAACCGGGGTATAGCGCAGTCCGGTAGCGCGCCTGCTTTGGGAGCAGGATGTCGGGAGTTCGAATCCCCCTACCCCGACCATATTTGGGTCGTTAGCTCAGTTGGTAGAGCAGTTGGCTTTTAACCAATTGGTCGTAGGTTCGAATCCCACACGACCCACCATTTTTGAGACCAGTTAACGCTGGAATCGAATCTTAAGATCAGAGGCCAAAAGCGCTGATCGAAGAAGGCGACTGAAAGGTCGCCTTTTTTTTACCGGGGTATAGCGCAGTCCGGTAGCGCGCCTGCTTTGGGAGCAGGATGTCAGGAGTTCGAATCCCCTTACCCCGACCATATTAAAAATCCTCGTATCGAAAGATACGGGGATTTTTTTTGCCTTAAATTATCTCAACTCCAACACAATACTAATGTGGAAGGGAGCAAGCCCCTCCCACATTGACCGAGTCCCACCAGGGACTCTGTTGTCAGTGAAGTTTCAGGCGCGGCTCAGTCCCGCGTCCAATCTTGCTGCCCAGCATCAGCATCGCCGTGCGGAAGAAGCCATACAGTGCCATCTGGTGCATGCGGTACAGCGACACATAGAACATCCGCGCCAGCCAGCCTTCCAGCATCACGCTTCCGGTCAGGTTGCCCATCAGGTTACCCACCGCCGAGAAACGCGACAGCGAGATCAGCGACCCATAGTCGGTGTACTTGTACGCTGGCAGGTCCTTGCCCTCGATACGCAGTTTCAATGACTTGGCCAGCAACGAGGCCTGTTGGTGCGCGGCCTGGGCCCGTGGCGGCACATTGCGGTCGGTGCCCGGTTGCGGGCACGCGGCGCAGTCGCCAAAGGCGAAGATGTTTTCATCACGGGTGGTTTGCAGCGTCGGCAGCACTTGCAGTTGATTGATGCGATTGGTTTCCAGGCCATCGATGTCCTTGAGGAAAACCGGGGCACGAATCCCGGCGGCCCACACCTTGAGACTGGCAGGAATCACCTGGCCACTGCTGGTGATCAATGCGTCGGCGGTCACTTCGCTGACCGCTGAGTTGGTCAGCACCGTCACCCCGAGCTTTTCCAGGGTTTTATGCACAGGCCCGCCAATCCGCTCCGGCAAGGCAGGCAGTACACGAGGGCCGGCTTCGATCAGGGTGATGTGCATGTTTTCCGGCTTGATGCGGTCCAGGCCGTACGCCGCCAGTTCGTGGGCCGCGTTATGCAACTCTGCGGCCAGTTCGACGCCCGTTGCACCCGCACCGACGATGGCGACGCTGATCTTTTCCACCACATCGGTCTGCCCGGCATGGGCGCGCAGGTAGTGGTTGAGCAGCTGTTGGTGGAAACGCTCGGCCTGCTTGCGGGTATCGAGGAACAGGCAGTGCTGCGCCGCGCCCTCGGTGCCGAAATCGTTGGTGGTGCTGCCTACCGCAATCACCAGGCTGTCATAGCCCAGCACGCGTGCAGGCACCAATTCGCGGCCTTCTTCGTCGAGGGTGGCGGCCAGCTGGATTTTCTTCTGTTCGCGGTCGAGCCCGCTCATGCGCCCCAGTTGGAACTCGAAGTGGTTCCATTTGGCCTGGGCGACGTAATTGAGTTCGTCTTCCGAGGAGTTCAGTGAGCCGGCAGCGACTTCGTGCAGCAAAGGCTTCCAGATATGGGTGAGGTTGGCGTCCACCAGCGTGATGCTGGCGGTGCCGCGCTTGCCCAGAGTCTTACCCAGGCGGGTAGCCAACTCCAGGCCGCCGGCGCCGCCGCCGACGATAATAATACGATGGGTCATGGGGGTATCTCGCAAGGCTAAAGGAAATCGGAGCAGTTACCCCCGCGAGCGCCAGGCAGCTCATAGCGTCAGGTAACTCAAAAGGCGGCTGAGCAGACCGAGCCCGATCACCACCACCAGCACCACACCAAGGAGCAGCCACGGCCGGAAAGGCTTGCGCTCGACTCGGTTCTGGGAGAGTTGCAGGTACTCTTCGACATGCTGTTGGTCGTCGGGGTTCAGGCGGCTGGTCATATAAGGCCTCGTCAGGTAGACGTTGCAAAAGGGCGCCACGTTACAGTGGGGGATCAGAGGCTGATGCCCACATCGAACACTATGCTGCGCCCCAGGTTGTTGCGCAAGAAATCCGGCGCGTCCGGGTGGGCGAACAGCACCCGGGCAAATGTCGGCCCCACCAGCGACAGCGAGCGCCAGCCCTGGCGCAAGTATTCGGTGGGTGGGGGGAAGTGGCTGTTGAGGTCGAGCACTTCGCGCTTGAGGCTGGTGAACGCGACGATATCCAATTCGCCCAGGTCCATCCCGCGCTCTTTGTAGTTATGGGCCTTCTTGCGCAACGTGGGCGCCAGGCGCAGCAGGAATTCATGGGCGGGGATACGCCGCGGCTTGGCTTCGCGCCGCACCAGCTGGCTCAGGGAGAATGCACTGCGTCGACGCAACAGCTCGTCACGCCATTCGTCGTTCAGGCGGCGCCCTTCATCGAGTACGAAAAACACCTCGAAACTGGCATCGCGAAACAACACATCGGGCGGTTCTTGCCCGGCGGGGTGAAACTCTTCGGCGCGGTAGGGCACATTCAAGCCTTGCAACAGGCGCTGGCAGACCCAACGCTCACGCTCCCATTTGCGGGCATTGGACAGGAACGCATTGGCTTGTTCGGCTGCTACGGTGAGCAGGCGCAAATAATCTGAGTCATCCATGCCTGCAGCTTAGCGTCCAAATGATGACCGCAGGAAGTCCTGCTGCAAAAGCCAGGGTGTAGACTGGCCTTTCAAGCGTAATTCCCCCGAATGAGGAGCGTGCAGTGAAGTGTCTGGTGGTGCTGTTGCTGAGTCTTTTGCCGGTATGGGCACAGGCTGTTGAAGTGGGCGAACGCCTCGCTCCCTGGACCTTGCTCGATCAATTCGACCAAGCCTATACCCTCGATAACCAGGCACGGACTCTGTTGGTGGCGCGCAGCATGGACGCGGCCAAGCTGGTCGACGCGGCGCTGCAAGGCCAACCTGCAGGCTACCTCGAAGCGCGGCATGCCGTGTTCGTCGCTGACATCCAGCGCATGCCTCGACTGATCGCCAAATTGTTTGCGGTGCCGGCCATGCAATCCTACAACTACCGCGTCATGCTGGACCGTGACGCACGTATCGCCCCGCGTTATCCCGCGGCGGCGGATAAAGTGCTGTGGCTGCAGTTGGATCACGGTACGTTGGTTTCTCAACATGAATACGGCACTGCTGCCGAACTGCGCCAGGCCCTGGAGCAGGTGAAGCCGTGATCAGTGCCGCAGTGCTGGCGCCCACAACCCTCGGCATCGGCTGGCTGTTGTATGCACCGGTGCTGCTATGGGCGATCCTGCGCTCGCCATGGGTCGAGTTGTTTGCCGACCGGCGGCGCCAGCATTTGTTGTTCGGTACGGTGTTCGCACTGTTCATGTTGTGGCTGGTACGACGGGATTTCGACACCGGTGTGTCCTACCACTTTATCGGTATGACCGCCGTAACCCTGCTGTTGGATTGGCCCCTGGCCATCGTCGGTGGTTTTGCCGCCCAGTTCGGGTTAATGCTGCTTGGACGCCAGGACCTGGCAGCCCTTGGCATCAATGGCCTGCTGCTGGTCGTGCTGCCGGTGCTGGTCACCGAGGGCTGTGCGCTTGTGGTCGAGCGAGCGCAGCCACGCAATCCCTTCGTGTATATCTTCTGCTCCGGTTTTTTTGCTGCCGCGTTGTCGGCCTTGTTTTGCCTGCTGCTGGGGCTGGGGTTGCTGTGGTTCGACGGTCGTTTTGCCATGCCTGAATGGCTGGAGGATTTCGTCGGCTACCTGTGGCTGATCATCTTCCCCGAAGCCTTTATCAACGGCATGGTGATCAGCGCCCTGGTGGTGTTTTGTCCGGAATGGCTGGAGACATTCAACCGCACACGCTACCTCTCGGCGCCCTGGAAGGATGACGAATCGCAGCGTTGACCCAGATCAAATCCCGCGCAGCCGAGCAGGCCCATGCTCTGCGAAATTTTCCTAGGCAAGGCGGGAGCACGAATCATGAGTGTGTACGAGTGGGCACGGCAGGAGTTGCGCAGAAGCCAGGATGCGGCACAGGAAATCGGTTTCGACCCGGGCTTGACCCTGCGCGCGATGCTCAGCGCGGTGGTGCAGCAGAGCAAGGGCGTACGCAGTTTCGAAGACCTGGCCGACGAGCTGCAATACCTCGCAGAAAACCTCGACGACCAGCAGGAATACGCCTTTATGCGGCCTTAGTGGCGCGGCGGCAAGTCTTCGGAAAACAGCTCGTCTTCGGCATCCGGCGCCACGGGAATCTTGTGTTCCTCGGCGGCCCACGCGCCCAGGTCGATGAGTTTGCAACGGTCCGAGCAGAACGGCCGGTTGGGGTAGGCTGCATTCCATTCCACGGGTGCACCGCAGGTTGGGCAGTCGACGGTCAAGGGTTGGCTCATGATCGGCCTCCACGCAAAGTAAGGTAAAAGTGGTGCAGTCGCTCGACCTCGCTGTGCAGCCAGGCGAGATCCTGGTCATTGACCAGCACGTCGTCGGCATGGTTCAGGCGGTCTTCACGGCTGGACTGTGCCTTGAGAATTGCCTGAACCTGTTGTTCGCTGATGCCGTCGCGCTGCAGGGTACGCTGAATTTGCAGCGATTGCGGCACGTCGATCACCAGGATGCGCTGGGTCATGCTGTACTGGCCGGATTCGATCAGCAGCGGGGACACCAGGATCGCGTAAGGCGAGCGGGCGCGAGCCAGGTGACCACGAATCTCCTCGCCAATCAACGGGTGCAGCAAGGCTTCCAGCCAGCGGCGCTCTTCGGGCACCTCAAAGATCAGCTTGCGCAACGCGGCGCGGTCCAACTGGCCGTCGGGCTGCAATACGCCAGCACCAAAATGCTCGGCGATGCGGGCCAGCGCCGGCCGGCCGGGTTCGACCACCCAGCGCGCGGCGTGATCGGCGTCCACCAGGTCAATGCCCAGGTCGATAAAGTGCTGGGCTGCCGCACTTTTACCGCTGCCGATGCCACCGGTGAGGCCGAGAATCCAAGGTGTTGCAACAGGAGTGGTCATCTGAAACCGACAGACTGCAAATAGAAGTCGGTTATTTGACCACCCCAGAGCAATGCAATCCAGCCGGCAATTGCCAGATACGGACCAAACGGCATCGGTGTGGACGCCAGGGTCTTGCGCAGGCGCATCAGGATCAACCCGACAAACACCCCTACCAGCGACGACATCAACAGTGTCATCGGCAATATCTGCCAGCCGCCCCAGGCGCCGAGCAAGGCCAGCAACTTGAAATCACCGTGGCCCATGCCGTCTTTGCCGGTGACCAGCTTGAACAGCCAGAACACGCTCCACAGGCTCATGTAGCCGATCACGGTGCCCCATAGTGCGTCGGGTAATGTCGTCAGTAATCCAAAGCTGTTGACGATCAGCCCCAGCCACAGCAATGGCAGCACCAGCACATCAGGCAGCAACTGGTGGTCTGCGTCGATCAGGCTCATTGCCAGCAACCCCCAACTCAACACCAGCACCGCTGCGGCCTGCCAGCCAAAGCCGAAATGCCAGGCAACCCAGGCCGAGATCAACCCACAGGCGAGTTCCGTGAAAGGGTAGCGGGGGCTGATGGCTCCCTGGCAATGGGCGCAGCGCCCCCTGAGCATCAGGTAGCTGAGCAGTGGGATATTTTCCCACGGCCGGATTGGATGATCACAGTGTGGGCAGCATGAGTTGGGGTGCATCAGGTTGTAGGTCGGCCCGCCAGGTTCGGCAGGCAAGCCGAGCACTTCATGGGCCTGGTCACGCCATTCCCGTTCGAGCATTTTTGGCAGGCGCCAGACCAGCACGTTGAGGAAACTGCCGACGATCAGCCCCAGTACCAGCGCGATGGTGACAAAGGCCAATGGGTACTCGTTCAGCAGCAGGCTCAAAATGCACTCCCCAGCTGGAAGACCGGCAGGTACATGGCGATGACCAGCGCGCCGACGATGCCCCCCAGCACCACCATGATCAATGGCTCCATCAGGCTGGTGAGGTTGTCGACCTGGTTGTCCACGTCAGCCTCATAGTGGTTGGCGACCTTTTCCAGCATGTGTTCCAGGGTGCCCGACTCTTCGCCGATCGCCGTCAGTTGGATCGCCATGCCGGGAAACAGGCCGCTGTTGGCCATGGATTGATTCAGTTGCATGCCGTTGGATACATCGTGACGCATATGTTCGATTGCCTGTTTGAACGGGCCGTTTCCCACGGCGCCGGCGACTGAATCCAATGCCTGGACCAGTGGAACACCGGCGGCGAAGGTCGTGGAGAGCGTGCGGGCGTAGCGGGCCACGGCGGATTTTGTCAGCAGTTTGCCTGCCAGGGGCGCTTTCAACAAACCTGTGTCCAGCCAGTAGCGAAAGCCCGACGAATCCCGATAGGCCTGGCGCAGCCCAGCGGCTCCCGCGACTATGCCCAATACCAGCATCCACCATGCGTGCTGCATGAACGCCGACAGGGCGATCACGTGCAAGGTAAATGCCGGCAGTTTGCCGTCGACTCCGGCGAACAGGGCCTGGAACTGCGGTACCACGTGGACCAGCAGTATGCCGGTGACCAGGCTGGCAACCACCAGGACAGCAATGGGGTAGGTCATGGCCTTTTTGATCCTGGCCTTGAGCTGTTCACTCTTTTCCCGGTGGATCGCCACCCTTTCCAGCAGTGTCTCAAGCGCCCCGGCCTGTTCGCCGGCGGCCACCAGGTTGCAGTACAACTCATCGAAATAACGCGGTTGTTTGCGTAATGCCTCAGCCAGGCTGCTGCCGGCGGCGATCGCCTGTTTAAGTCCCAGCACCTGCTCACGCACAGCGCGATTGTCGACGCCTTCGCTGATGATGTCGAAGGCTTGCAGGAGTGGAACCCCAGCCTTCAGCAACGTAGCCAGTTGGCGCGTGAACAGCGTGATGTCAGCCGCTTTGACTGATGGGGTGAGGCTTGGCGGCAGCGGGGATTGCTTGCGCACACGACCGGGGCTGATCCCTTGCTGGCGCAGTTGTGCCTTGACCAGGGCTGCGTTGTGCCCCTTGGTTTGCCCGGACACCCTGCGCCCTTTGCGGTCGATGCCTTCCCAGGCGTAAGTCGTTGAAGCGTTGTCCATGTCGCGGTTCCGCATACAGGCTGTCGAAGATTTATAGCTTAGTCAGGTGACGGATTCGGGCATGCCGATGGCGCGGGATAAAAATGTCAGAATGTGCGTCTTGAGCGCGATTGGCCGCTTGCGGGTGAGTACACTGGCGCCGTTGCAAAAACGGGGTGCAGGACGCGCCTTGTCATGAGTTCTATTCTGGAGAGTGAATGTGATACGTCAGAAAGGCTTTACCTTGATCGAGTTGTTGATCGTCGTGGCAATCATCGGCATTTTGGCCACCATCGGCCTGCCCATGTACACCACCCACCAGGCCAAGGCCAAGTTCACTGCCGGCCTGGCTGAAATTGCCGCGTTGAAGGCTGGTTACGAAGACACCATGAACCAGGGCACCGTACCTACCGTGGCCTTGATCGGCGGCACCAGCCCTACGGCCAACTGCAAGATCGACGTGGCAGGCGATGTGGCCACGGGGGCGGGCTCCATCAGCTGCGAAATACTCGACGCACCGGCACCGGTGCTGGGCAAGACCATCATCCTGGTCCGCAGCGCCGCCGGCTGGAAGTGCGCGACGACCGCTGAAGCGAAATATGCCAGCAAGGGCTGCGGCGCCGACGGCGCATAACTGCTAAACCATCCACAGGGAAGTAGAGGTGGCCGATGGTGTTATCCGTACAGCAGCGAGGCGGTGTTTTCCTGGTAGCAGCGGTGTGCCTGTTGAGTGTCGGCATCTGTGCACCGTTCGGCGGGCATGATCTACAGCGTGTCATGCAAATTGCCATCGGGTTTTGCGCGGTGCTGTATGGGTTGTCGGTTACCTCCACTGAACCCTGGGTAGACAGGCCCACTGCCTGGGGCGTGGTGCTGGTTGTGGTGCTGGGCCTGCTGTCCTCGGCGCTGGCCCATCAGCCGCTGTGGGCACTCACCGAAGTGGCGCTGTTTGTCAGCTGCGCGGCGATTGCCGTCGCCTTTGCCCTGCTTCGTCGTCACGGCGGCGAGCCTCTGGATCGCGTGCTGATCCTGGTTGTGGTGTTGCTGTGCCTGATCAAGTCGCTCCAGTATCTGTATGCCGGTACGCTGGCGTTCACCAGCGGCGAGCGCATGCTGGATCCTGACCGACTGCTCTCCGGCTTTTCCAACAAGCGTTTCTACGGACAGTTTCAGACATTTACCTTGCCATTGCTGGCGCTGCCTTTGCTGATACCCAATGTCTCCCGCGCCTTGCGGGGGATGGTGTTTGCGTTGCTGTGTGTCTGGTGGCTGATAGCAATCAGCGGCGGTACGCGGGGTACCTGGCTTGGCATGGGCGTGGCGGGCGTGGTGTTGGCGCTGCTTGGGCCATGGGGGCGTCGCTGGCTGGGCTGGCAATTGGTCGCGGTGTTGGTTGGGCTGTTGCTGTATTGGCTGATATTCACGGGGCTGGCGGATTACCTGGGGATTGAACTCACCAGTGATGCCGCGGATCGCCTCACCACTTCGCTGTCGGGACGGGGCCCGATCTGGTGGCAGGCGTGGCATATGCTCGTCGAGCGACCGTGGCTTGGTTACGGACCGATGCATTTTGCCGATATTGCCAACAGGATTGCCGCTCATCCCCATCAGGCGATCCTGCAATGGGCCAGCGAGTGGGGTGTACCCTCGGCGCTGTGCGTGGCGGTGTTGGCATGGCGAGGCGGCTGGACCACCTTGGCTGTGCTACGCGAGCGAGCGCTGTCCGCCGCGCGGGTTGACCTGCTGCGCTTGTGCCTGTTTGCGGCGTTGGTGGGGACGCTGGTGCAGGCCATGGTCGATGGCGTGATCGTGATGCCCAACTCCCAGGTCTGGTTGGCGCTGGTGGTGGGCTGGCTGATGGCGCTGCATGAGTTGCGCGTGCCAGCAAGCGCTGTGCTGCCGTTGGCGCGGAACCTATGGAAAGCCTTGGGTGTGTTGGCCGTTGGTCTGTTGGTATTTATCGCGGTGCGCGATGTGCCTCACCTCCAACAAGCCCAGCAGCAGTACCAGGACCGCAAAGGTAATTACCTGCAACCACGCTTCTGGGCTCAGGGGGTGATTGCTCGTTGAAGGGTGCAAGTTGCCGGACGCCCGATGCGGTGCTAGCTTTAGTCCACCGCCCGTGTAGCTCAGTTGGTAGAGCAGCGCACTCGTAACGCGAAGGTCGCAGGTTCGATTCCTGTCTCGGGCAAAAAGGCGCTACTTTTTTAGCGGCAGTGCTTCAAAGGCAATGTTTTCAGATGATCCCAGAATGGTTCTGAAGGCCAGACGAGTTGGCACGTGTGCCGGCTCTTTTGTATCTGCGCAACCTTGATGACCCAGATGCATCCCCATTCCTCGATCTAAGAGAACGACATGACCACGACTGAAATGACCCAGGAAGTTCGGCATCAAGCAGCCCTCGAAAAATACCTTGAGGAATCGCCGCAGCTTAAAGAAGAGATCAAGGACCTGAGCGCCGATGATCAGCGCGACCAGATCCAGTGGGCGTTTGAGGACGAGGCCGAGAGCCAGGGCTTCCAGCCTTGGGAACTGACCCTCAAGTACACCTCGACGCCGGAAGAGTTCGAAGCGGCACGGCTGGCCTTGCACAAAGAGGCGGCCGAGGTGCTGGGTGTCGAATGGGAAGAATACTGCGAGATGAACGACCTGGTCGTTTAGACGCAGCTTGTAGGAGCGAGCTTGCTCGCGAAAATCGCTAACGATGACGCGGGCTGCCTGGTTCCCTGCGGCGTTCTCAGGTTTTTCGCGAGCAAGCTCGCTCCTACAGTTAAGGTGCTCAGATACTGAGGCGCATCGACAAATCCACCGCCTTCACATCCTTGGTCATCGCACCAATGGAGATGTAGTCCACCCCCGTCTCTGCGATAGGCAGCAGGGTGCTTTCATTGATCCCGCCGCTGGCTTCCAGCTTGGCCTTGCCGCCATTCAGGCGCACGGCTTCCCGCATGTCTTCCAGGCTCAATTCATCGAGCATGACGATGTCGGCGCCCGCCGCCAGCGCTTCGCGCAGTTCGTCCAGGCTCTCCACTTCAATTTCCACCGGCTTGCCGGGTGCGATCTTGTGGGCGGCGCTGATGGCCTGGGCAATCCCGCCGCTGGCAGCGATGTGGTTTTCCTTGATCAGGAAGGCGTCATACAAACCGATACGGTGGTTGTGGCAGCCACCGCAGGTCACCGCGTACTTCTGCGCGAGGCGCAGGCCGGGCAGGGTTTTTCGAGTGTCCAGCAGCTTGACCTGGGTGCTGGCGACAAAATCCGCCAGGAACCGGGCGCGTGTGGCGACCCCGGAGAGTAACTGCAGGAAGTTCAAGGCAGAGCGCTCGCCACTGAGCAGCGAACGCGCCGGCCCCTCCAGGTGGAACAGTGCCTGGTTGGGGCTGACGCGTTCGCCGTCGGCCACCTGCCAGTGCACGGCGACCCGTGGGTCCAGTTGGCGGAATACGGCATCCACCCACGCAGTGCCGGCGATGACGGCGGCGTCGCGGGTAATGATGGTGGCCGTGGCCAGCCGTTCGGCCGGGATCAACTGTGCGGTGATGTCGCCGCTGCCGATGTCTTCCAGGAGCGCGCGGCGCACGTTGGCTTCGATTTCGGCGGTGAGGTCGGCTAGACGGAGGTTCGGCATATCAGGCTCCACAAACAAAGTGTCCCGATTATAGGGGCAGCGTGCGTTTGAACCCAGGCTCACCACTCATTTACAGCGCAATGTCAGAGTTTGCTGGCGCAACGGCACTCATTTGCAAGATAATCTCGCGCCTTGCAATTGGCGTCATAGCTTTGACGTCCTGGTGATAACCGGTTATCCACAGCCTTATTGGGCCTGTACCCGATCTTTCCCCAACGCTTTACCGCCGTTTCAGGAGGCCAGGATGCACAATGACGGAAAGGTGGTGCCAATCAACAAGGCACAAGCCACGCCATCGCCGCTCGCGCGCCTGCCGGTGGTGCTGCTGCAGGTTCGCGACAAGGCGGCGCAGCAGTTGCAGCAGGGTTTACAGGAACTGTTCGATAACGCCGACGACACCTTGTTCGAAATGGCCGACAAGGCCCGCAACAACGTGGACCACCATATCTTCTTTGAAGCCATGCGCGACCTGCGCCTCAAGCGCAAGAATTTCGAGCGTGTGTTCATGGAGCGGCTGTTCGAAGCCTTTGGCAACCTGGGGCTGGCGGGCCGTGGTGAACTTCAGTTGGTGCCGGTGGTGTCCTATGACGCGGCCTCAGGCACGTCCAAGGATGACCTGGAAAAAGCCGTCGCGCTTGAAGCCATGCTGGGCCGGGTGCGCCACCGCGACGGCCTGGCGCTGTCGCAACTCACGGCACGCCTGAGTGTCTTGCTCGGCAATCGCCTGGACGACTGTGAAAACCCCCTGGGTCCGGCGCTGCTGTGCGAGTTTTTCCTGCGTGCCGGGCGTAGCCTGGGCGTGGAGATCCGCGTCAAGCTGATCATGCTCAAGCTGTTTGAAAAGTACGTACTCAGTGATGCTGACCAACTGTACGGTGAAGCCAATCAGCTGCTGGTCGCGACCGGCGTGTTGCCGGAACTCAAGGCCGCGCCGTCCCGCCGCCCCTGTGGCCGTGCCGCCCGTGATCATCAGCGTGAAGAGGTATTGCCGAGCACCGACCAACACGTCGACGAAAATGGCCAGCAAGCCTTCAGCGCCTTGCAGGCGTTGTTGACCGTCGTGCGTGGTAGCGTGTCGCCTACCCTTGAAGCCAGTGCCGAACCCCAGCCTATCGCCACCCGCGACCTGCTGCGGCTGTTATCCCACTTGCAGCAGTACGTCCCGGAGCCGGAAGCCGAGGATGATTTCGACCTGTGTAACCAACTCGAGCAGTTGCTTACCCGTGTCAGCGTCAAGAGTGGCAAGTCGCGGGTGGTGGAGGATGCGGATGAAGATGTGATCAACCTGATCGCCCTGCTGTTCGAATTCATCCTCAATGACCGCGCAGTGCCGGACGCCTTCAAGGCCTTGATCGGCCGTCTGCAGATCCCGATGCTGAAAGTGGCGGTGCTGGACAAGAGTTTTTTCAGTCGCCCCGGTCATCCGGCGCGGCGCCTGTTGAATGAAATCGCTACCACCGCCATGGGCTGGAGTCCGGTCGATGACTTCCAGCGCGACAGCCTGTACCTGCGCATAGAGCAGGTGGTTCAGCGTTTACTCAATGATTTTGTTGAAGACCCGGCGATTTTTTCCCAATTGCTGACTGAATTCACTGCGTTCACCGCCGATGAGCGTCGTCGCAGCGAATTGCTTGAACAGCACACCCGCCATGCTGAAGAAGGGCGCGTGCGCACAGAAGCGGCGCGGGCACGGGTGGCCGAGGTACTGAATCGACGGATGCTGGGCAAGGTTTTGCCGCAGGCGGTGGTGCAGTTCCTGCAACAGGCCTGGAGCCAGGTGCTGTTGCTGGCCAGCCTCAAGCACGGCGAGCAGTCGGTGCAATGGCAAGCAGGGCTGCGCACCATGGATGAGCTGATCTGGAGTGTCAGCCTGCCGGCAGACACTGAAGCCGGGGTGCACTTGCTGGAGCAGTTGCCTGGGTTGCTCAAGGCACTGCGCGACGGTTTGACCAGCGCTGCATTCGACCCCTTCAGCACCCGTGATTTTTTTGTGCGCTTGCAGACCCTGCATGTCCGGCCGCCAGAGGGGGGCGATGGATGGCTCGAAGTGCGTGAACCCTTCGTGTTCAGCGTACTGCCGCTCGATCCCGTCGAGGGCCTGCCGGAGGATGATCCGGACCTGGCCAAGGTGCACCAATTGCGAGTCGGTGACTGGATCGTGTTCCAGCAGGGCCCGGCAGGCACCCTGCGGTGCAAGCTGACGGCGATCATGGCGCCGGCCAACACCTACGTTTTCGTCGGCCGTACCGGGCTCAAGGTTCTGGAGAAAAGTGCGGGCCAACTGGCAATGGCGCTCAAACGTGGCGCGCTGCATCACCTCGACGAGGAGCCGCTGTTCGAGCGGGCGCTGGCGGCGGTGGTGGGCAAGCTGCGTCAACTCAATCGCGGCAAGTGATCGCAACCACGGGGTCGAACGCGGCATACTGGTCACACTTAGTCACGTTCAAGGATCCTGTATGCAGTTGGACCCCGCCAGCGGCTGGTGCCAGGGCATTCGCCATTGCCCTTCACCCAACTTCAACGAGCGCCCGGCAGGCGAAATCTCACTGTTGGTGGTGCATAACATCAGCCTGCCGCCCGCGCAGTTTGCTACCGGCAAAGTGCAGGAGTTTTTCCAGAACCGCCTGGACGTCACGGAACATCCCTACTTTGAAGGGATTGCCGACCTACGGGTGTCTGCGCATTTTCTGATTGAGCGCGACGGCACGGTGACGCAGTTTGTGTCCTGTATCGACCGGGCCTGGCATGCCGGGGTCTCGTGCTTCGAAGGGCGTGAGACGTGCAATGACTTTTCCTTGGGGATAGAGCTTGAGGGCACGGATGATTTGCCGTTCACCAACCCCCAGTATGTATCGCTGATCGACCTGACCCGTCAGTTGCTGGCAGCCTACCCAGGTATTACGCCGCAACGTATTTGTGGCCATAGCGACATCGCTCCGGGGCGCAAGACCGATCCCGGCCCCGCTTTTGATTGGACGCGCTTTCGCAGCGCCCTGCAGGATGGAGGACACGCACGATGAGTTTTCTGGTGTTGGTGTTGGCCGTGTGGATCGAGAAGTTCTCGGCCCTGCGCCAGCGGTTGCAGCGTGATGGCGGCTGGTTGCGCGAATTGGCCAAGTTGGAGTCGAGCCCGCGCATGGGCAAGCAGCCGTGGCTGATTCTGGTCCTGCTGGTGTTGCTGCCGGTGGCGTTGCTGGCGTTGTTGTTGCTGGTGCTGGAACCGGTGGCCTATGGTTTGTTGGCGCTGCCGGTGCACTTGCTGGTGGTGATCTACAGCCTGGGCCGTGGCGATCTATTGGCTGGGCTGGGGCCATTTCGCGATGCCTGGCGCCGTGGTGACCTGCAGGCGGCCGAACATGTGGCCGAGCGTGACCTGAAGTTGGGCGCCGACAGCGGCGAGCAACTGTTGGAGCGCGTCCAGGGCCATCTGTTGTGGCAGGCCTACCAGAGCTTCTTTGCCGTGATTTTCTGGTACTTCCTGTTGGGGCCGGTCGCCGCGCTGGCCTATCGACTGCTGGCGCTCGCCAGTGAGCACAGCCAGAACCCTCTGGTGGCTGAGCGCGCCGGGCAGCTGCGTCACGCGTTTGACTGGCTGCCGGTGCGCCTGCTGGCGGCCAGTTTTGCCCTGGTGGGCAACTTCGTCGCGGTCAGCCGTGTCATGCTCCACGAGTTGTTGAGCTGGGACATCAGCGCCGCGCAACTGGTGGAAAAAGTTGGCCTGGCCGCCGCTGAAATCCCACCGCCCGTAGTGGGTGCAGACGGTATCAACAGCCTGGATCGCCTGTGGGAACTGCTGCTGCGTGCGGCGGTGCTGTGGTATGCCGGGTTTGCGATCTGGATCGTGCTCCCCTGATTCCTGTGGTGAGCGGGCTTGCCCCGCGACGGGCTGCGCAGCAGCCCCCTGCCACTCTCACTCGTTAACTTTACGTTACAAAACTCCCTTTCAAATTGAGCTATACAGACAGAGCGCCAAATAGTGGCTTTCTGCCGCCGCCCTGCGCCTGAATAAAAATAAAACAAAGGGGAGGTCACCTGTGAAGAGCTTGCTCTATCCCGCCGTCGCGCTGATGAACCGTCTTAGCTTCGGCCTGAAGTTCAGCCTGATCAGCGTGCTGTTCCTGCTGCCGATGCTGGCCACCAACTATTACCTGGTGCGTGATTCCTGGCGCGAATTCCAGGGCACCCGTGTCGAGCTGCAAAGCCTGGATTTGCTCGGCAGCAGCCTGGTCCTGCGCCGTGACCTGGAAACCCTCAATAACCAGGTGCAGATCAACGCAACGCTCGGTCAGTCCGGCAAGGCCGCTGACCTTGAGGGCAAGATCAGCGCCTTGGAGCAGAGCGTGCTCGCCCGTCTGCAACGCCTCAACCCGATGGCTGCCGAACCTGAGCAAATCGCTGCCTTTGAAGGTAAGCGTGACGAACTGATCACGGCCTTCCAGGCCCAGCAACAGGAAAGCTCGCTGCAGAGCAAAAGTGCGTTGATCGGCAAGTTGCTCAACAAGGCACAGATGCTCAGCCAGATCATTGCCAGCCAGTCCGGCTTGAGCCGCGACCCCCAGAGTGACTTGCGCCAGCTCAGCGAGCTGATCACCAGTGTCACCCCGCAGGTCACCCAGACCCTGGGAGAAGGCCGGGCGATGGGGGCCTACTCCCTGGGCCAGGGTTTTCTCAACTCATCTTCCAGTACCCGCTTCGACGAACTGCTGCAACAGTTGGAAAAGCTCCAGGCCGAATACGCCTTGAAATTGCAGGACGTCCTGGGCTCCAGCAACGCCGCGCACGCGGCGCTCGACAGCCTGGCCAAGGCCAGCAACGCCAGCCTCAAGCACGGCAGTGAATTGTTTGAAGAGCAGGTGGTGATGGCCGAAACCCTTGACGCGCCGTGGCAGGGTTTCTATGACAGCGTCAGCCAATTGATGGAGCACACCTATCAGCTCGATGACGCCACCCTGACGTTCCTCGGGCAGCAGCTGGAGCAGCGCCTGGCGCAGAACCGTACGCACATGGTGGTGCTGGTCTCGGCGCTGACGGCGGTGTTTTTGCTGATCTTCTACCTGTATGCAGGGTTCTACGCGTCTACTCGCACCACGTTACGGCGCCTGGGGGCGATGATGGACAAGGTGGCCGCCGGCGACATGACCGTTACCTTTGTTGCCCAAAGCCGCGATGAGTTGGGCGACCTCGGCCAAGTGTTCAACGGCACCGTGGCGAAAATCCATGATTTGATCGAGCGCGTCGGGCATACCGTCAGCCAGGTCGAGTTGCAGGCCGGCCAAGTGGAAACGGTCTCGGCCCGGAGCAATCAGGCGGTCTCTGGCCAGCGCATGCAGATTGAGCAGGTGGCGACGGCCATGAACCAAATGTCCTCCACCGCCCAGGAAGTGGCGCGCAGTGCCGCGGCGGCGGTCAGCAGTGCCCACAGCGTCAACGATGAAACCGTCAATGGCCGTGGCCTGGTGCAATCCCAGCAGGGCAGCATTGCGCGGCTGGCCTCGGAGATCGACCAGTCGGTTAGGGTGATCAACCAGTTGGCCACCGACAGCCAGTCCATCAGCAGCGTCCTGGAGGTGATCAAGAGCATCGCCGAGCAGACCAACCTGCTGGCACTCAATGCGGCCATCGAGGCCGCACGGGCGGGTGAGCAGGGACGCGGCTTTGCCGTGGTGGCCGACGAGGTGCGAACCCTGGCCCGGCGGACCCAGCATTCCACCGAAAAAATCGAGCAAATGATCAGCCGCCTGCACAGCGGCGTGGCCGCAGCCGTGAAGGCCATGGGCACCAGCCATGAAATGGCCAGCGGCACTGTGGAACAGTCGGACAAGGTCCAGCAAGCCCTGGAAAATATCCTCGGTGCCGTGGGCATGATCGTCGATCAGAATCAGCAGATCGCCGCAGCGGTGGAGCAGCAGACCGCCGTCGCCCATGACATCGACCAGAATATCGTCGAAATCAATCGTGCCGGCGAGCATGCCGCCCAAGGCGCGCATCAGACTGAAGCGGCGAGCCGGCAGCTGTCGATACAGGTGATCGAGTTGAAGCAACTGATCGGGGCCTTTCGTGTGTAAGGCGGTGGTGTAGGATTGGTCTTGGGTTGGTGTAGTGCCTGTCCTGATTTCCTGAAGTACCTTTTTTGCGCGGGTGAATGAGTGAAAATTTGTGTCACTCAATCAAGGTCCAAGGGAGGCATGACAATGACCACTGCAGTCGGCGTCAAGGGGCACTGCGCCCATTGCGACATCACGTTCGAACTCAAGCCTTGGCAGTTAAATGCCATCGCCATTGAAGAACCCTTTGATTGCCCGTATTGCCAGCGCGTCCTGGAGCTGAACTGCCCCCGGCAGTTGCGACATTTCAAGGCGCTGGACCATTGGGCGCTGGTACGCCCGAGCATGGCCGTGCTGACGTGCGTGGTGCTGATCGTGGCGCTGGTGACGGAGTGGATTGGCCTGATCAGTGTGGTCGGGCAGCTCAACGTGTCATTGATGGTGCTGCTGGTGCACTTCCTGGTGCTGCGCTATGTCCGTCATCGGCAGCGAATGACCTTGAACCTGCAAGCGGTGACCCCGGTACTACCAATTGAACAGCTCGCACGCATTGCGTGTGCTCGCCTCGGCCAGCGCTAGGGGGCTGGTGCCCATGCGCTCGGCCAGGGCGGTGCAGATCGCCGGCAGGTGCTGCGGGCTGTTGCGCTGGCCCGGGTACATGGCCGGCGCCATGTCGGGGGCGTCGGTTTCCAGTACGACCGCGTTCAACGGCAGCTGTGCCAGCACTTTATGCATGCGCAGGGCCTGGGGCCATGTGGCTGCGCCGCCCAGGCCGAGCTTGAACCCGAGCTTGATGTATTCGTGGGCTTCTTCCCGGCTGCCGGCAAACGCGTGGATGATGCCGCCCCGTGGCAGGCGGATGCGCTTGAGCGTGGCGATCACGGCCGCGTGGGCGCGGCGTACGTGGAGCAGCGCCGGCAGTTGGAAGTCCACCGCCAGTTTGAGCTGGGCTTCGAACAGGCCTTGCTGGCCTTCGCGATCCAGCTGTTCAACAAAGTAATCCAGGCCGATCTCACCTACCGCGCAGAGCTGTCGATGGCCGTGGAGGCGGGTCAACCAGTCTCCCAACTCCGTCAGGTCGGCGGGCTTGTGCTCATCAAGGTACACCGGATGCAGGCCAAAGGCCGCGAACAAGCCGGCATCCGCCTGCACCAGATCCCACAGCCGCTGCCAGTTCTGCTGATACACCCCCAACACCACCATGCGCCGCACGCCCAACTCACGGCTGTGGGCGAGGACTTCCCGGCGATCGCTGTCGAAGTCCGGGAAGTCCAGGTGGGTGTGGGTGTCGATCAGCTCCACGTTCAGGCCTCGTGGATACGCTGCTTGAAGGTCCGGCCGATGGCGTGCACGCCCGGTTGGTACTGTTCTTCTTCAATGGCGGCCAGGGCCAGGCGCAGGGCGGTGTCGGCAATCAGCTGATGTTGCTGGGCCATGGCGTTGACCGGCAGCGGCAGGAAGTCCAGCAACTGGGTGTCACCAAACGTGCCCAGGCGCAGCGGGCGTGACTTGAGCGGGAAGTCATGCAGTGCGTCGAACACGCCTTGCAGCAGCACGTAGGACGTGGTCACCAAGGCGTCAGGCAAGTGCCCCAGTTGATGCAGAAGTTGCTCCATCAGCTGTCGGCCACAGTCGCGGCTGAAGGCTTCGCCGTGTTCGACGATGACCTCGCCGGTGAAACCGTCAAGCGCTTCACGGAAGCCAGCCGCACGCTCCTGGCTGATGCTCAGCTCGGGCCGCGCGCCAATCAGCACGATCTGCTTGGGCAACGGTTGCAGCAAGCTGCTGGTCAGTTGCTGGCAGGCCTGGCGGTCGTCGCTGACCACCGAGCAGAACTGGTCCGCCCCCATCACCCGGTCGATGGCAATCACCGGCAAACCCTTGGCTTGCAGCTCGCGGTAACTGTCATCGCTGGCCGGCAGGCAGCTGGCGACGAACAGCGCGTCGCAACGGCGGGCGCGGAACAGTTGCAGCAGTTGGCGCTCGCTCTCGGCTTCATCGTCTGAACTGGCGATCAGCAACTGATAGCCGCGGGCCCGTGCACCTTGCTCCAGCAGCTTGGCGATGCGTGCGTAACTGGGGTTTTCCAGATCCGGGAGGATGAACCCCAGGGTACGGGTATGCCGGCTGCGCAGCCCGGCGGCCTGGGGGTTGGGCGTAAAGCCATGGGCTTCAACCACAGCACGCACGCGCTCGACGGTCGCGCTGCTGATGCGTTGCTGTGCGGCTTTGCCATTGATGACATAGCTGGCGGTGGTCACGGACACACCGGCCAGACGTGCGATATCACTGAGTTTCAAACCGGGATTTCCTTGTTTTTTGGAGCTCGCCCCGACATTTTGTCCAATCGTAACCGATTCCTGCACACGACTAATGTCTCAGCTCAAGTGCCGAGTGGTCCTTCAAGGATGCGCAATTAACGCGTAACCTGCCATAAATTCTAGATTAAACGTTTCAGCCAGCGTATTTTTACGACGTTAGCCACTGAGTGCCTACTGCCAATTGACTACTCAGTCAGCTGTCCCGGAACACCATTACACTGTTTTATTCAAAACAATACCTAGTGCGTCCATCGCACTAACTAGGAGAACGGCATGCTTGAGCTCACTGTAGAGCAGATTTCCATGGGCCAGGTGGCTGTGGATAAATCTGCTGCCCTGCACCTGCTCGCTGACAAACTGGTGGCTGATGGGCTGGTCGCCGAGGGGTATCTCAGCGGCTTGCAAGCCCGTGAAGCCCAAGGCTCGACCTTTCTTGGCCAAGGTATTGCCATCCCCCATGGCACCCCCGAAACCCGCGACCAGGTGTTTTCCACTGGCGTGCGCCTGTTGCAGTTCCCCGAAGGCGTGGACTGGGGCGATGGGCAGATTGTGTACCTGGCCATTGGTATTGCCGCCAAATCCGACGAACACCTGCGCCTGCTGCAACTGCTCACCCGCGCCCTCGGTGAAACCGACCTGGGCCAGGCGCTGCGTCGCGCCGGCACGGCTGAAGCCTTGCTGAAACTGCTGCAGGGCGCACCCCAGGAGCTGGCGCTGGACGCGCAGATGATCAGCCTGGGCGTGTCTGCCGATGACTTCGAAGAGCTTGTCTGGAGAGGCGCACGCCTGCTGCGCCAGGCCGATTGCGTCAGCAATGGGTTTGCCGCAGTGCTGCAACAGGTCGATGCGTTGCCCCTGGGTGATGGCCTGTGGTGGCTGCACAGCGAGCAGACGGTCAAGCGCCCGGGCCTGGCGTTTGTTACGCCCGACAAGCCCATGCGCTATCTCGGCCAGCCCCTTAACGGCCTGTTCTGCCTGGCCAGCCTGGGTGAAGCCCATCAGGCCTTGCTTGAACGCTTGTGCGCCTTGTTGATTGAAGGCCGTGGCCAGGAATTGGGGCGCGCCACCAGCAGCCGCGCGGTGCTCGAAGTGCTCGGCGGTGAGCTGCCACCTGACTGGCCCAGCGCCCGCATCACCCTGGCTAACGCCCACGGCCTGCACGCACGGCCGGCGAAGATCCTCGCGCAATTGGCCAAAAGTTTTGAAGGCGACATCCGCGTGCGCATCGTTGACGGCCCGGTAGGCGCCGTGTCGGTGAAGAGCCTGAGCAAGCTGCTGAGCCTTGGCGCCCGGCGTGGCCAGGTGCTGGAATTTGTTGCTGAACCGACGATTGCCGGCGATGCGTTGCCCGCGCTGCTGGCCGCCGTCGAAGAGGGCCTGGGCGAAGAGGTCGAGCCACTGCCGACCGTGAGCGCACAGCCCGAAGCCCTTGATATTGCGCCAGTGATCAGCGCGCCACAGGCCGGCAGCCAGCTCCAGGCCATCGCCGCGGCGCCGGGCATTGCCATTGGCCCTGCACATATCCAGATTCAACAGGTGTTCGATTACCCCTTGCGCGGCGAGTCCTCGGCCATTGAGCGCCAGCGCCTGCAAGATGCCCTGGCCGATGTGCGCCGGGATATCCAGGGCCTGATCGAACGCAGCCAGGCCAAAGCCATCCGCGAGATTTTCATCACCCACCAGGAAATGCTCGACGACCCGGAACTCACCGACGAAGTCGACACCCGTCTCAAGCAAGGTGAAAGCGCACAAGCGGCGTGGATGAGCGTGATCGAAGCCGCCGCCAAGCAGCAGGAATCGTTGCAGGATGCCTTGCTTGCCGAGCGCGCCGCCGACCTGCGCGACATCGGTCGCCGGGTGCTGGCGCAATTGTGCGGCGTTGAAACCGCCCAGGAACCGAGCGAGGCCTACATCCTGGTGATGGACGAAGTCGGCCCTTCCGACGTCGCGCGCCTGGACCCGGCCCGCGTCGCCGGCATCCTCACCGCCCGCGGCGGCGCGACGGCCCACAGCGCTATTGTCGCGCGGGCCCTCGGTATTCCCGCGTTGGTCGGTGCCGGCCCGGCGGTATTGCTGCTGGCCGCCGGCACGCCGTTGTTGCTGGATGGCCAGCGCGGTCGCCTGCATGTAGACCCCGATGCAGCCACCCTGCAACGTGCCACCGTCGAGCGCGATACCCGTGAGCAACGCTTGCAGGCCGCCTCGGCCCAGCGCCACGAACCGGCGCTGACCCGTGATGGTCACGCCGTGGAAGTGTTCGCCAATATCGGCGAAAGCGCCGGTGTGGCCAGCGCCGTGGAGCAGGGCGCCGAAGGCATTGGTTTGCTGCGCACCGAACTGATTTTCATGGCCCACCCCCAAGCCCCGGACGAAGCCACCCAGGAAGCCGAGTACCGCCGTGTGCTCGACGGCCTCGGTGGCCGCCCGCTGGTGGTGCGCACCCTCGATGTGGGCGGCGACAAACCGCTGCCGTATTGGCCGATTGCCGAGGAAGAAAACCCCTTCCTCGGCGTACGCGGTATTCGCCTGACCCTGCAACGCCCGCAGATCATGGAAGCGCAATTGCGCGCACTGCTGCGCTCGGCGGATAACCGCCCGTTGCGCATCATGTTCCCCATGGTCGGCAGCGTGGATGAATGGCGTGCCGCCCGCGACATGACCGAACGCCTGCGCCTGGAAATCCCGGTGGCCGACCTGCAACTGGGGATCATGATCGAAGTGCCGTCCGCCGCACTGTTGGCGCCGGTGCTGGCCAAGGAAGTGGACTTCTTCAGTGTCGGCACCAACGACCTGACCCAGTACACCCTGGCCATCGACCGTGGCCACCCGACCTTGTCGGCCCAGGCCGATGGCCTGCACCCGGCGGTATTGCAACTGATCGACATCACCGTGCGTGCGGCCCATGCCCATGGCAAATGGGTCGGCGTGTGCGGCGAACTGGCGGCGGACCCGCTGGCGGTGCCGGTGCTGGTCGGCCTGGGTGTGGATGAGTTGAGCGTGTCGGCCCGCAGCATTCCCGAAGTGAAGGCGCGGGTGCGTGAATTCAGTCTGAGCGAGGCCCAGGGCCTGGCGCAAAAAGCACTGGCGGTGGGTTCGCCCGCCGAAGTGCGTGCCCTTGTGGAGGCCGTGTAGATGGCAAGGATTCTGACCCTGACGCTGAACCCGGCGTTGGACCTGACGGTACGCCTGGCGCGCCTGGAACCGGGTGAAGTCAACCGCAGCGAAACCCTGCTCACCCATGCCGCCGGCAAGGGCGTGAATGTGGCGCAAGTCTTGGCCGACCTGGGCCATCAAGTGACCGTGGGCGGTTTTCTCGGCGAGGACAATCCCCAAGCCTTCGAGGCGCTGATTGCACAACGTGGTTTTGCCGACGCGTTTATCCGCGTGCCCGGCGAAACCCGCAGCAATATCAAGATTGCCGAGCAAAACGGCCGGGTCACCGACATCAATGCGCCGGGGCCGTTGGTCAGTGAGCAGGCGCAGCAAGCGTTGCTCGACCAATTGACGCGCATTGCGCCGGGCCATGATGCGGTGGTCGTCGCCGGCAGCTTGCCGTGTGGCGTCAGCCCGCAGTGGTTGCAGGGGCTGTTGGAACACCTGAAGCGTCTGGGCTTGAAAGTCGCCCTGGACACCAGCGGCGAGGCGCTGCGTGCCGGTCTCAAGGCGGCCCCGTGGTTGATCAAACCCAATACCGAAGAGCTCGCCGATGCCCTGGGCAATGCCACCAACGTCATCAGCCAACTGCATCAGCAGGGTGTTGAACATGTGGTCGTCTCCGACGGTGCCGCGGGCGTGAGCTGGTACAGCCGGGCCACCACCCTGCATGCCACGCCGCCCAAGGTGACGGTGGCCAGTACGGTAGGTGCCGGCGATTCGCTGCTGGCCGGGATGCTCCATGGTTTGCTTGAGTCTGAAGCGCCTGAACAAACCCTGCGTCGCGCCACGGCAATTGCCGCCATGGCGGTGACACAGATCGGTTTCGGCATCCGCGACGCCGCGCAGTTGGCGCGTCTTGAAAGCGGCGTCGCTGTACGCCCGCTGACAGAACAATAAGAGGGATTGTCATGAAGTTAGCCATTGTTACTGCCTGCCCCAACGGCATGGTCACCAGTGTGCTGTGCGCCCGCTTGTTGGACGCCGCCGCTCAACGCCAGGGCTGGAGCACCAGCGTCGAGGTGGTGGATGTACAGCGCCCGGAGCGCCAGTTGTCCCAGGCCACCATCGACGCCGCCGAATGGGTGTTGCTGGTCAGCAGCACGGCGGTGGATATGCAGCGGTTTGTCGGCAAGCGGGTGTTCCAGAGCACACCGGCCCAGGCGCTGGCGGATGTCGAGGCGGTGTTGCGCCGGGGCGCTGAAGAAGCCCAAGAGTATGTCGTCAGCCAGGCAGCGGCTGCGTCGAAGCATGCCCCGCGCATCGTCGCGATTACCGCATGCCCGACCGGCGTGGCCCATACCTTCATGGCCGCCGAAGCCTTGCAACAGACCGCCAAGCGCCTGGGCTATGACTTGCAGGTCGAGACCCAGGGCTCGGTCGGTGCGCGTACGCCGTTGAGCCCCGAGGCCATCGCCAATGCCGACGTGGTGCTGCTGGCGGCCGACATCGAAGTGGCCACCGAGCGTTTCGCCGGCAAGAAGATCTACCGTTGCGGCACCGGTATTGCGCTCAAGCAATCCGAGGCCATCCTCAACAAGGCCCTGGCCGAAGGCGCGGTGGAAAGTGCGGGCAGCGGTGCCGTGGCCAAGAAAGAAAAAACCGGCGTCTACAAACACCTGCTGACCGGTGTGTCGTTCATGTTGCCGATGGTGGTGGCGGGCGGTTTGCTGATCGCCTTGTCATTCGTGTTCGGCATCCATGCGTTTGAGCAGGAAGGCACGTTGGCGGCCGCGCTGAAAACCGTCGGCGACCGCGCCTTTATGCTGATGGTGCCGTTGCTGGCGGGTTACATCGCTTACTCGATTGCCGACCGTCCGGGCATTGCCCCCGGCATGATTGGTGGCCTGCTGGCGGGTACGCTGGGGGCCGGTTTTATCGGCGGGATCTTCGCCGGGTTTCTCGCCGGTTATTGCGTCAAGCTGATCACCCGTGTGGTGAAGTTGCCGCAGAGCCTGGAAGCACTCAAGCCGATCCTGATCATTCCGCTGCTGGCAAGCCTGTTCACGGGCCTGGCGATGATCTACCTGGTGGGACCGCCGGTGGCGCGCATGCTCACGGGCCTGACCGATTTTCTCGCGACCATGGGCACCACCAATGCGGTGCTGCTGGGCATCCTGTTGGGCGGCATGATGTGTGTCGACCTGGGCGGGCCGATCAACAAGGCGGCGTATGCGTTTTCCGTCGGCTTGCTGGCGGCACAGAGCGGCGCACCGATGGCCGCGACCATGGCGGCGGGCATGGTGCCGCCAATCGGCATGGGCATCGCCACGTTCCTGGCGCGACGCAAGTTCGCCCAGACCGAACGCGAGGCCGGCAAGGCCGCGATGATCCTGGGCATGTGCTTTATCTCCGAGGGCGCGATCCCGTTTGCCGCCAAGGACCCGCTGCGCGTGATCCCGGCCAGCATCGCCGGTGGCGCGTTGACCGGGGCGCTGTCGATGTACTTCGGCTGCAAACTGGCGGCGCCCCACGGCGGCCTGTTTGTGCTGGTGATCCCGAATGCGATGAACCATGCGCTGCTGTACCTGCTGGCAATCGTTGCCGGTAGCCTGCTGACCGGTTTGGTGTATGCGCTGATCAAGCGTCCGGAAGTGGTGGAGCTTGCTGTCGCACCGGTGTCATAAGCGCATGCTTTAGTGGCCCTTTTGATACTCAAGAGGGCACCTGCATGAGCCACTTCGATCTCGGCCGTCGCCGTGTGATGCAAGCCGTCGGCGCCGGTCTGCTGCTGCCGGGCCTGGCCCCGGCGGTGATCGCGTCGATCAAGGACCGGCCGCAACTCACCGACGGCGTGCAGTCCGGCGACCTGCTCGGTGATCGCGCGATGATCTGGAGCCGCAGCGACCGCCCGGCGCGCATGGTGGTGGAGTGGGACACCCGCAGCGTGTTCAGCAACCCGCGCAAATTCGTCTCGTCCCTGGCCGACAACCGCACCGACTTTACCGCCCGCGTCGAACTCACCGGGCTGCCCGCCGACCAGGCGATTTTCTACCGCGTGCACTTTGAGGACGCCCAGACCGGCGTCGCCAGCGAGCCGTGGTTCGGCCACCTGCGCAGCGTGCCGCAACAACGCCGCGACATCCGGTTTGTGTGGAGCGGCGACACCGTCGGCCAAGGCTTTGGCATCAACCCGGACATCGGCGGTATGCGCATCTACGAAGCCATGCGCCTGCGCCTGCCGGACTTCTTTATCCACAGCGGCGACACCATCTACGCCGACGGCCCGGTGCCCGCGCAGTTGCCCACCGAGGGCGGGCGCATCTGGCGCAATATCACCACCGAAGCCAAGAGCAAGGTCGCCGAAACCCTCGACGAGTATCGCGGCAACTACCGCTACAACCTGCTGGACGAAAACGTGCGTCGCTTCAATGCCGAGGTGCCGCAGATCTGGCAGTGGGATGACCATGAAGTGGTGAATAACTGGTCGCCCGGCAAGCAACTTGACGAGCGCTACCAGACCAAGGACATCAACACCTTGGTGAGCCGCGCACGCCAGGCCTGGCTTGAGTATTCACCCATGCGCCGGCAAAGCGCAGACGGCGGCGGGCGGATTTATCGCACGCTCAGTTATGGCCCGTTGCTGGATGTATTCGTGCTCGACATGCGCAGCTATCGCGGCCCCAACGATGACAACCTGGGCGGTGAAAAACCCTTCCTCGGCCGCGAGCAGTTGGACTGGCTCAAGCGCGAACTCAAGGTCTCCCAGGCGCAGTGGAAGGTGATCGCCGCCGACATGCCCATCGGCCTCGGCGTGCCCGACGGCGAAGTCAGCCCCGGCGTGCCGCGCTGGGAAGCCATCGCCAATAATGATCCAGGCCCGGCGCAAGGCCGCGAGCTGGAAATCGCCGAATTACTCGGCTTTCTGCGCGCGCAAAAGGTACGCAACCATGTGTGGTTGACGGCGGATGTGCATTACTGCGCGGCCCATCACTACCACCCGGATCGGGCGGCGTTCCAGGATTTCGAGCCGTTCTGGGAGTTTGTCGCCGGGCCTCTGAATGCGGGCAGCTTCGGTCCGAATCCCTTGGATAAAACCTTTGGCCCTGAGGTGGTGTTCGAGAAGGCCCCGCCTGCGCAGAACACCTCGCCGTTTGCCGGGTTTCAGTTTTTTGGCGAAGTGCAGATTGACGGGCAGACAGCGGAGTTGACCGTGATTTTGCGCGACCTGGATGGGGTCTCGGTATTCGAACAGAAGCTGCAACCGGTCTGACCTGAAATGCAATGCAAATGTGGGAGGGGGCTTGTCCTAATGCCAGTCAGTTAAGGAGGAACACTGTAACTGTGGTGAGCGGGCTTGCCCCGCGTTGGGCTGCGCAGCAGCCCCAAAACACAGCCCCGGACCTGCCTGGCACACTGCAGCGCTCTTATTGGGGCTGCTGCGCAGCCCAACGCGGGCGGTGCGACGATTCGACAAGCCCGCTCGCCACAGGTTACTGTTTGCCCGTTCTATCTCTTAACTGATCGGCATTAGGACAAGCCCCCTCCCACATTGGATCACATCAGTAGACATCCCGGCGGTAGCGCCCCTGTTCGATCAAGCGCTCCACTGCTTCACTCCCGAGGATGTCGACCAGCGCCTGGTCCACGCCCGTCGCCATCCCCTGCAAGCTGCCGCACACATAAATCGCCGCGCCGTCCGCGAGCCATTTACGCAGGACATCGGCGGATTCACGCAGGCGATCCTGCACGTAGATTTTCTCCTCCTGATCCCGGGAAAACGCCAGGTCCAGCAGGGCCAGGTCACCACTGGCCAGCCAGCCTTGCAGCTCGTCCCGGCACAGGTAGTCGTGGGCGATGGTGCGTTCGCCGAACAGCAGCCAGTTGCGCTGCTGGCCATCGGCAATGCGCGCCTTGAGCAAGCTGCGCAAACCGGCCAGGCCGGTGCCGTTACCCAGCAGGATCAATGGCACCGGCGCCTCCGGCAGGTGGAAGCCACTGTTACGGCGCAAGCGCAGGCTGATCGCCGAACCAATGGCCGCATGCTCGGTGAGCCAGCCCGAGCCCACACCCAGGCTGCCGTCGGGGTGGCGTTCCTGGCGCACGATCAATTCCAGCAAGCCGTCGCTGGCGATCGAGGCGATGGAGTATTCGCGCATGCCCAGGGGCGCGAGCGCGTTCACCAGCGCTTGAGCGTGCAGGCCGACCAGGTGCGCCCGGTTGTCCGGCAGTTGGCGGGTCGCAAGGGCCTGGTTGAGTGTGTGTGGCAGGCCGTCGATCAGCACGCCGTCGGTGCCGATCAGCCCCAGGCCTTCGAGGAAGTGCTCGATGGCCCACGGGCAATTGCGCGGCAGGATTTCCACCAGGTCGCCGGCCAGCCAGTTTTGTTTCGATGGCGATGTGAGGCCCAGCAGGTAGACGTCCGAGCTGGCGCTGCCGGGGTTGAGCAGGGTGCGCTGGCTCAGCGTCCAGTTTTCATACTGGGCGGTCGGCCAGGCGGCGGCGGGTGCCTGGCCCGTCAGCTGTCCAAGCTGTTGTTGCCAGTGCAGCAGGGCGGCACTGTCGCCGCTGTCCACTTCCACCGGCGCGAACAGTGGGTTACCGCCCTGGTGGGTCAGCCAGAAATGCAGGCGCCGGGCAAAGCCACAGAAGTGTTGGTACTGGCGATCACCCAGGGCCAGTACCGAGTAGTTCAGGCCTTTGAGTGACAGATCCTGGCCGAGCACGCTGCGCTCGAAACTGCGGGCGCTGTCGGGCGCTTCGCCGTCGCCGAAGGTGCTGACTACGAACAGCGCATTTTCCGACTGGCGCAAGTCGTCCTGGCTGACACTGCCCAGAGGCTGCACCTTCACCGGCAGGCCGGCCGCCTGCAATTGCCCGGCGGTCTGCCAGGCCAGTTGCTCGGCAAACCCGCTCTGGCTGGCAAAGCCGATCAGCCAGGCCGGGGCATCACTGTGGTTGGCACTGAGGCCTTTGCGCGCGTCGCGCACCTGGCGCTTTTTGCGGCGACGGTCCAGGTACAGCAGCCAGCCGGTGATGAAGAACAGCGGCATGAGCAGCGAGCTGACAGTGAGGATAATGCGCCCCGCCAGGCCGAAATAACTGCCGGTGTGCAGCGCGTAGATGCTGGTGAGTAACTGCGACTTGAAAGTTTTGCCGGCGTACGTGTCATGGGATTTGACCTCGCCGGTGGCCGGGTCCAGGTTGATCTGGTTCAGTGCGCGGTCGTGGGGGGAGTCTTTGAGCAGGTAATAGACGATGGCGGGTTGCCCGGCGACGGCTGGCATGCGGATGTTATAGGCACTCAAGCCTGGGCCGGCGTTGCTGTAGATGCTGCTCCAGATCGCGTCGTAGTTGGCCACCGGTGCCGGGCCTGCGGGCGGTGGGCCGCGCTTGCGCATCCGTTCATTCTGCGGCGCGTCGGACAGCAGTTTGGTCAGGCCCTGGCTGTACCAGTCGTAGGACCAGGACAGGCCGGTCAGCGCCGCCAGCAGGTAGGCCAGCAGGCACCAGGTGCCGAACACCGAATGCAAATCCCAGTTGAAGCTGCGGCCCTTTTTGCGCCAGTCCAGCGTCAGCCAGGCACGCCAGTTGGCGACCTGGCGCGGCCAGCGCAGGTACAGGCCGGACAGGCAGAAGAACACCAGGATCAGCGTGCAGGCGCCGGTGAGCTGCCGGCCGGTTTCGCCCATGGCCAGGAAACGGTGCAGTTGCAGGATAAAGCCGAGTACATCCTGGCCGACCGCGTCGCCCATGTAGTCGCCGGTGTAGGGGTCGAAATAGCGCATCTGGCCACGGCGCTCGCCCGGCGGCGGGGTGAAGAACACGCGGGCGGCATTGCCGCTTTCGCTTTCCACCCACAGCATGGACACGGCCTTGCCTTCGGTGGCTTCCAGCTTGCGCACCAGCTCGGCGGGCGGCAGCACGCCGGCTTCGCGTTTCTCCACGCTCAACACGCTCGGGTTGAGCGCCCGCAGAATCTCATCCTGAAACGAGACCGCAGCCCCGGTGATCCCCATCAAGGCCAGCACCAGCCCGGCAGTGATGCCGAAGAACCAGTGCAACTGGAACAGGGTTTTCTTCAACACGTCGGACCGCCTCGTCTATCTGAATATGTAGGGCACGGCGCGCATTATGCCGTGGGTTGTCGAGAAACATTCTGTTTGACATGCAAAAGCCCCACGCATCCGATGCGTGGGGCTTTGTGGGCTGCTGACCGTTTAGAAGTGGAAGCTTGTGGACAGCAGCGCCGTGCGGCCCGCCGCCTGGTTGGCGAAGTGCGAGGCGTAGGCTTTGTCGTAATAGGTCTTGTCTGTCAGGTTCTGCACGTTCAATTGCAGGTCGACGTTTTTGCTCAGCTTATAGCTGGCCATGGCGTCGTAGCGGGTGTAGGAGGGCACATACACGGTGTTGGCCGCATCGCCGTAAACCTGATCGACGTAGAACGCGCCACCGCCGATGGTCAGCTTCGGGGTCACGTTATAGGTGGTCCACAGGCTGAACGAGTTCTCCGGCGTGTTGGGCATTTGGTTGCCTTTGTTGGAACCGGCCTGGACGACGCCCTGGCGGTTGCCGTTTTTGCCTGGGTCAACCAGTTCGGCTTTCAGGTAGCTGTAGCCGGCGAATACTTGCCACTGTTCGGTGATCTTGCCGCTGGCGGACAGTTCCAGGCCATCGACCCGCGACTCGCCTGCCGTTTCGTAGGTGTTGGAGTCCACCAGGATGCGGGTGTTTTTCTTCTCGGTACGGAACACTGCGGCAGACAGGGACAGACGGTTGTGGAACAGGTCCCACTTGGTGCCCAGCTCGTAGTTGACGGTTTCTTCGGGCTTGAGGTCGCTGGTGTTGATGCCGGTAGGAATCGCATTGCTGTCGACTCCTTCGCCCACCAGTCCACCTGCCGGTGAGGCCGAGGTCGCGTAGGAGGTGTAGATGCTGCCGTTCTCCAAAGGCTTCCAGACCAGGCCGGCCTGCCAGTTGAAGAACTGGCTGTCGTCCTTGACCTTGCTGCGCGCCCTGACCGTCGAGGTTGGTACGGCGTTGGTGTTGGCTTCGGTGTCGAAGGTGTCGTAGCGCAGGCCGACGTTCAGCAGCCATTTCGGATCGAGTTCGATGGTGTCGAAGACGTAGGCGGCACGGCTGGTGGCCTTGGTGTTGGTGCCGTTGTAATTGCGCGCGATGCTGCCGGTCCAGGCGTCGTCCGGATTCGGGTTGCTCAGCGAGGTGCACTGTCCACCGCGGCCGCCGCCGGCCACGGTGCACGTCGGGTTGCTGTTCGGTGTGACGGTGTAACCGCTGACGCGGGTTTCTTCGCCGGTGAATTCCAGGCCGGTGGAGTAGCTGTGCTTGAAGCCAAGCGCCTGGAAATTGCCGAACAGATCTGTCTGGTTGGTGGTGGTCGTGGTGGTGGAGACGCGAGTGTTCGCGCGACGCCACACGGTGCCGAAACGGTTGACGTTGCGTTGGCTATCGTCCGGCTGCGTGAGCACGTAGTCCTGGCCGGTGCTGCCATGGCGCAGGGTGTTTTTCAGCGTCATGTCGTCGTTCAGGTCGTGCTCGATGGAGAACGTGCTGATGTCCGCGCGGGTCTTGCGGAAGTCGCGGTCCTTGAGACCGTAGAAGTTATTGCTGTCGCCGCCGTCGGTGGGTTTGTCGTGCACGTGAGTGGTGGCGGTCGAAGAGCTGTAGCCATACGGAATGCCCGAGTCCGGCAGGTCATTGCTTTCCATATGGTAGTAGCTGAGGTTGACGCGGGTCGGCGTGCCCAGGCCGAAGGTCAGCGATGGGGCCACGCCCCAGCGGTCGTAATTGACCGCGTCACGGCCAGCCACGTTCTGTTCGTGGCTCATCAGGTTCAGGCGGAACGCGGCGCTGTCGTCGAGGAACTGACGGTTCACGTCGAGTATATAGCGGCGGGTCTGGTCGGAACCGTAAGTGAAGCCGCCGTTGGTGAAGTCCCGGGCTTGCGGGGTCTTGCTCACCAGGTTGAGGCTGCCACCGGCCGAGCCACGACCGCCGAAGGAGGAGTTCGGGCCTTTGCTGACTTCGATGGACTCGATGTCGAAAATCTCACGGCTCTGGCCGCCGGTGTCGCGCACGCCGTCCAGGTAGGTGTCGCCCTGGGCGTCGAAACCACGGATGAATGGACGGTCGCCCTGCGGGTTGCCGCCTTCGCCGGCGCCGAAGGTAATCCCCGGTACGGTGCGCAGGGCATCCTGCAGCGAGGTGGCGGCGGTGTCCTTGAGGACTTGTTGTGGCACCACGGTCACCGAGCGCGGCGTGTCCACCAACGGCGCGGTGTATTTTTGCGACGAGGCTTTTTCGACCTGGTACGCGGTGTTGTCCTGTTCTTCGCCGGTGATGCTGGTGGCGCCGAGGGCGATGCTGTTGCGCTGGCCTTTTTGTTCAGTGTCTTCGGCCGCCTGCGCCAGATGGGCGACAGAGCTGGCGCTGAGCGCAACGCCGATGGCCGAAGCCAGCATACGGGGTGAGCCAACAGGTGTTTTTGTGGTGGTGCGCGACATGACGTGTCCTTTCCCCAAGGAGGTGAGGCGGCGGAATATAGGGCGAACAAGACTTTCTATCAATTGCGATACATTACTATTCGCACTGAATTTACATTCTTTACACTTTTGCCTTACGGTTTTTACGTTCTCGTTCGTCTCCGGCGTTTTACAGGGAGGATAAGAATCAATACCATTGGCGCCTCTTTGCCTACAGGTATTGCCCCATGCTGCTGCACATTCCCGGCCTGTTCTCTCGCGAGGAAGTGCAGCGCATCCGCCACGCCCTGGAAACCGCCGATTGGGCCGATGGCAAAATCACCGCCGGGCACCAGTCCGCCAAAGCCAAGCACAACCTGCAATTGCCCGAAGGCCACCCGCTGGCCAAGGAGATCGGCGCGGCAATGCTCGAACGGTTGTGGAAAAATCCTCTGTTTATGTCAGCGGCGTTACCGCACAAGGTCTTCCCGCCGCTGCTCAATTGCTACACGGCTGGTGGCAGCTTCGATTTCCATATCGACAATGCCGTGCGCCAGGCCAGGGGCAGCCATGAACGGGTGCGCACGGACCTGTCGTCCACGCTGTTCTTCAGCGACCCGGACGACTATGACGGCGGCGAACTGGAGATCCAGGACACTTTCGGCCTGCAGCGCGTGAAGTTGCCGGCCGGCGATATGGTGCTGTATCCAGGCTCCAGCCTGCACAAAGTCAACGCCGTGACCCGAGGTGCGCGCTATGCCGCGTTTTTCTGGACCCAAAGCCTGGTGCGTGAAGACAGCCAGCGTACGCTGCTGTTCGAGATGGACGGCGCCATCCAGCAATTGAGCCGTGATGTCCCCGACCACCCAGGGCTGATCCAGCTCACCGGCACCTATCACAACCTGTTGCGTCGCTGGGTCGAGGTCTGACATGGGCTTTTTATTGCGCCGCGAAGAAGTGCTCAACGTTGAGCAATTGCAGGGCATGCTCGACGACTCGCCGGTGCGCGCGGCCCAGGCGATTCTGATCGCGGCCAAGGAGGGCGTGGTGGATGCCCAGGCCTTGCTCGGGCAAATCCTGCTGGAAGGCCGCGGTATTGCGCGCGACGAAGCGCTGGCGCTGCGGTGGTTCCAGATTGCGGCGCGGGGCGGGCATTTAATGGCGCGCAATATGGCCGGGCGTTGCCTTGAGCATGGCTGGGGGTGTGCCATCGACGAAGCGGCGGCTGCGCGGGAATATCGTTTGGCGGCAGACGCGGGATTGGATTGGGGCCAGTACAACTATGCCAATCTGCTGGCGACGGGCCGGGGTGTTGCCGAGAACCCGCAGCACGCGCTGGCCCTGTATCGGCAAGCCGCAGAACAGGGGCATGCCAAGTCGATGAACCTGCTGGGGCGCTACCTGGAAGACGCTCAGGTTTGCCCGAGGGACCTGGAGGCGGCTGTGGAGTGGTATCGACGCTCAGCCGAGGCCGGGGATTTTCGCGGGCAGTTCAGTTACGCGGCGGTGTTGGCCGACAGGGGCCAGGTCGAGGCGGCGCTGGAGTGGTTGCGCAAGGCGCTGGCGGGCGGAAATCTCAAGTTCCTGCGAACAGCCCACAAGGCCTTGGCGGCGGCGAGTGATCCGCGGGTTCGAGCGCTGGCCGAGGCCTTCCGCCAACGGGCCGCGAGCCTTGCCTGAGGCATAAAAAAACCCATGACATGTCATGGGCTTCTTGTGTGCGGCCGTCTTACACGTAGAACGACTTCAACGGCGGAAAGCCATTGAACTCAACCGCGCTGTAGCTGGTGGTATAGGCACCGGTCGACAGCCAGTACAAGCGATCACCGATCGCCAGGTTCAGCGGCAGGCCGTACTTGTAGTTTTCGTACATGATGTCGGCGCTGTCGCAGGTCGGGCCGGCGATGACCACTTCTTCCATCTCGCCTTTCTTCTCGGTCCAGATCGGGAACTTGATGGCTTCGTCCATGGTTTCGATCAGGCCGGAGAACTTGCCCACATCCGTGTACACCCAACGCTCGACGGCGGTACGGGATTTACGTGCAACCAATACCACTTCACTGACCAGGATGCCGGCGTTGGCGATCAGCGAACGGCCTGGCTCGAGGATGATTTCCGGCAGGTCATCGCCGAAGTCTTCCTTGAGGAAGCGGATGATTTCTTCGGCGTAGGTTTCCAGGCTGTTGGTGCGGGTGATGTAGTTGGCCGGGAAGCCGCCGCCCATGTTGATCAGCTTGAGGTGGATGCCGTCTTCTTCCTTCAGGCGCTCGAAGATCACCTTGACCTTGGCGATTGCCGCGTCCCACACGCTGATGTCGCGTTGCTGCGAGCCAACGTGGAACGAAATGCCGTAGGGCACCAGGCCGAGGTCACGAGCGAGGATCAGCAGGTCCATGGCCATGTCGGTCTGGCAGCCGAATTTGCGCGACAGAGGCCAGTCAGCCGTGGTCGAGCCTTCGGTGAGGATACGTACATACACTTTCGACCCCGGCGCGGCCTTGGCGATATTGCGCAGGTCGGCTTCGGAGTCGGTGGAGAACAGGCGCACGCCCTTCTCGTAGAAGTAGCGGATGTCCTTGGATTTCTTGATGGTGTTGCCGTAGCTGATACGGTCGGCGCTGACGCCGCGGTCCATGACCTTGTCCAGCTCGTAGATCGAGGCGATATCGAAGCTCGAGCCTTTGTCTTTCAACAGGTCGATGATCTCGACGGCCGGGTTGGCCTTGACCGCGTAATACACCTTGGCGAATTCGAAACCGGCGCGCAGGTCATCGTAGGCCTGGCTGATCATCGCGGTGTCGATCACCACGAACGGGGTTTCCTGTTTGTCGGCGAACGCCTTCATTTTGTCAAAAGTGGCGCGCGCGAAATAATCTTCGACGTTGATCGACATGCTGGGAACTCCTAAGGGCAAACTAAATTGATCAATGGGTGCAAATGAACGTCCTCCGTATCCCCACTTTGGTTCGCCTACTTCCCAAGGCATGTCGCCGAAAGCAAAAAGGCCATGGGAATAGTCGCTTCCCTTGGCCTTGCTGTCTCGTCGTCAGTACTTGAGCCGGATGGATCGTTTCCAGCATGGACGTTCGGCGCGAACTTTAGGACGTGAGGGGCCATAGATCAACTAAAAATGTCGCGTTTTTGCACGCGTTCGTCGCGCGATGGCGTGCAGCTACTTATGTAACCGACAGGTGTGACGGATTGATGTTCCCCTCTGAGTGGTAATCGAGGCGATTTCCCTGACTCACCGAAGGGGAAATGTGGGAGGGGGCTTGCTCCCGATGGCGGTGTGTCAGTCACTTCATCTGTCACTGATCTACCGCTATCGGGAGCAAGCCCCCTCCCACATTTTTTACCGCGTTGTGTCAGGCCAGTGCGGTCTCGGCAGGCGACACGATGCTGGTCTTGCCTCCACGGGACTTACCGGAACTCAGGTACTCGGCAATCGACTCCTGGGTCACTTCACCCAGGAACACCCGTTCCGCATCCATCACCGGCAACCACGAGCGGTTGAACTCGTACATGCGCGACAACAGGATGCGCAAATGCTCGTCATACGCCGCCGTGGCGTTGAACTCGCGCAGGTACTGGCCGCAAGTGCCGGTCTGACGGTGCAGGTCGCGACGTCGTACATAGCCCAGCGCTTTGTTCTCGGCACAGGTGACGACCACATAACGGCGGTCGGTTTCGTCCATCAGCTCCAGGGCCTCGGCCACCGGAGTCTCTGGGCTCACCGATGGGGCGTTGTCCGCCGCATCTTCAGCCTTCACCAGCAACAGGCGCTTGAGGGTGCTGTCCTGGCCCACGAAGTTGCTGACGAACTCGTCGGCCGGATGGGCCAGCAGGGTGTCCGGGTGGTCGATCTGCAGCAGCTTGCCAGCGCGGAAGATGGCGATCTTGTCACCCAGCTTGATGGCTTCGTCGATGTCGTGGCTGACCATGATCACGGTCTTGTTCAGCGCACGTTGCATCTCGAAGAACTCGTTCTGGATCATCTCGCGGTTGATCGGGTCGACCGCGCCGAACGGCTCATCCATCAGCAGCAGCGGGGCGTCGGCCGCCAGTGCGCGGATCACACCGATACGCTGCTGCTGGCCGCCGGACAATTCACGCGGGTAGCGGTGCAGATACTGCTTGGGTTCCAGCTTGATCATGCTCATCAACTCGCGGGCGCGGTCGTGGCATTTCTGCTTGTCCCAGCCCAGCAGCTTGGGAACGACCACGATATTTTCCTCGATGGTCATGTTCGGGAACAGGCCGATCTGCTGGATCACGTAGCCGATGTTGCGACGCAAGGTCACTTCATCGAGGTCGGTGGTGTCTTCGCCGTTGATCAGGATCTTGCCCGAGGTCGGCTTGATCAGGCGGTTGATCATTTTCAGCGTGGTGCTCTTGCCGCAGCCCGAAGGGCCGAGGAATACGCAAATCTCGCCTTCGTTGACGGTCAGGCTTACGTCGTTCACGGCCGAAACAGTTTTGCCGTTGCTTTGAAAAGTCTTGGTCAGGTTTTGAAGTTCGATCATTTGAGCAGTCCTTTTGGAGTCAGCGAGCGTTGCAGCCATTGCAGAAGCAGGTCGGCGAAGATGGCCAGGAGACTGACCAGCACGGCGCCAACGATCAGCATCGACATGTCGCTGCGGCTGATGGAAGCCAGAATAAGTACACCCAGGCCACCGGCACCGATGGTGGCGGCGATGGTCATAACGCCGATGTTCATCACCACGGCGGTACGCACACCGGCGAGGATCACCGGCACGGCGATGGGCAACTCGACCATGCGCAGGCGCTGGCCGAAGGTCATGCCGATGCCTTTGGCGGCTTCGCGAATACCCGGTTCAACGCCGGTGAGGGCCAGGTAGGTGTTACGCATGATCGGCAGCAGGGAGTAGAGGAACACGGCGGTGATCGCCGGCATCGGCCCCAGGCCCTGGCCGAATTTTGAGTAGAACGGCAGCAGCAGGCCGAACAGGGCGATGGACGGTACGGTCAGCAGCACCGTGGCGCTGGCTTGCAGGGGGCCGGCGAGGGTCGGGAAGCGGGTCATCAGCACGCCGAGGGGCACGCCGACGACAATCGCCAGGATGACCGCGATACCGACTAGGGTGATGTGCTGCCAGGTCAGGTGCAGGACCTGGGCCCAATCAAGATGGGAAAAGGCGTTCAGGAATTCCATGTCTTCTCCTTCTTAGTTGATCGGATGTTGGCGCAGGAAATCGGCGGCAACAGCGGAGGGGCTTTCATGGTCGACGTCGACCCGCGCGTTCAGCTGACGCATGGTTTCGTCGTCGAACAGATTGGCCAGCGGCTTGAGCTCAGCAGCCAATTGCGGGTGCTTGTCGAGGTATTCCTGACGTACCACCGGCGCGGCGGTGTAGTCCGGGAAGTAGTGCATGTCATCCGCCAGCAGCTTGAGCTTGAAGGCGTTCAGACGACCGTCAGTGGTGTAGACCAGGCCCGCAAACACCTGGCCATTACGCAGGGCGGTGTAGACCAGACCGGCGTCCATCTGCCGGGTGTTTTTGCGCGTGAGGTTCATGTCGTACAGCTTGACCATGCCGGCCAGGCCGTCGGAGCGGTTGGCGAACTCGGTGTCCAGGGCCACCAGGCGGTGTTCCTTGGTATCTGCCGCCATGGCCTTGGTGAGGTCGCTGATGCTGTTGATCTCGGGATGTTCTTCAGCGACTTTCTCCGGCAGTGCCAGGGCGTAGGTGTTACTGAAGCGCGACGGCGACAGCCAGACCAGGCCTTTTTTCGCGTCGAGTTCTTTCACTCGGGCGTAGGACTGTTCGCTGTCGAGCTTCTCATCGACATGGTTGTAGGCCACGAGCGACACGCCGGTGTATTCCCAGATCAGGTCCAGTTGCCCGCTTTCCTGGGCACTGCGCGCCAGGTTGCTGCCCAGGCCGCCGGTCACCCGGGTGTCATAGCCCTTGGTGCGCAGGTACTGGGAGGTGATTTCGGCCAGCAGGGTCTGTTCGGTGAACACCCGCGCGCCAATGCGGATCACGGGTTTTTCGGCAGCTTGCGCAAAACCTGCAAACAGCAGGACGCAGCTCAGTATCAAGGTGATTTTTTTCATGTGTATTCCTTTGCCAAGCCTTAAGACGGACGCAACCCGCGTTCCAGCCAGAGGCGGCTGGCCATGGTCACCAGGCCGTCGAGCAGCAACGCCAGCAACGCGGTGCATGCGGCACCCAGCAGCAATTGCGGCTGATTGTTCAGGGCGATGCCGGGGAAAATCAGGCTGCCCAGGCTGTTGGCACCAATCAGGAACGCCAGCGGCGCGGTACCCACGTTGATCGCCAGGGCCACGCGCACACCGCCGATGATGATCGGCACGGCGTTGGGCAATTCGACGCGAAACAGCACCTGGCGCGGGGTCATGCCGATGCCGGTGGCGGCTTCTTTCAGCGAGCCTTGAACGTTTTTGAGGCCTTCGTAGGTGTTGCGCACGATGGGCAACAAGGAGGCGAGGAACAGCGCGAAGATGGCCGGGCCACTGCCGATGCCGAGGACGCCGAGGGCGATGGCCAGTACGGCCAGGGGCGGGACGGTGTTGCCGATGTTGAAGATCTGCATGAAGCGTTCTGCGCGCCCGACCATGTTTGGTCGGCTAAGCAGGATACCGGCGGGGATGCCCACGACGAGGGCGGCCAGCATGGAGACTAGAACCAGGATCAAATGAGCTTGCAGGTAAAACAACAAATCGTCGCGGTACAGTTCGATCGTGTTGATGCCGATCCAGTGGACCAGCAGGGCCAGGAGAGCGACGACAACCACTCCTCCTATCAGCCCTTTGCCATAGCGAATAGCCACAGGCGGACTCCTTTTTTCTTTTGTCGGCGAACACATTTCCGAGCGGCAGTGCCGTTCCTGGCTGTCGGCAAATGTGGTCGCGAAAAGCAGCTCGCCAATACCGGCAACGCGGTATCAAATCGAGCCATGAGCGCAGCCTCGTCAGGCTAACTTGCTGATTTATCAGCCCCTGTTACGAGTGCGGTAGCAGGGGAGTGGACGTCTCTACCTTTTAAAAGGTTCCATACTTGGCAGCATTTAGCCACCCCCAATGGGGTGAACGGTGGTCCGGCACCTGCGGTTTGCGCTATACTCGCCGCCCTTTTTTGACTCACCTGCCAGGCGATTTCCCATGACCCACCAGGCCGCCGAAGTCGCGAAACGCCGCACTTTCGCCATTATTTCCCACCCCGATGCCGGTAAAACCACCATCACCGAGAAGCTCCTGCTGATGGGCAAGGCGATCGCAGTGGCCGGCACGGTGAAATCGCGCAAATCCGACCGCCATGCCACCTCCGACTGGATGGAAATGGAAAAACAACGGGGTATTTCCATTACCACGTCGGTCATGCAGTTCCCGTATCGCGACCACATGGTCAACCTGCTCGACACTCCGGGCCACGAAGACTTCTCCGAAGACACCTACCGCACCCTGACTGCGGTGGACTCGGCACTGATGGTCCTCGACGGCGGTAAAGGCGTCGAGCCACGTACCATTGCGCTGATGGACGTATGCCGGCTGCGTGATACGCCGATTGTCAGCTTCATCAACAAACTCGACCGTGATATCCGCGACCCGATCGAATTGCTGGATGAAATCGAAGCCGTCCTGAAGATCAAGGCTGCGCCGATCACCTGGCCGATCGGTTGCTATCGCGACTTCAAGGGCGTGTACCACCTGGCCGATGACTACATCATTGTCTACACCGCCGGCCATGGTCACGAACGTACCGATGTGAAAATCATCGAGAAGCTCGACTCCGACGAAGCCCGCGCCCACCTGGGTGACGAGTACGACCGCTTTGTCGACCAACTGGAACTGGTGCAGGGCGCCTGTCACGAGTTCAACCAGCAGGAATTCCTCGACGGCCAGCTGACCCCGGTGTTCTTCGGGACCGCCCTGGGCAACTTCGGTGTCGACCATGTGCTCGACGCTGTCGTGAACTGGGCGCCAAAGCCCCTTGCCCGTGTCGCCAACGAGCGCACCGTGGAACCGGTGGAAGAAAAATTCACCGGCTTCGTGTTCAAGATCCAGGCGAACATGGACCCCAAGCACCGCGACCGTATTGCTTTCATGCGCATCTGCTCGGGCCGCTACGAAAAAGGCATGAAGATGCGCCACGTGCGCACCGGCAAGGACGTGCGCATCGGCGACGCCCTGACGTTCTTCTCCTCCGAGCGTGAACAGCTCGAAGAAGCCTACGCCGGCGACATCATCGGCCTGCACAACCACGGCACCATCCAGATCGGCGACACCTTCACCGAAGGCGAAGCGCTGGGCTTCACCGGTATCCCGCACTTCGCCCCGGAACTGTTCCGCCGCGTGCGCCTGCGTGACCCGCTGAAATCCAAGCAATTGCGCCAAGGCCTGCAGCAACTGGCGGAAGAGGGCGCCACCCAGGTGTTCTTCCCCGAGCGCAGCAACGACATCATCCTCGGCGCCGTGGGTGTGCTGCAGTTCGATGTGGTCGCCAGCCGCTTGAAAGAGGAATACAAGGTCGAATGCTCCTACGAGCCGATCACCGTGTACTCCGCGCGCTGGATCGATTGCAGCGATAAGAAGAAGTTGGAAGAGTTCTCCAACAAGGCTGTGGAAAACCTTGCAGTCGACGGCGGTGGTCACCTGACCTACCTGGCCCCGACCCGGGTCAACCTGGCGCTGATGGAAGAGCGCTGGCCGGATGTGAAATTCCGCGCGACCCGCGAGCACCACTAAGGTCTGAGCGCCGAAAACAAAATGTGGTAGGGGGCTTGCCCCCTCCCCACATTTTTTCTCCACAAGGCGTTAGATTGGCGAGAACCCGGCATCGGGTCTAGCGTTTATCTACCGACTGCAAAGGAGATCACCGTGCGAAATGCTCAACGCGTCATTCCCCTGGTGTTGCTGGCCGTCCTGGGGCTGACGTCCCTTCCGGCACTGGCGGGCGCAGGAGCGCCGCAGTGGAAAGACACCGGCCCGGTCACCAAGAAAAAGCAGAACGAGGTCAACTCCGGCAGTTGGCAACCCCAGGCCCAGCCTGCGCCCAAGGAAGATGCAGAAAACCCCTATAACGAAGGGGAAGACAGCGAAACCTATGACGACGGCGACAGTTAACCGTGGCCAAAAGAAAGCCCCTCCCACCAAGCTGATGCGCAACCTGACGGGAAGGGCTGTAGAACGCTGTATCACTGCTTACACATTTTTAATCTGATGTTCCGTAGCAGCTGCCGAGCCTTGGCGAGGCTGCGTTCGCGGTGTGTCTGACATACCGCTGACGCAGCCTCGCCAAGGCTCGGCAGCTGCTACGTGGCAGATGTTTTACTCAAGCAACGAACTGCTCCGCGTAGTGGCAAGCCACCTGACGGTTATCCAGCGCGCGCAACTGCGGTTCCTCGCTGCTGCAACGTGCCGTCGCATACGGGCAACGCTTGTGGAACGCGCAGCCAGGCGGCGGGTTCAGTGGGTTGGGCAACTCGCCAACGATTTTGATCTTCGGTTTGTTCGGATCCGGATGAATGGTCGGGGTGGCCGAGAGGAGCGCCTGGGTGTACGGATGCAGGGGGCGGGCGTAGATGTCTTCCTTGGGGCCCACTTCCACCGGGCGACCGAGGTACATCACCATCACATCGTCGGCGACGTGCTGCACCACCGCCAGGTTGTGGGAGATGAACACGTAGGCGGTGTTGAATTCCTGCTGCAGGTCCATGAACAGGTTGAGCACCTGGGCCTGGATCGACACGTCCAGCGCCGAAGTGGGTTCATCCGCCACCAGCACTTTCGGTTGCAGCATCATTGCGCGCGCCAGGGCAATGCGCTGACGCTGGCCACCGGAGAACATGTGCGGGTAGCGCTGGTAATGCTCAGGGCGCAGGCCCACTTGCTTCATCATCGCCTGCACTTTCTCGCGGCGTTCGGCGGCGGACAGGTTGGTGTTGATCAGCAGCGGCTCGCCCAGTTGATCACCAACCTTCTGGCGTGGGTTCAACGAGGCATACGGGCTCTGGAACACCATCTGCACGTCTTTGCGCAATTGCTTGCGCTGGGCCTTGTCGGCACCGGCGACTTCCTGGCCGGCGATTTTCAACGAGCCCGAGGATGGCTCTTCAATCAGCGTCAGCGCACGGGCCAGGGTGGATTTGCCGCAACCTGACTCGCCTACAACCGCGAGGGTCTTGCCGGCTTCCAGTTCAAACGACACACCATTAAGCGCGCGTACCAGCGCATGGCCCTTGAACAGGCCACGGGATACTTCGTAATGCCGGGTCAGGTCGCGGGCAGTAAGAACGACGGCCATTACGCCACCTCCTGGTTCAAGGGGTAGAAGCAGCGCGCAAGGCTGTTGCTTTTCGGATCAAGGCCGGGCCGCTGGGCACGGCAGCTTTCCTGCACATACGGGCAGCGTGGCGACAGCAGGCAACCCTGCGGGCGGTCATAGCGGCCGGGCACGATACCCGGCAGCGTGGCCAGGCGCGTGGCGCCGAGGCTGTGCTCGGGGATCGCCTTGAGCAGCGCTTCGCTGTACGGGTGCGCCGGGATATCGAACAACTGCGGCACCTGGCCGACTTCCACGGCTTGTCCGGCGTACATCACGCACACGCGCTGGGCGGTTTCAGCCACCACTGCCAGGTCGTGGGTGATCAGTACCAGGCCCATGTTCTGCTCTTTTTGCAGGGCCAGGAGCAGGTCCATGATCTGCGCTTGAATGGTGACGTCCAATGCCGTGGTCGGTTCGTCGGCGATCAGCAACTTCGGCTCGCCGGCAATCGCCATGGCGATTGCCACACGCTGGCTCATACCGCCGGACAACTGGTGCGGGTAGGCGTCCATACGGCTGGCGGCGCCTGGGATCTCGACTTTTTCCAACAGCTCGATGGCGCGCTTGCGGGCTTGCTTGCCGGACATTTTCAGGTGCAGGCGCAGCACTTCTTCGATCTGGAAACCCACGGTGTAGCTAGGGTTCAGCGCGGTCATCGGGTCCTGGAACACCATCGCCAGGTCTTTGCCGACGATCTGGCGGCGCTGGCGGTTGCTCAGCTTGAGCATGTCCTTGCCGTCGAAGTTCAGGGCGTCGGCGGTTACGATGCCAGGGTGCTCGATCAGCCCCATCAGCGCCATCATGGTCACGGATTTACCCGAGCCCGACTCGCCAACGATGGCCAGGACTTCGCCCTTGTCGACGGCAATATCGAGGCCATCGACCACCGGCACGGCGGTCTTGTCGCCGAAGCGGACGTTGAGATTCTTGATTTCTAACAGTGACATGGGAATCTCCTCAGGCGGCGTTCTTGAGTTTCGGGTCCAGCGCGTCGCGCAGGCCGTCACCCATCAAGTTGATTGCCAGCACGCTGAGCAAAATGGTCAGGCCAGGCAGGCTCACCACCCACCAGGCGCGTTCGATGTAGTCACGGGCCGAAGCCAGCATGGTGCCCCACTCGGGGGTTGGCGGTTGTACGCCAAGGCCAAGGAAGCCCAGGGCCGCGGCATCGAGGATCGCCGAAGAGAAACTCAGGGTCGCCTGCACGATCAGCGGTGCCATGCAGTTAGGCAGCACGGTGATGAACATCAGGCGGGGCAGGCCGGCACCGGCGAGGCGGGCGGCAGTCACGTAGTCACGGTTCAGCTCGCCCATCACCGCAGCGCGGGTCAGACGTACGTAGGAAGGCAGCGACACGATGGCGATGGCGATCACGGTGTTGATCAGGCCAGGGCCGAGGATCGCGACAATGGCGACAGCCAGCAGCAGCGAGGGCAGGGCCAGCATGATGTCCATCAGGCGCATGATGGTCGGCCCAAGCAGGCGCGGGAAGAAACCGGCGAACAGACCCAGCAGGATGCCCGGGATCAGCGACATCACTACCGACGACAAGCCGATCAGCAACGAGAGGCGCGAGCCCTGGATCAGACGCGAGAGCAGGTCGCGGCCCAGTTCGTCGGTGCCGAGCAGGAACTGGATCTGCCCGCCTTCCAGCCACGACGGTGGGGTCAGCAGGAAATCGCGGTATTGCTCGCTCGGGTTATGCGGCGCTACCCAGGGGGCGAAGATCGCGCAGAACACGATCAGCAACATGAACAGCAGGCCGGCAACCGCGCCCTTGTTCTTGGAAAAGGCTTGCCAGAATTCTTTGTACGGCGACGGGTACAGCAGGCTTTGATCGACTGCTGACACTTGAGTAGGTGTGGTCATGGTCATGATCTCAGCGCTGGTGACGGATGCGTGGGTTGGCGAAGCCGTAGAGGATGTCCACCACGAAATTCACCAGGATCACCAGACAGGCGATCAGCAGGATGCCGTTTTGCACCACCGGGTAGTCCCGCGCGCCAATAGCTTCGATCAGCCATTTGCCGATGCCGGGCCACGAGAAGATGGTTTCGGTCAGGACCGCACCGGCCAGCAGGGTGCCGACTTGCAGGCCGACCACGGTGAGTACCGGGATCAACGCGTTACGCAGGCCGTGCACGAACACCACGCGCGCTGGCGACAGGCCTTTGGCCTTGGCGGTACGGATGTAGTCTTCGCGCAGCACCTCGAGCATGGATGAACGGGTCATCCGCGCGATCACTGCCAACGGGATGGTGCCGAGCACGATGGCCGGCAGGATCAGGTGGTGCAGCGCATCCCAGAACGCGTCCGGCTCGTCAGCCAGCAGGGTGTCGATCAGCATGAAGCCGGTGCGCGGCTCGATGTCGTAGAGCAGGTCTATTCGCCCGGAAACCGGGGTCCAGCCCAGGCTCACCGAGAAGAACATGATCAGGATCAGGCCCCACCAGAAGATCGGCATCGAATAGCCCGCCAGGGAGATGCCCATCACCCCATGGTCGAACAGGGATCCTCGCTTGAGTGCCGCGATCACCCCGGCCAACAGGCCCAGGATGCCGGCGAACAACAGGGCGGCCATGGACAGTTCCAGGGTCGCCGGGAAGAGGGCGGTGAACTCGGTCCACACGCTGGTGCGGGTACGCAGGGATTCGCCAAGGTCGCCGTGGGCGAGCTTGCCGACGTAGTCCAGGTATTGCGCGTACAGCGGCTTGTTAAGGCCAAGGCGTTCCATTGCCTGTGCGTGCATCTCGGGGTCGACGCGCCGCTCGCCCATCATGACTTCGACAGGGTCGCCAGGGATCATGCGTATCAACGCAAACGTGAGCAACGTGATGCCGAAAAACGTGGGGATCAATAACCCCAGTCGGCGGGCAATAAAACTAAACATCTTGTGGTGTACCTCAATCAGCCGGTTAGGCAGGTTCGGCACCGTCCTGGTGGGCGGTGCCGAGCGTTTCTCTTATTTACTTCACCTGGGTGGTGGCGAAGTTATTGTTCGTCAGAGGGCTTTGGGTATAACCCTCGACGTTCTTGCGCATGGCGGTGAACATTTTCGGGTACGCCATGGGAATCCACGGTTGGTCCTTGTCGAAAACCTCCAGGGCTTGTTGATAGAGTGCGGCCCGCTGCTGGGGTTCAGCGTCGGCGCGGGCCTTATCGATCAAGTCCTGAAACTCTTTGTTACACCAGCGGGCGTAGTTTTCGCCGTTTTTCGCTGCATCGCAACTCAGGTTCGGCGTAAGGAAGTTATCCGGATCGCCGTTGTCACCGGCCCAACCGGCGGAAACCATGTCGTGCTCGCCGGCTTTGGCGCGCTTGAGCATCTCGCCCCATTCCATGACCTTGATGTTCACTTTCAGGCCGATCTGCGCCAGATCCGCCTGCATGCGCTGGGCGCCGAGCATCGGGTTGGGGTTGGTCGGGCCACCGCCGTTACGGGTAAACAGGGTGAACTCGGTGCCTTCCGGTACACCGGCTTCCTTGAGCAGGGCGCGGGCCTTGTCCAGGTCGCGTTCAGGGTTTTTCAGCTTATCGTTGAAGCCCAGCAGGGTCGGCGGATACGGGCCGGTGGCGTCCACGGCGTTGCCTTTGCCATACAGGGATTCGTTGTAGCCTTTCTTGTCGAACGCGATGTTGATCGCGTGACGCACCCGCGCGTCGCTCATGTACTTGTGGGTGGTGTTCAGGGCGGTGTATGCGGTGGTCATCGCCGCCAGTTCGGCGACCTTCAGGTTTGGGTCTTTCTTGATGCTGGGAAGGTCGTCGGGCTTGGGATACAGCGCGATCTGGCATTCGTTGGCCTTGAGCTTCTGCAGGCGCACGTTGTTGTCGACCGCAATGGCCAGGATCAACGGATCGGCCGGAGGCTTGCCACGGAAGTACTCCGGGTTGGCCTTGAAGCGCACCTGAGCGTCCTTCTGGTAGCGTGTGAAAATGAACGGGCCGGTGCCGATCGGCTTGCTGTTGAGCTCTTCGGTCTTGCCGGCGGCGAGTAGCTTGTCGGCGTACTCGGCGGAGTGGATGGCGGTGAACGGCATCGCGACATCGGCCAGGAACGGTGCCTCAGGGCGGGTCAGAGTGAAGACCACGGTATGGTCATCGGTCTTTTCCACGCTCTTGAGCAGTTCCTTGAAGCCCATGCTTTCAAAGTACGGGTAGCCCACGCTGGATTTGTTGTGCCACGGGTGTTTCGGGTCCAGTTGGCGCTGGAAGCTCCAGAGCACGTCGTCGGCATTCATGTTGCGCGTGGGTTTGAAGTAGTCGGTGGTGTGGAACTTGACGTCGTCGCGCAGATGAAAGGTATAGGTCAGGCCGTCGTCACTGATTTCCCAGGAAGTGGCGAGCGCTGGCACGATCTCGGTGGTGCCGGGCTTGAAGTCCACCAGGCGGTTGAACATGGTTTCCGCGGCGGCGTCGGCGGTGACGGCGGTGGTGTACAGGACCGGGTCAAAACCCTCCGGGCTGGCTTCGGTGCAGACCACCAGGGGTTTGGCCGATACGCCGATAGCCACGCTTAACAGCGCAGCGGCAACGGCAGCTTGTAGCGGGAGCATTTTCATTCAGAGCCCTCTGCAATCGATGGGACCAGACAAGCGTAGACGGCAGGCTCGTCCTGAGCCTGCCGTCTACCTGGTGCTAGTTAAAGAATGTTGAACGGGATGGTGGTGACCAGACGGAACTCTTTGATGTTGCCGTCAGCCTGTTGTGCGCTGGCGCGGTGAGTCACGTAGGTGCCACGGATGGTGGTGGCCTTGAGTGGGCCGCTCTGAATCGCGTAGGAGGTGCCAACCCCGTATTCCTGGTGTTTCTCGCCGTCCATCAGGCGCAGGTCGCTACGCGAAGCGCCGGCTTCACCGTAGGCGGTACCGTTGTAGTGAGTACCGTCGATGCCCCAGCCGCGCGCCGAGTAGACGTTGAACTTCAGGCCCGGCACGCCGTATTCGGCCATGTTGATGCCGTAGGCGATCTGGAAGGACTTCTCGTTCGGGCTGTTGAAGTCGGAGGTCAGGGAGTTGGCCAGGTAGATGCCGTTGGTTTCGTGCAGGTAGTCGAAGTACTCGTCACCGTTAACTTCCTGGTACGAGAAGGTCAGGCTGTGGGCCTGGTGGGTCAGCCCCAGGGACAACGAGTAAGTGTCGTTGTCGATGTTGCCCATCTTCTTGCTGCCGGTATCGGTGGTTTTGTAGTAGTTCAGGCCGGTGGTCAGTGCCAGGGTCTGTGCATCACCCAATTCGTGGGTGGCACCGAAGTAGTACTGGTTCCAGAAGTCTTCGACGTTAGCGGCGAATACGCTGGTTTTCAGGCTCTTGAACGGCTGGTAGTTGAAGCCCAGGGTTTTGACCTTGTCGGTTTCCTGGCCATTGCCGTACTCGGAACGGAATTTCGACAGGCTTTGTTCGGTACGCGGCGAAACGCGATCAAAGATGCCGCCCTGGAACGACAAGTTGCTGAACTCTTCGCTGTTGAAGCTCACACCCTCGAAGCTCGAAGGCAAGGCACGGTTGCCGATGGTATCGACGATTCCGCTGCTGAAGTTCTGGCGACCGGCGGTCAAGGTGGTGTTGGACACGCGGAACTTGACGTTCGCCAGGCCCAGTTTGCTCCACTGGCCTACTGCATCGCCGTCGGAGTCAGCCAGGGTACGGTTGGAACCGCCCTTGATATCACGCTTGCTGCGGTCCAGGACCACCGCGTTGTAAGCCGCGACTTCGGTCGCCACACCTACGGTGCCTTGGGTGAAGCCCGAGGAGTAGTTGAGGATGGTGCCTTGTACCCAGTTTGTGCGGTTCGCGTCGGTGCGCGTCTGATTGTGTTTCTCGTAGGAGAAACGCTGGCCACGGAATTTCTTCTCGGTGGAGTACCAGTTACGGGTTGTACCGCCCAGGCTTTGACCGTCAATAAAGCCTTTGGCCTCGCTCTGGGCGCTGGCGCCGGCCAATGTGGTCGGAACGAAGTCCTGGCTGGCGGGTTCAGCATAGGCGGTGGCCGTGATGCTGCTGATGGCCAAGGCCAGAAGCGCTTTGCTGCTCAGTTTCATGGGTTGAAGCTCCTTTGGTTCTCTTTTTAATGCCGGTCTTTTTTGGTGATCCGGCTATTGGGTGTGTAACTCGATCAAGCTGTTGCAAACGTTTGCTGTAGGAAAAATCCCAACAAAAGGCTGCGCGTTTGCGAGAGAGCCAACTTCGCTCCCTGCAATCCGGTTATTTTCTTATGGGGTAATGCTGACGCCCGAGAACACGTTGCGGCCGAACGGGCTTACTTTGAAACCTTCGACTTTGGCGCTTAACGGCTGGTTGACCGTCGAGTGGGCGACGGGTGTGATCGGCACCTGCTGCTTGAGCAGTTGTTGCGCCTGTTTGTACAGAACAGTCCTTTGTTCGCGGTCGGTCACGACCTTGGCTTGCTTGATCAGCTTGTCGTACGCCGGGTCACACCACATGGAGTAGTTGTTCCCGCCGATGGCGTCGCAGCTGTAGAGGGTGCCCAGCCAGTTGTCCGGATCGCCGTTGTCGCCGGTCCAGCCGATCAGGCTGACATCGTGCTCACCGTTCTTGGTGCGCTTGATGTATTCGCCCCACTCGTAGCTGACGATCTTGACCTTGAGGCCGATCCTGGCCCAGTCGCTTTGCAGCATCTCGGCCATCAGCTTGGCGTTGGGGTTGTACGGCCGTTGCACCGGCATCGCCCACAGGGTGATCTCGGTACCTTCCTTCACGCCGGCGGCCTTGAGCAGTTCCTTGGCTTTTTCCGGGTTGTAGGCGGCGTCCTTGATGCTGTCGTCGTAGGACCATTGGGTCGGCGGCATGGCATTGACTGCCAACTGCCCCGCGCCCTGGTACACGGCGTTCAAGATGCTCTGCTTGTTCACCGCCATGTCCAGCGCCTGGCGCACTTCGAGCTGGTCGAACGGCTTGTGGCGCACGTTGTAGGCGATGTAGCCCAAGTTGAAGCCCGGCTTGGTCAGCAATTGCAGGTTCGAGTCGGCCTTGAGCGCGTCGACGTCGGCCGGGCGCGGGTGCAGGGTGACCTGGCATTCGCCGGCCTTGAGTTTTTGCACGCGTACCGAGGCGTCGGTGTTGATGGCAAAAATCAGTTGGTCCAGCTTGACCTTGCTCGGGTCCCAGTACTGTTTGTTGCCCACATAGCGGATCTGCGAGTCTTTCTGATAGCGCTGGAAGACAAAGGGACCAGTGCCGATCGGCTTCTGGTTGATATCGCTGGGCTTGCCTTCCCTGAGCAACTGCTCGGCGTATTCGGCCGACAGGATGGCGGCAAAGCTCATCGCGATGTTCTGCACGAACGCAGCGTCGACCGAGTTCAGCGTCATCACCACGGTATGAGGGTCGGTTTTCTCGACCTTGGCGATGTTCTTGTTCAGGCTCATCCCGTTGAAATACGGAAACTCGGTGGGGTAGGCCTTGCGAAACGGGTGGTCGGGGTCAAGCATGCGATTGAAGGTGAACAGCACGTCGTCGGCGTTGAAATCCCGCGTCGGCTTGAATTCCTTGTTGCTGTGGAATTTCACCCCTTCACGCAGGTGAAAGGTGTAGGTCAGGCCGTCTTCGGAAATATCCCACTTGGTCGCCAGTCCAGGTACGACGTTGGTCGCTCCCTTTTCAAACTCAACCAGGCGGTTGTACAGCGGCTCGGCCACATCGTTATCGGTGGCGGTGGTGTACTGCGCGGTGTCGAACCCTGCCGGGCTGCCTTCAGAGCAGAACACCAGGCTCTTCTTGTCGGCCGCCTGGCCCATCGTGGCTACAGCCAGCAGGCTGGTGCCAAAAATTGCGGATAGAACGGTGGTATGGCGCATGACGATCCCGATCCTTGTTTGTAGTTGTCATCAGCAAGCAATCACCCTGGCGTAGTGCCAGGGGGACATTACTGATCCCACACACAGCAAGTGCCTTTCCCAGGTTGGAGCCTCTGCTGTCCTACGACGGTATGGGTCGCGGACTGCGCAGTAAATGCGCCAAATTGGACTGACCTTGTAGGCAAAAGAGCTACTTGTCGCAGTTCGCAGCTGTAGGAAGCGGCGATTGCGAGCGTGGTCTATTTCCTACGGTCGAGGCGGATGCAATAACGGCGACGTTATGAAACGTCGCCGTCATTGGTCCTTACTTGCCGCTTACGCTCACGCCATAGAAGGAGTTCAGACCAAACGGGCTGATCTTGAAGTCCTGTACGGTGTTGCGCATGGGTTGATACACCGTCGAGTGCGCGATAGGTGTCATCGGGACTGCATCTTTGAGGATATGTTGCGCCTGCTTATACAGCTCGGTGCGTTTGGCGACGTCCGACGTAGCCTTGGCTTCTTTCACGACGCCGTCGAATTTCTTGTCGCACCACTTGGAGAAGTTGTTACCGGCCAGGGAGTCGCAGCCGAACAGCACGTTCAGCCAGTTGTCCGGGTCACCATTGTCGCCGCTCCAGCCAATGATCATGGCCTGGTTCTCGCCGCCTTTGGAGCGCTTGATGTACTCGCCCCACTCGTAGCTGGTGATCTTGACCTTCAGGCCGATCTTGGACCAGTCGTTTTGCAGCATTTCAGCCATCAGCTTGGCGTTCGGGTTGTACGGACGCTGAACCGGCATCGCCCACAGAACGATCTCGGTACCTTCCTTGACACCCGCTTCCTTGAGCAGCGCCTTGGCTTTCTCGGGATCGTACTTGGCGTCCTTGATAGTGGTGTCGTAGGACCATTGGGTTGGCGGCATGGCGTTGACCGCCAGTTGGCCTGCACCCTGGTAGACGGAGTCGATGATCTGCTGCTTGTTCACCGACATGTCCAGCGCCTGGCGTACGCGCAGGTCAGCCAGTGGGTTGGGCTGGTCGCTGCCCTTGACCTTGTCCATGACGTTGTAGGCGACATAGCCCAGGTTGAAGCCGGCCTGGTGCGGCAGTTTCAGGTCCTTGTCTTCACCCAGCGCCTTGAGGTCGGCCGGACGTGGGAACAAGGTGATCTGGCACTCGTTTTTCTTCAGCTTCTGGATACGCACCGACGGATCGGTGGTGATGGCGAAGATCAGGTTATCGATCTTCACGTCCTCAGGTTTCCAGTAGTCCTTGTTACCGGTGTAGCGAATGTTCGAGTCTTTCTGGTAGCTCTTGAATACGAACGGGCCAGTGCCGATTGGCTTCTGGTTGATGTCCTGAGGCGTGCCATTCTTCAGCAACTGGGCGGCATATTCGGCCGACTGGATCGACGCGAAGCTCATCGCCAGGTTCTGGATGAACGCGGCGTCCACGGTGCCAAGGGTGAACTTGACGGTGTGGGCATCGACCTTCTCGATGTTCTTGATGTTGGTGTCCATCCCCATGTCCGTGAAGTACGGGAACTCGGTGGGGTAGGCCTTACGGAATGGATCGTCTTTGTTGATCATCCGGTTGAAGGTGAACAGGACGTCGTCAGCCGAGAATTCACGAGTCGGCTTGAAGTACGGGGTGGTATGGAACTTGACGCCTTCGCGCAGGTGGAAGGTGTAGGTCAGGCCATCCGGGGACACGTCCCAGCTGGTGGCCAGGCCAGGAACAACGGCGGTGCCGCCTCGTTCAAACTGGCTCAGGCGGTTGAACATGGTTTCGGCCGAGGCATCGAAGTCTGTTCCGGTGGTGTACTGGCCTGGGTCGAAACCGGCCGGGCTCCCTTCGGAGCAGAACACCAGGTTAGTCGCCGCTTGGGCGAATGGGGCCGCGGCCATAAGGCCAGCGCTCACTAATAACGGAAGGACTGCGTGTTTAAGCATGTTGGCCTCATGATTTGTTGTCATTTTTGGTGGTGAGGGCGACCTCGTGAGTCGGCCTGCGGATACTTATGCAGGCGCCATACCCATTGCAAGATGCTGAACCGTTGCAAGGCGGAAAGAGTGGTACGAACGTACAGGAATGTCGCAATTATGAAAGTTTTGACATATTTGAGCTTATTTATAGGTTTTTTTCGGTGCAGGAGGTGCACCAGGAAGGGTCAACCGAGGCGTCTGGCGCACTCGGTTGGGGCATTGCTGTTACTTATCTAGACTCACGCCGTAGAACGGTGTCAGCCCAAAGGGGCTGATCTTGAAGTCCTTCACTTCCTTGCGCAGGGGTTGGAAAACCGTCGAGTTCGCAATTGGCGTTATAGGTACTTGTTCCTTAAGAATTTTTTGTGCCTGTTGATACCACTTGATGCGTTGTTCGCGGTCACTGCTGACCTTGGCCTGCTGCACCAGTTTGTCGTAGGCCGGGTTACACCATTTGGCGTAGTTGCTGCCCTTGACCGCGGCACAACTGTAGAGCACGCCGAGCCAGTTATCCGGGTCGCCGTTGTCGCCGGTCCAGCCATAAATCATCGCATCGTGCTCGCCATTTTTGGCGCGCTTGATGTATTCGCCCCACTCATAGCTGACGATATTGGCCTTGATGCCGACTTTTTCCCAATCCTGCTGGATCATCTGGGCCGACATGCGCGCGTTCGGGTTGGAAGCGCGCTGGACGGTCATTGCCCACAGGTTGATGGTGGTGCCCGGTGCAACCCCTGCTTCTTTTAGTAGCGCGCGGGCCTTGGTCGGATCGTGCGGGGCATCCTTGATGGAGGGGTCATAAGACCACTGCGCCGGTGGCAGTGCGTTCTGCGCCAATTGTCCGGCGCCCTGGTACACCGCCTTGATGATCGCTGGCTTGTCGATGGCCATGTCCAGGGCCTGGCGGACCTTGAGCTGGTCCAGCGGTGGGTGGGTCACGTTGTAGGCCAGGAAGCCCAGGTTGAAACCGGCTTGCTGCAGCACGCTCAGGTTGGGGTCCTGCTTCATCACCTCGATATCCGACGGGCGCGGGTAGCCGCTGACCTGGCATTCGCCGGCCTTGAGTTTTTGCAGGCGCGACGCAGCGTCCGGGGTGATGGCGAACACCAGGTTGTCGAGTTTCACATCCTCGGGCTTCCAGTACTGTTTATTGGCCACGTAGCGAATCTGCGAGTCCTTCTGGTAGCGCTTGAACACAAACGGCCCGGTGCCCACCGGCTTCTGGTTGATGTCTTCGGCCTTGCCTTCTTTCATTAGCTGGGCGGCATACTCGGCCGATTGCACGGAGGCGAAACTCATGGCCAGGTTCTGCACGAACGAGGCATCGACGTTGTTCAGGTTGAAACGCACGGTGTGCCCGTCGAGTTTGTCGACGCTCTTGATCGTGGTGTTCAGGCCCATGTCGGTGAAGTACGGCGATTCGGAAGGGTAGGCCTTGCGGAACGGGCTCTCGGCATCCAGCAGGCGATTGAAGGTAAACAGCACGTCATCCGCATTGAAGTCGCGGGTCGGCGTGAAGAAATCGGTGGTGTGGAACTTGACCCCGTCGCGCAGGTGGAAGGTGTAGGTCAGACCATCCTTGGACACCTCCCAGCTTGTAGCCAGGCCCGGTTCGACTTCAGTGCCGCCACGCTTGAATTGGGTCAGGCGGTTGAACACGGTTTCGGCGGACGCATCGAAGTCGGTGCCGCTGGTGTACTGGCTGGGGTCGAAGCCGGCGGGGCTGGCTTCGGAGCAGTAGACCAGGGTACTGGCCGCGTGGGCCGTCGGCATGAAGGCCAGCAGGCCGGCGGCGAGAAGCAGTGGTTTGAAGGCGATTCTTTCCATGGAGACCTCTGAAGTGGCAGTGAGGTAACGCTGCCCGAACGAAAACGGCGGTAACCGAGGTTACCGCCGTTCTGGTTTTTGAGGTAGCCGCAGGGCTAGTCCTGGTCGGTGATAATCGACGTGCTCAGGGTGAATGGCGCGCTTTTATCGATGGCGTATGGATTTGCCGCTTCTTCCAGGTCGTTGCTTTCTCGAATGTGGAACGTTCGCCCCGTGGCGGCGGCGGTATTGGGAATGGGGGCAGCATCTTTGTCCAGATCGAGCAATGTCATTTGGGCTCCGACGGTGACCTGCGCCTCTTTAGTTGTCGGGTCATAGGTGACGATGTAATGGGTGTCCTTGCCTTTGAAACCGACGTGTTCTTGGAGTTGATTCATTTTCAGCTCCACCGATGCTGGGGCGACACTGCCCTGATGAGCGACTTCGGATATGCGCGAGCGCATGTTCGCGTCGGGGATTGCCTCCTCGAACTGCTGCAAGCGCCTACGCAGTGTTTCGCCATCGGCAGTTCCTGTGGCATCCAGTTCAAAAGTGGTGTGCCCTTCGGGCTGCTTTATCCGAACGGTATAACGGTCACGGTTCAGGTCTTTTATAAAGTTTGGCGAATAGTCAGTTGAGCCATATTCGTTGGGTTGCGCCCTTTCGTCGGGGAAAACTTCGAAGTTGTTTTCCTCGACGGTCCAGGACACCGTGAGTTTTCTTTTGAGGACTCCCGCCTCTTCAAGGTTGTTCACCGATTGCTGGTAGGCAGTGTTGCTGTTGTATTTAAAGATCTCATCAAACTTATCGGCACCACTGGTCTTGGGGTCGCCCAGGATTTCGAAGCCGTCTGAAAGTTTTGGCTCTACTTTGAGGTCGTTGCTGGGGTTCGGCGAAGGCGCGCGCTGCCACGGCCACTTGGCTCCGCCATCGGTTTTCATGCGGACCCAGTCGCCCTCGCCGTTAGCGTGCACCGTCATTACCGGCTTACCCGTACCGGGGTCAATGATCTGTACATAGTCATTGCTCAGTTTGAAGTCGCTTTTTATCTCAAACACCTGGCGAATACCTGTCTCGTCGGTATAGCGGATAAACCATTGGTCCAGGCCGGTTGTTGCATCCTTGACCTGGTAAATGCCCTTCGCGTTGCGTACGGCCCTTTCAATGAGCTGCTCACCGTTCGGTACACCATATTGGGTAATGTTGCCCGCTTGGCTGGGCTGCAGGCGGTTACTGCCAGGCAGGGCTCGTGGGCGTTCAATCCACGGGGACTCGTCTGGGGTGGGCGTGAGCGGTTTTTCTCCAGGGGGAATGAAGGGGTCTTCAGCCGAGCCACTGGCGCCCACCGAGAACAGCGTATTCAGCAAGCCATCGAATGCCTTCGATGCACCGTCATTGCGTTCGGCCAGGGTATCGCCGGAGGCTTGTTTTTCCGCCCCAAGCGCCAATTCGGTCAACCCGGTAGCCACAGCGGCGACGGCCACCGGGGCGGCAATAGGCGCCAGCTTTGCCAGCAGGCCCGCCGCCACGGTAATGTCGTTAAGCCAAGTGTCCCGCGTCACCTCGCTGTTGGACTTGATCATTACGTCGGCATCACTGGTCATGCGCTCTTTACTGGCGGACGTCATCGCAGAGAAGACGTCACCCTTGAGGTGTGAGCCGTCACCATTGAACGTCGGGTCTGTCAGTTTTCCATTGGCGAGTTTTTCGAAAGTGCTGTCCAGACCTTCGGTTTTGCTGCCCACGTTGGTAAACCACAATACGGGCATGAACACTTTCGCCAGTTTTTCAATAGTGCCGTGCTCGTGGTCCTGGCGGGCGATCAGTGGGAAATGAGTCATCAAGGATTCGCGCTTTTTCGCGTCCTTGGTTTGGTCGATCACCCATTGATCCAGTTTTTCCAGGGAATCGAACCGCAGAAATGCGGGTTCCGAGCCAGGGATGTAGAGGACCTGGCGGCCACCGTCGGCAGCGCTGAAGCGCACAATATCGTTGGACAAGAAGCCTTTGATATTGAAGGCGTGGGCCTGGACTGCACCTTTTACAGGGGCCTCGGCCTTGAGCTGTTCGACGTTGATCGGTGCATTTTCGTCGAGCGGAAGATTGGACGCCGCGCCCATGACCAAGCGGTAGTCCTCCCGCGTGAACCGATGCTCGGGCGCTTGCAGCGCTTGCTCGGCCGGCGGCCTGGCGGCGGCTGTCTTCAGTTGTTTTCGGGCCTGGTAGGCAAACTCGCCTTTGATCGCCGTCTGGTAGTCATTGCTGTGGGTGTTCCAGAAGTCGTCGATTTTTTGTGTCATGACCGATTGGAAGTCGGTTTTCCAACTCGTATGCATAAGCACCGAAGGGGCCAGCGGGAATTGGTTATGCGCACCGTACCCCCCGGTTTCACTTTTACCGGGGCCGTCTATATATAAACCGGCTTGCGAGTCCAGATTGCCGGGGATCCAGTCGTTTTCAGAGAAGTTTTTCAGCAGTGCATCCGGCAGGCGCAGAGAGGCGGTCGGCTCCTCGCCCTTATGCTCCCAGCCGGTAGCTGTTGAAGCGCTTTGCGAGCCATTGAAACGGTTCAAGTAAAGTGTATCGGCATCCACATGTTTGCCCGTCAGGTTGAAAATGACGGACTCCGCCCATTGTTTTGCTTGTGCACGTACGTTTGGCAGTGTCTCGGCAACCTCCACTGCCAGATGCTTGTAGGCCAATGCCTGAGGTGCATGGGTGTAGAACGTTTCGGCACTGAGCTTGAGTTGTTCAAGGGCTTGCGCCGAGCGCTGGTTGGCGGGGCGTACGGGATCATCCGGCGGGATGGGGTCGAAGGCTTTGTTGTGTTCCAGTCGCCTGATTTGTGTCCGCGCCTCGGCCAGTGATGTGGGAAGGCGCTCGCCCTGGAAGTTGGCTACCAGCCCTGCGCGTACTTGAATGTAGTCTTCGCCAAAGCGTACCTGCAACTTCTCAACAGTTCCCGGCGCAATGATTTTGGCCGCCTCAAGAAGCGGGCGGCTGACTTGGCCCCAACCGGAGTTGTCCGTGAGGGAGAACGTTTTCATGTTTCCGTCCGCCATGGCAGTCAGAGTGCCTGTGCGGGGGTTGACGGTTAAAAGCGTGTTCTGGTCGATCTTCTGGTCGCGCATCCAACCTTGAACCACTGGGTGCTGCAACTGCGCCCGATAGACTTCGAGCCACTGGCCCAAATTGCTCTCGGGGGGGACTTTTATAAGCCCGGGATTGTTGCCCAGTACTTTGCTTTGCACCGCTGCCAGGTATTCGTTAAGCAGCGCTGTTTCGTGAGGGGAGGTGGACGGGCCAGGCGTATCTTGTGACGCCCGCGTGACGGCTGATTCGCTGTTGTTTATCGGCCCGCTTGAAACAGGGTCGATGTATTGCCGAATAGGGGAGGTGGTTTTGCTTGAAGGTGCGTACATGGTTTCAGTTCTCGTGAAGTGAATAAGTACTGCCACAGCACTCCCTGTTAGCGTGGGCACTCTTTGCGTAACGAAAACCGGGTGCTTGATTCCGCCGAATATGCCGCTGGATATGACGAGGTCGTGTGGAACAAGCGCAAAAAAAGGCGCAAACCGTGAGGGCTGCGCCTTTGTTTTGTCGAAACCGGGGTTATTGCAACACTTCGATCACCCCATCGGCACTCATGCTCACCTGGCTGGTACCGGCTTCTACTTCTGGTGCCGGCGCCGAATCCATCATGGCGGCTTTCATCATCATCCCTCCACGTGCATAGGGCTGTGGATAACCATTGGTGTTGAAGTTCAGGTTGACGATCTTGTAGCCCTTGCCGCCCAGCGCATCGGTGGCCAGTTGCGCGCGTGCTTTAAACGCGGCGACCGCGTCCTTGAGCAGGGCGTCTTCGCTGGCCTTGCGCGTGGTGTCGGCGATGGCGAAGTCCATGTTTTCCATTTTCAGGGTATTGAGCAACTCGCCGGTGAGTTTGGACAGCGCCGGGAAGTCCGCGCTTTCCAGGCGCAGTTCGGCGCGCTCGCGCCAGCCGGTGATCTTCTGGTTCTTGTTGTCGTAGATCGGGTAGCTGTTACGGCTGCCCTGGCGCAAGATCACGCCTTGGACTTCGCGCGCCTGGCCCAGGGCCGTGTTCATGGTGGTGGTGATTTCGGCGGCGAGCTTGGCCGGGTCGGTGTTCTGGGACTCGGTGTAGAGGGTGACGATCATCTTGTCGCGGGCCACTTCCTGGCTGACCTCGGCGCGCAGGGAAATCTGGTTGTAATTCAGTGCATCGGCGGCCAGTGCCGGAAGGCTGGCCAGGGCGCTGGCGCTGAGGGTGAGAACAACTGCACTGCGAGTGAAACGAGACATGGAAGCTCCTTAGGGTGTTCGTATCGGTATGACTGTAGACGGTGGTGTCGGGTTCTTCGGGTTTACGAATTAGAAAAAAAGCTTCAAGCGGCAAGCTGCAAGTTAGCGGCGAAGAGGTTTCTTGCAGCTTTTGACTTGGGGCTTGCTGCTGCGGCGCCCATGCGTCAAAGAGCCACACACCCAATGCCCGAGGCGCCGCTTCGTTTATACTCCTGCCGATCCGCCTGCAGCGCTCATCGGGAGAGCTCATGCTCGCCGCCGTAAAACTGACTTCCGCCACCCGCCAGAACCTCTGGCGCCTGACGTTCATTCGTACCCTGGTACTGGCCGCGCAGGCTGGTTCGGTCGGGCTCGCCTATTGGTTCGACCTGTTGCCGCTGCCGTGGCTGCAATTGGGCGTGACCTTGGGTTTCTCCATCGTGCTGTGTGTGTTTACCGCCATTCGGTTGCGCACCACTTGGCCGGTGACGGAGCTGGAATACGCCCTGCAATTGGCCTGCGACCTGTTTATCCACAGTGTGTTGCTGTATTTCTCCGGCGGTTCCACCAACCCGTTCGTATCTTATTACCTAGTGCCACTGACCATCGCTGCGGTGACCTTGCCGTGGCGCTACTCGGTGGTGCTGTCGGGTATCGCCCTGACCCTGTACACCCTGCTGCTGGCGCGGTTCTATCCGTTGCAAACGTTCCCCATCGCCCGCGAAAACCTGCAGATCTACGGGATGTGGCTGAGCTTTGCCCTGTCTGCCGCCGTGATCACTTTTTTTGCTGCGCGCATGGCCGAAGAGCTGCGCCGCCAGGAAGAACTGCGCGCCATTCGCCGCGAAGAAGGCCTGCGTGACCAGCAACTGCTCGCCGTCGCCACCCAGGCTGCTGGCGCGGCTCACGAATTGGGCACGCCGCTGGCGACCATGAGCGTGCTGCTCAACGAAATGACCCAGGACCATCACGACCCGGCGCTGCAAGAGGATCTCGGCGTGCTGCGCGAACAGGTCAAGCAATGCAAGCAAACCTTGCAGCAACTGGTACGCGCGGCTGAAGCCAATCGCCGCCTGGCGGTCGAGATGCAGGACGTGACCCAGTGGCTCGACGAAGCCCTGAACCGCTGGCACCTGATGCGCCCCGAAGCCAGCTACCGTTTCCATCTGCTGGGGCAGGGGACCGTGCCGCGCCTGGCGCCACCGCCGGACCTGACTCAAGCTTTGCTCAACCTGCTGAACAACGCCGCCGACGCCTGCCCCGAAGGCCTGGAAGTCCGGCTGGATTGGGATGTGGATGACCTGACGATCAGCATTCGCGACCATGGTGCAGGCGTGCCGCTGGCCATCGCCGAGCAGATCGGCAAACCTTTCTTTACCACCAAGGGCAAAGGCTTCGGCCTGGGCCTGTTTTTGAGCAAGGCCAGCGTGACCCGCGCGGGCGGCTCAGTGAAGCTCTATAGTCATGAGGAAGGCGGTACGCTCACCGAGCTGCGCCTGCCCCGTGTCGCACGAGGAGATATCGATGAGTGACGAGATCCAAGTCGAAGGCGAAGAACTGCCGCACCTGTTGCTGGTAGATGATGACGCCACGTTTACCCGCGTGATGGCGCGCGCCATGAGCCGTCGCGGTTTTCGCGTGAGCACTGCCGGCTCCGCCGAAGAAGGCCTGGCCATCGCCCAGGCCGACTTGCCGGACTACGCCGCGCTCGACCTGAAAATGGATGGCGACTCCGGCCTGGTGCTGTTGCCCAAACTGCTGGAACTCGACCCGGAAATGCGCGTGGTGATCCTCACCGGTTACTCCAGCATCGCCACTGCCGTCGAAGCCATCAAGCGCGGTGCCTGCAACTACCTGTGCAAGCCGGCGGATGCCGATGACGTACTGGCTGCGTTGCTGTCCGAGCACGCCGACCTCGACACCCTGGTGCCGGAAAACCCGATGTCGGTGGACCGCCTGCAGTGGGAACACATCCAGCGCGTCCTCACCGAACACGAAGGCAATATCTCCGCCACTGCCCGCGCCCTGGGCATGCACCGGCGCACCCTGCAACGCAAACTGCAGAAGCGTCCGGTACGCCGCTGAACCTAAGCTGAACAGCCTGCTTCAGGCCGCACGGAACCCTGAACCGATCACCTATGATCGGTTCAAACGCCTGCCTTCCTCCCTACGAGCCTGAACGATGAATCAGAACGCTGAGTACTCTGCGGTCAATGACGCTGTGCGTGGGCAATTTTTTCGCCGAACCTGGGCGATGATCACGCCTTATTGGCGAAGTGAAGAGAAGGGCAAGGCCTGGTTGTTGCTCGCCGTGGTGATTGGCCTGTCGCTGTTCAGCGTGGCCATTTCCGTGTGGCTCAACCACTGGTACAAGGACTTCTACAACGCCCTGGAAAACAAGGACACCGCCGCCTTCTGGCAACAGATCGTTTACTTCTGCGGTATCGCCACGGTGGCGATTCTCGGCGCGGTCTACCGTCTCTACCTCACTCAGATGCTGACCATTCGCTGGCGTGCATGGCTCACCGAAAAGTATTTTGCCCGCTGGCTTGGCAACAAGAACTACTACCAGCTGGAGCAGGGCGGCTACACCGATAACCCGGACCAGCGGATTTCCGAAGACCTCAACAGCTTTACCCTCAACACCCTGAGTCTTGGCCTTGGGCTGCTGCGCAATGTGGTCAGCCTGGTGTCGTTCTCCATCATCCTGTGGGGCGTGTCGGGCAGTATTGAAGTGTTCGGTATCACCATCCCCGGCTACATGTTCTGGTGTGCATTGGTCTATGCCGGTGTCGGCAGTTGGCTGACCCATCTGATCGGTCGTCGTTTGATCGGCTTGAGCAACCAGCAGCAACGCTTCGAAGCGGACTTGCGTTTCTCCATGGTGCGGGTGCGGGAGAATGCCGAGAGCATCGCCCTGTACAACGGCGAACCTAATGAGCATCAGCGGTTGAGCGCGCGGTTCGGGAAGGTCTGGCATAACTACTGGGACATCATGAAGGTGTCCAAGCGCCTGACGTTCTTCACTGCCGGCTATGAACAGATTGCGATCGTCTTTGCGTTTATCGTGGCTGCCCCGCGCTACTTTTCCGGCAAGATCGAACTGGGCGAACTGATGCAAATCAACTCGGCGTTCGGCAACGTGCAGGGCAACTTCAGCTGGTTTATCAGCGCGTACGCCGACCTGGCCGGCTGGCGCGCGACCAGCGATCGTCTACTGAGTTTTCAGCAGGCCATGCGTGAAAACGAGCAACGCCCAGCTGCCATCGACGTCAGCGCAGAGGGCGAGCGTCTTGTGGTGCAAGGGCTGGGCTTGAACCTGGTGGATGGTCGCCACCTGCTGACCGACGCCAACATGATCGTTGAGCCGGGCCAGCGCGTCATGCTCAGCGGCCGTTCCGGCAGCGGCAAAAGTACCTTGCTGCGCGCCATGGGACATCTCTGGCCGGCTGGTCACGGCAGCATTCGCCTGCCGGCCAGGCGTTACCTGTTCCTGCCGCAGAAGCCCTATCTGCCGATCGGCACACTCAAGGCGGTGTTGAGTTATCCACAGGACGACAGCGTCTATTCGGCAGAACGTTATGCACAGGTCCTGGAAACCTGTCGCCTGCCGCACCTGGTGGGTCGCCTGGATGAAGCCAACCATTGGCAACGCATGCTCTCGCCCGGCGAGCAACAGCGCCTGGCCTTTGCCCGAGCCTTGTTGTTCGCGCCGCAATGGCTCTATATGGACGAAGCGACATCGGCCATGGATGAAGAGGATGAGGCGACGTTGTATCAGGCGTTGATTGATGAATTGCCTGGGTTGAGCATTGTCAGCGTCGGCCATCGCAGCAGCCTCAAGCGCTTCCATGGGCGGCATGTGCGGATCGAGGGTGGGTGGCTTCAAGAGCAACCTGTGGCCTGAGGCCGGACATTGGTCAATGTGGGAGAGGGCAAGCCCCCCTCCCGCAAGAGCGAGGCCAACAAAAAGCCCGGTTGATCAGCGATCAACCGGGCTTTTCTATTGCTTGAAAATAACTTACTTCTTCAAGCCGTAATGCTCATCCAGCATGCCTGGGGCGTTTGGCGTTTTTGGCGCGTAGTCCCGTGGCGGCTCCTGGTTTTCCCGGGGGGGAGTGAGGCGTTCCCGTGGAGTTTGCGGTGCATCGGAATGCAGCGCGGCCAGCAGGCGCTGGCGGGTGATGTCGTCGAGGGCCAGGCGGTTTGCGCCATCGGCGAGGTGATCCTGTACTTCCTGGTAGCTCTGGGTGAGTTTCTTGACCAGGGTCGCGGTGCTGTTGAAGTGGGTAACAACCTCGTTCTGATAACTGTCAAAACGTTCCTGAATGTCATCCAACTGACGCTGCGTGCGGTTAGGCGCGGCATTCGGCAGCAGGCGGGCAACCAGGAATCCAATGGCGACACCGGCAACCAAGGCGAGAGTCGGCAACAACCAAACTAAGAGCGAGTGTTCCACGAGTCCTTCCTCTATAAACGGCTTTGCTTTACGTTAACGGCTCAAACCTGCGCTGTATACCGCGATTAAGCTCGCAATGATGCCATGCACAGACTTTTAGCTAGACGAGTCGACCCTTTGAGAGGTCACGGAGTTCATTCCTTGCTCATGCGTGAAACCCCCGTTTTGATCGATGGCCCGGTAGGCCAATTGGAAGCCCTGTACCTGGATCACCCCGAGCCACGTGGCCTGGCGCTGATCTGCCACCCTAATCCGGTGCAGGGCGGGACCATGCTCAATAAAGTCGTTTCGACCCTGCAACGCACGGCTCGCGATGCCGGGTTGATTACTTTGCGTTTCAATTACCGTGGCGTCGGCGCGAGTGCCGGCACCCACGACATGAGCACCGGTGAAGTGGACGATGCCGAAGCGGCTGCCACCTGGCTGCGTGAAAAGCACCCCGACCTGCCGATCACCCTGCTCGGTTTTTCCTTTGGCGGCTACGTGGCGGCCAGCCTCGGCGGCCGCCTGGAAGCCAAAGGCGAAAAGCTCGCGCACCTGTTCATGGTCGCCGCGGCGGTGATGCGCCTGCGCGATACCGATGTGCTGCCCCACAGCTGCCCGTTGACCCTGATCCAGCCGGAAACCGACGAAGTGGTCGACCCGCAAACCGTCTACGACTGGTCCGCCGCCTTGAAACGCCCCCATGAGCTGCTGAAAGTGGCAGAATGCGGGCACTTTTTTCATGGCAAGCTCACCGATCTCAAGGATCTGGTGCTGCCGCGCCTCTCGAATTGATAGCAGTCTGATAAGCGATTACCCATGACGACTCGTACCCGTATCCTCACCGGCATCACCACCACCGGCACGCCGCACCTGGGCAACTACGCTGGTGCGATCCGCCCGGCGATCCTGGCCAGCCAGGATGCCAATGCCGACTCCTTCTACTTCCTGGCCGACTACCACGCCCTGATCAAATGCGATGACCCGCAGCGCATCCAGCGCTCGCGTATGGAAATCGCCGCGACCTGGCTGGCCGGTGGCCTGGATGTGAACCGGGTGACCTTCTATCGTCAGTCCGACATCCCGGAAATCCCCGAGCTGACCTGGCTGCTGACCTGCGTCGCCGCCAAGGGGCTGCTCAACCGCGCCCATGCCTACAAGGCCTCGGTGGACAAGAACGTGGAGACCGGCGAAGACCCGGATGCGGGCATCACCATGGGCCTGTACAGCTACCCGGTGCTGATGGCGGCGGACATCCTGATGTTCAACGCGCACAAAGTGCCGGTGGGCCGCGACCAGATCCAGCACGTGGAAATGGCCCGCGACATCGGCCAGCGCTTCAATCACCTGTTCGGCAACGGTAAAGAATTCTTCACCATGCCCGAGGCGTTGATCGAGGAAAGCGTTGCCACCTTGCCGGGCCTGGATGGCCGCAAGATGTCCAAGAGCTACGACAACACCATCCCGTTGTTCACCAGCGCCAAGGACATGAAAGACGCCATCTCGCGCATCGTCACCGACTCGCGCGCCCCTGGCGAAGCCAAGGACCCGGATAACTCACACCTGTTCACCCTGTACCAGGCGTTTGCGAGCAAGGCCCAGGAAGAAGAATTCCGCGCCGAACTGCTGCAAGGCCTGGGCTGGGGCGAGGCGAAGAACCGTCTGTTCCAGCTGCTTGATGGTCAGCTCGGCGAAGCGCGCGAGCGTTACCACCAGTTGATGTCGCGCCCTTCGGACATGGAAGACCTGTTGCAGGTCGGCGCCAGGAAAGCCCGTGCCGTCGCCGCGCCATTCCTGGCCGAGTTGCGTGAAGCGGTGGGCCTGCGTTCGTTCGTCGAACAGGCAGCAGCGCCGGTCGCGGTCAAGAAGAAGGCCGCGAAGGCCGCGCGTTTCGTGAGCTTCCGTGAAGACGACGGCAGCTTCCGCTTCCGCTTGTTGGCCGCCGATGGCGAGCAATTGCTGCTGTCGCGCAATTTTGCCGATGGTAAAGCGGCCGGCGCAGTCACCAAGCAACTGCAAAGTGGTGCTGCGCTGGACGTACGCAGCGAGGCCCTGAGCTTCAGCGTATGGCTGGACGGTGCCGCAGTGGCCGACAGCGCCGAGTTCGCCGATGCCGCATCCCGTGATGCCGCCATTGCAGCCCTGCGCATTGCGTTGACCCCAATCGAGGATTAACCCGACCAAGGGTTGATTGCCATTATCCAGGGCCGTCGTTACAGTGACGGCCCGTTTTTGTTGCCTTGCTAACGAAATTATGACGCCCCTAGAACGATACCAAGCTGATCTGAAACGCCCTGAATTCTTCCATGACGCGGCCCAGGAAACGGCGGTGCGTCATTTGCAGCGCCTGTACGACGACCTGGTTGCGGCCTCGCAAAGCAAGCCGGGGATGCTCAGCAAGCTGTTCGGCAAGAAAGACCACACGCCGGTCAAGGGCCTGTATTTCTGGGGCGGCGTGGGCCGGGGCAAGACCTACCTGGTCGATACGTTCTTTGAAGCGCTGCCGTTCAAGGAAAAGGTACGGACACACTTCCACCGCTTCATGAAGCGCGTGCACGAAGAGATGAAGACCTTGCCGGGCGAGAAAAACCCGCTGACCATCATCGCCAAGCGTTTCTCCGATGAAGCGCGGGTCATTTGCTTCGATGAGTTCTTCGTCTCCGATATCACCGATGCCATGATCCTCGGCACCCTGATGGAAGAGCTGTTCAAGAACGGCGTGACCCTGGTCGCGACCTCGAACATCGTGCCCGACGGCCTGTACAAGGACGGCCTGCAGCGCGCGCGCTTCCTGCCGGCCATTGCGCTGATCAAGCAGAACACCGAGATCGTCAACGTCGACAGCGGCGTCGACTACCGTCTGCGTCACCTCGAACAGGCGGAGTTGTTCCATTTTCCGCTGAACGAAGCGGCGCACGAAAGCCTGCGCAAAAGCTTCCGCGCCCTCACGCCGGAATGCACCCAGGCGGTGGAAAACGACAAGCTGATGATCGAGAACCGCGAAATCATCGCCCTGCGTACCTGCGATGACGTGGCCTGGTTCGAATTCCGCCAACTGTGCGACGGCCCACGCAGTCAGAACGACTACATCGAACTGGGCAAGATCTTCCACGCAGTGATCCTCAGCGGCGTGGAGCAGATGAGCGTCACCACCGACGACATCGCACGACGGTTTATCAACATGGTCGACGAGTTCTACGACCGTAACGTCAAGTTGATCATCTCGGCCGAAGTCGAGCTCAAGGATCTTTATACCGGTGGCCGCTTGAATTTCGAGTTCCAACGCACCCTGAGCCGCTTGCTGGAAATGCAGTCCCACGAGTTCCTGTCGCGCGGTCACAAACCTTAAGATCAATGCAGATCAAATGTGGGAGGGGGCTTGCTCCCAATCGCGGAGTGTCAGTCACTGTAGAAGTTGACAGATCCATCGCAATCGGGAGCAAGCCCCCTCCCACATTTACCCTGTGTATACCCCTATTTTATGCGGCTTGCTGAAACTGTTGCCGATATTGGTTCGGTGACAGCTCCGTGTGCTGCCTGAACAACCGCGCAAAGAAACTCGCATCGTCGTAACCCACCTCATAACTGATGGTCTTGATGCTCTTGCGGCTGCCCGAGAGCAGGCCCTTGGCCGTCTCGATACGCAGCCGTTGCAGGTAATGCAGCGGCTTGTCGCCGGTGGCGGTCTGGAAGCGGCGCATGAAGTTGCGGATGCTCATGCCGTGTTCCCGGGCGACGTCTTCGAAGCGGAATTTGTCGGCGAAGTGCTCTTCGAGCCAATGCTGGATCTGCAGGATGATCACGTCCTGGTGCAGCTTCTGGCCGCCAAAACCGATACGTCCCGGCGAGTAGCTGCGCTGCACTTCGTAGAGGATGTCGCGGGCCACGGCCTGGGCGATGTTGGCGCCGCAGAAGCGTTCGATCAGGTAGATATACAGGTCGCACGCCGAGGTGGTGCCGCCGGCGCAATACAGGTTGTCGGCGTCGGTGAGGTGCTTGTCCTGGTTGAGCTGGACCTTGGGGAAGCGTTCGCCGAACGCGTTGAAGAAACGCCAGTAGGTGGTCGCCTCCTTGCCATCGAGCAGGCCGGCTTCGGCCAGCCAGAACACCCCGGTGGCTTCGCCGCAGAGTACCGCGCCCCGTGCATGCTGTTCGCGCAGCCACGGCAGCACTTGCGGGTAGCGCGCGCACAGGGCATCGAAGTCATCCCAGAAGGCTGGTAGCACGATAATGTCGGCGTCTTCCAGGCCGCCGTCCACCGGCATGATCACGTCACTGAAGCTGCGCACCGATTTTCCGTCGGGGCTCACCAGGCGTGTTTCGAACGCTGGGGTCAGGCCCAGGCCTTGCTGTTTGCCATAACGCAGGCTGGCGAGATGGAAGAAGTCCTTGGCTTGCATCAGGGTCGAAGCGAATACCCGATCAATGGCCAAAATGCTGACGCGCCGCAATGGCGTGGAGATTTGGTTAGACATAATTTCATTTATTCTTATAGGGGAAAGTGGTCACCAGACGGCTGGATCGTCTTATTTTTTGTCGCATGTGTCCAGTGTCCTGTGACGCCATCGGGGCATAGGCTCTGTGGGCTCGTCCTTGTCCGACAATCCACGCAGGTGACCCATGATTCCGAGAACCTTGTTCAGCCCGGAGCACGAACTCTTCCGCCAGAGCGTGCGCACCTTTCTTGAAAAAGACGCTGCACCGTTTCACGGGCAATGGGAGAAGCAGGGCTACATCGACCGTAACCTGTGGAGCAAGGCGGGGGAGGCGGGGATGCTGTGTTCCCATCTGCCGGAGGAATACGGCGGGCTGGGCGCGGACTTTCTCTACAGCGCAGTAGTGATCGAAGAGATCAGTCGCCTGGGCCTGACCGGCATCGGCTTTTCCCTGCATTCGGACATTGTCGCGCCCTACATCCTGCATTACGGCAGTGAAGCGCTGAAGCACAAGTACCTGCCCAAGTTGATCTCCGGTGAGATGGTCACGGCCATCGCCATGACCGAGCCGGGTGCCGGGTCCGACTTGCAAGGGGTCAAGACCACCGCGGTGCTGGACGGTGATGAGTATGTGATCAATGGCTCCAAGACCTTTATCACCAACGGGTACCTGGCTGAGCTGGTGATCGTGGTCGCCAAGACCGATCCCAAGGCCGGTGCCAAGGGCACCAGCCTGTTTCTGGTGGAGTCCGATACGCCCGGCTTCGCCAAGGGCAAGCGCCTGGAGAAGGTCGGCATGAAGGCCCAGGACACCTCGGAGCTGTTCTTCCAGGACGTGCGGGTGCCCAAGGAAAACCTGCTGGGCCAGGCCGGCATGGGCTTCGCCTACTTGATGCAGGAATTGCCCCAGGAGCGTCTGACTGTCGCGATTGGCGCGCTGTCGTCTGCCGAGGCGGCGTTGCAGTGGACCCTGGAATACACCCGTGAGCGCAAGGCGTTCGGCAAGGCGATTGCCGACTTCCAGAACACCCGTTTCAAGCTGGCGGAGATGGCCACGGAGATTCAGATCGGCCGCGTATTCGTCGACAAATGCATGGCGCTGCACCTGGAAGGCAAGCTGGATGTGCCCACTGCCGCGATGGCCAAGTACTGGGCCACGGACCTGCAATGCAAGGTGCTGGATGAGTGCGTGCAGTTGCACGGCGGCTACGGCTTCATGTGGGAATACCCGATTGCGCGGGCGTGGGCGGATGCGCGGGTGCAGCGGATTTATGCGGGGACCAACGAGATCATGAAGGAGATCATTGCGCGGGCGCTTTGATTTTTGCTGGTCTTGAATGCGTCATCGGGGGCAGGCCCCCGATAGCGCTCTACAGATCAATCAAGGCGCAGGATTCGGATGATCCTTCTGAATCGCCTCAATCCCTTCCAGTACTTCCTTCGACAGCTTCAGATCAGCACTGGCGATGTTGCTGTCCAGTTGCTCCAGGTTCGTGGCGCCAATAATGTTGCTGGTCACGAACGGCTGTTGTGTCACAAACGCCAATGCCATCTGCGCCGGATCCAGGCCATGCTCCCGCGCCAGTGCCACATAACGGCTGCACGCCGCCTCCGACTGCGGGTTGAAGTAGCGGCTGAAGCGGCTGTACTCGGTCAGGCGCGCCTTGGCCGGGCGTGCGCCACCTTCGTACTTGCCACTGAGCATGCCGAACGCCAGGGGCGAGTAAGCCAGCAGGCCGCATTGCTCACGGATGGCCACTTCGGCCAAGCCCACTTCAAAGCTGCGGTTGAGCAGGTTGTAGGGGTTCTGGATCGATACCGCGCGGGTCCAGCCACGGGCTTCGGCCAGGGCCAGGAACTTCATGGTGCCCCACGGGGTTTCATTGGACAGGCCGATATGGCGGATCTTACCGGCCTTGACCTGCTCGTCCAGGGCTTCGAGGGTTTCCTCCAGCGGGGTGAGGTCGTCTTCGTCCTTGTGCTTGTAGCTCAGTTGGCCGAAGAAGTTGGTGCTGCGCTCCGGCCAGTGCAACTGGTAGAGGTCGATCCAGTCGGTTTGCAGGCGCTTGAGACTGGCGTCCAGTGCCTCGACGATGTGCTTGCGGTTGTGGCGCAGGTGGCCATCGCGGATGTAGTCGATAGTGTTGCCGGGGCCGGCGATCTTGCTGGCGAGGATCCAGTCGCCGCGGTCGCCGCGGCTTTTGAAGTAATTGCCGATATAGCGTTCGGTGGTGGCATAGGTGTCGGCCTTGGGCGGCACCGGGTACATTTCCGCGGTATCGAGGAAGTTGATCCCCGCCGCCTTGGCCCGTTCGATCTGCGCGAAGGCCTCTGCCTCGCTGTTCTGCTCGCCCCACGTCATGGTGCCCAGGGCTATCGCGCTCACGTTCAGATCCGTACGGCCCAGCTGTCGATAATCCATCGGGTACTCCTTCAGGGAAAACAATCATAAAAGCAGGTTGAATTTTTTTTCGCAATCTGCATAATTGCCCACCTCTTTCTGCAGTGGAAGTGATGCGCCGCCTGCCGAAGAATCTTGCCGTTGAACGGACGCGCCGACCCGAGCCCCCGATAGCGTCTGTATCCGGCTGCCTTTGACTTGTCAAAGTAAGCACTATTCAGTAAGATCCGCCGTCTAATTTACAGGGCGGCCCCTGAGGCTATTAAAGAATGACAACTTTTACTGCAAAACCGGAAACAGTTCAGCGCGACTGGTTTGTCGTCGACGCCGCTGGTCAGACCCTGGGTCGTCTGGCCACTGAAGTCGCCAGCCGTCTGCGTGGCAAGCACAAGCCTGAGTACACCCCTCACGTTGACACCGGTGACTACATCGTGATCATCAACGCTGAGCAGGTACGTGTTACCGGCAACAAAGCGCAAGACAAAATGTACTACCGTCACTCCGGTTTCCCAGGCGGTATCAAGTCTTCCAACTTTGAAGGCCTGATCTCCAAGAAGCCTGAAGCCCCGATCGAAATCGCGGTCAAAGGCATGCTGCCGAAGGGCCCACTGGGTCGCGATATGTTTCGCAAGCTGAAAGTCTATGCGGGCGCTGTACACCCTCATGCTGCTCAGCAGCCCCAAGAACTGAAGTTTTAACGGAATAGTTCATTATGTCGGCGACTCAAAATTACGGCACTGGCCGTCGCAAAACCGCAACCGCACGCGTTTTCCTGCGTCCGGGCACTGGTAACATCTCGATCAACAACCGCACTCTGGACAACTTCTTCGGTCGCGAAACTGCCCGCATGGTAGTTCGTCAGCCGCTGGAATTGACCGAGACTGTTGAAAAGTTCGACATCTACGTCACCGTTATCGGTGGCGGTGTAAGTGGTCAAGCTGGCGCAATCCGCCACGGTATCACTCGCGCTCTGATGCAGTACGACGAAACCCTGCGTGGCGCTCTGCGCAAAGCTGGCTTCGTGACTCGTGATGCCCGTGAAGTTGAACGTAAGAAAGTCGGTCTGCGTAAAGCGCGTAAGCGTCCGCAGTACTCGAAGCGTTAATTCGCTTTACGTTCCACAAAAACGCCCAGCCTCCTTACGGAGCTGGGCGTTTTTTATTGCCTGCGATTTATGCACATTTTTCACCGTGACAACTTGCCACATCCGTAGACCCCCTATACTACAAGGCCTGGAGGCGGAGCCCCGGGCAATTCCCTTGTCAGACGTGGGGCTTTTCATTACCATTCGGCAAAATTTTTATAAGTTCAGATTTAATACTTAGTAGACGCCTGATTTAACAGGCCAAAAAGCTGATGGGAGAGGACTGAATGAGCAATGACGGCGTGAATGCAGGCCGGCGTCGCTTCTTGGTAGCAGCCACATCCGTGGTGGGTGCTGCAGGAGCGGTGGGGGCTGCGGTCCCGTTCGTGGGGTCATGGTTTCCCAGTGCCAAGGCGAAAGCCGCAGGTGCACCGGTGAAGGTGAATATCAGCAAGATCGAACCAGGCCAGCAGATGATTGCTGAGTGGCGCGGCCAGCCGGTATTCATTGTTCGTCGTACGGAGGAAATCCTGGGAAATCTGAAAAAGATCGAAGGCCAGCTGTCTGACCCCAAATCTGAGAAATCCGACCAACCCGCCTACGCCAAAAACGAAGCACGTTCGATCAAGCCAGAGATTCTGCTGCTGGTCGGCCTGTGTACCCACTTGGGATGCTCACCCACCTTCCGCCCGGAAGTTGCCCCAGTCGATCTGGGTAAAGACTGGGTCGGTGGTTATTTCTGCCCCTGCCACGGCTCCCACTACGATCTGGCGGGTCGCGTCTACAAGTCCCAGCCCGCTCCCTTGAACCTGCCCGTGCCTCCGCATACCTACGAAACTGACGACCTCATTGTCATTGGCCTCGATAAGGAGAACGCGTGATGAGCAAGTTCATGGATTGGGTCGATGCACGCTTCCCCGCTACTAAAATGTGGGAAGACCATCTCAGCAAGTATTACGCCCCGAAGAACTTCAACTTCTTCTACTTCTTTGGCTCCCTGGCACTGCTGGTGCTGGTCAACCAGATCGTCACCGGTGTCTGGCTGACGATGAGCTACACCCCGTCGGCGGAGGAGGCGTTTGCTTCCGTCGAATACATCATGCGTGACGTCGAGTACGGCTCGATCCTGCGCCTGCTGCACTCCACCGGCGCTTCAGCGTTCTTTATCGTGGTCTACCTGCACATGTTCCGTGGCTTGCTCTACGGTTCGTACCAGAAGCCCCGCGAGCTGGTGTGGGTGTTCGGCATGCTGATCTACCTGGCGCTGATGGCGGAAGCCTTCATGGGCTACCTGCTGCCATGGGGCCAGATGTCGTACTGGGGCGCGCAGGTGATCATCTCGCTGTTCGGTGCCATTCCGGTCATCGGCAACGACCTGACCCAGTGGATCCGTGGTGACTACCTGATCTCCGGTATCACCCTGAACCGCTTCTTCGCCCTGCACGTCGTGGCGCTGCCGATTGTGATCCTGGGCCTGGTGGTGCTGCACATCCTGGCGCTGCACGAAGTGGGTTCCAACAACCCGGACGGCGTTGACATCAAGAAGCACAAGGACGAGAACGGCATCCCGCTGGATGGCATCCCGTTCCACCCGTACTACACCGTGAAAGACATTGTCGGCGTGGTCGTGTTCCTCTTCGTGTTCTGCTCGATCGTGTTCTTTTTCCCGGAGATGGGTGGTTATTTCCTCGAGAAGCCGAACTTCGAACAGGCGAACGCCTTCAAGACACCTGAGCACATTGCCCCGGTCTGGTACTTCACGCCGTTCTACGCGATCTTGCGGGCGATCCCCGACAAACTCATGGGCGTCATCGCCATGGGCGCGGCCATTGCGGTGCTGTTCGTGTTGCCGTGGCTCGACCGAAGCCCGGTCAAGTCCATGCGCTACAAAGGCTGGCTGAGCAAAATCTGGCTGTGGGTGTTCTGCATAGCATTCGTGATTCTGGGCGTGTTGGGCGTATTGGCGCCGACCCCTGAGCGTACGCTGCTGTCGCAGGTCTGCACCTTCCTGTACTTCGCCTACTTCATTCTGATGCCGTTCTACACCCGGCTCGAGAAGACCAAACCGGTTCCGGAAAGGGTGACTGGCTGATGAAAAAATTATTCGTTGCATTGATGCTTGCGGCGCTGCCGCTACTGTCCTTCGCTGCCGAACACGGCGGCCCGGAACTGGAAAAAGTCGATATCGACGTGTCTGACAAGGCGGCTATGCAAGACGGCGCGCGTACGTTCGCCAACTACTGCATGGGCTGCCACAGCGCCAAGTTCCAGCGTTACGAGCGGGTGGCCGATGACCTCGGTATCCCCCATGAAATGATGCTGGAGAAGCTGGTGTTCACCGGTGCCAAGATCGGCGACCACATGAATATCGGCATGAAGCCTGCCGACGCCAAGACCTGGTTCGGCGCAGCACCGCCTGACTTGACGCTGGTGGCACGTGTACGCGGCACCGACTGGCTCTACGGCTACCTGAAATCCTTCTACGAGGACCCGGCGCGCCCTTATGGCGTGAACAACCGTGTGTTCCCGAACGTCGGCATGCCTAACGTTCTGGTCGGCCTGCAAGGCAAGCAAGTGGTAGGATGCAAGCAGGTTCAGGTCGTCGAAGACGGCAAGAAGCAATATGATCCGTTGACCGGGACGCCTTTGACTCATGAAGCGTGCGATCAACTGAAGATAGAAACCCCTGGTTCGTTGACTGACGAGCAGTTTGACGAGAAGGTCAAGAATCTGGTGACCTTCCTGGCCTATTCGGCCAACCCCGTCAAACTGCAACACCAGCGCATCGGGACGTATGTCTTGCTGTACCTGGCTTTCTTCTTCGTATTCGCTTATCTGCTTAAACGCGAATACTGGAAGGATGTGCATTGATCCAACCGTAAGCAATTGCTGTTAATCTTGCGCGCCCAGCGGCATCTCTAACCCGTAGCGACCTGGACTTTCCAGAGGCTGCAGAGATGCTTTCTGGGCGCGCTCGTTTTTGAGCTTTCCATAATTTCAACAAGCGAGGAGGACCGCCATGGGCGTGACCAATCGGTTGGCCTGTTACTCCGACCCCGCCGACCACTATTCCCACCGAGTACGCATCGTACTCGCAGAGAAGGGTGTCAGCGCCGAGATCATCAGTGTGGAGGTGGGTCGTCATCCGCCGAAACTGATCGAAGTGAACCCTTACGGCAGCTTGCCCACCCTGGTCGATCGTGACCTGGCGTTGTGGGAGTCAACCGTGGTGATGGAATATCTGGATGAGCGTTACCCGCATCCGCCTTTGCTGCCGGTGTATCCGGTGGCCCGTGCCAACAGCCGCCTGCTGATCCATCGGATCCAGCGAGATTGGTGCGGGCTGGTGGATTTGATCCTGGATACCCGCAGCAAAGAAGCCGCTCGGGTGCAGGCGCGCAAGGAATTGCGCGAGAGCCTGACCGGTGTTTCGCCGTTGTTCGCCGATAAACCTTTTTTCCTCAGCGAGGAACAAAGCTTGGTGGATTGCTGCCTATTACCCATACTCTGGCGCTTGCCGATTCTGGGCATTGAACTGCCACGGCCGGCCAAGCCGTTGCTTGATTACATGGAGCGCCAGTTTGCGCGTGAGGCTTTCCAGGCAAGTCTGTCTGGTGTCGAACGCGATATGCGCTAAGGCTTAAGGAGCCGTTGATGAACTCCAGTCGACCTTACCTGGTCCGCGCGCTCTATGAGTGGATTGTGGATAACGATTGCACCCCGCACATGCTGGTCAATTCCGAGTTTCCTGCGGTTCAGGTACCGCAGGGGTTTGCCAGTGACGGGCAGATTGTGTTGAACGTATCACCCAGTGCCGTGCGCCACCTGCACATGGACAATGAAGCGGTCAGCTTCGAAGGGCGTTTCGGCGGTGTGCCGCACACGCTGTACGTGCCGATTGGCGCTATCCTCGGCATCTATGCCCGGGAGAACGGCCAAGGCATGGTGTTCGATCTGGAGTCGCCTTTCGAGGACGACGAAGTGATTGAAGAGGAAGACGGCGATGATGTGCCGCCACCGGATAGCGAGCCACCGCGTCCAAGCGGTCGGCCGAGTCTGAAAGTGGTGAAGTAAGCGGCGTTCGCCTTCGGGTGCGCTGGAAAAATGCCTCGATCCGTATCGAGGCATTTTTTTGCACGCAGGATATGAGTGAAAGTCGCGACTGAACGGTGATCGTACAACCACCATGGGCTATGATGCCTCTTTACCCAACCGAGATAGATGACTCCAAATGGAAAACGCCAGCACCGCCCCTCGTCTTCCCCGCAAGCGCCGCAGCCTTGCCCAGGAATTGGTCACGGTGTTGTCCGAGCAGATCCGCGACGGCCAACTCAAGCGTGGCGACAAGTTGCCCACCGAATCGGCGATCATGGACGCCCATGGCGTCAGCCGCACCGTGGTCCGCGAAGCCATCTCCCGCTTGCAGGCGGCGGGGCAGGTGGAAACCCGTCATGGTATCGGCACCTTTGTGCTCGACACGCCGAGCCCGAGCGGCTTTCGAATCGACCCGGCCACGGTAGTCACTTTGCGTGACGTGCTGGCGATTCTCGAACTGCGTATCAGCCTGGAAGTGGAATCCGCCGGGCTGGCCGCACTGCGCCGTAGCGATGAACAGCTGGCCGCCATGCGCGCGGCCCTCGATGCCCTGAATGAAAGCGCGGCGCACGCCGGTGATGCAGTGGCCTCGGACTTCGCATTCCACCTGGAAATTGCGTTGTCCACCGGCAACCGCTACTTCACCGACATCATGACCCACCTGGGCACCAGCATCATCCCGCGTACGCGCCTGAACTCGGCACGCCTGGCCCATGATGACCACCAGCACTACATGGGGCGCCTGAGCCGCGAACACGAAGAAATTTATGAGGCGATTGCCCGCCAGGATTCGGATGCGGCGAGGGCGGCGATGCGCTTGCACCTGACCAATAGCCGTGAGCGGCTGCGCCATGCCCATGAAGAGGCGGAGGCGCAGCGCGGTTGAGTTCGTTTCACGGCAGGACTGTTATCGTTAATGGCTTTGACTCTTCGCTTCCCCATTCGGCACGTACCAGGTATCGAACTTGCGTGGTCAAGTTGACGTAGTTCTTCAGGTCGTCGGAGGACAGATAGAGCCTGAGGTCAGCCAGTTTCACAACCTCGTCGTTGTCTGCATCATACCTTCCCGCTGGTGTGAACCTCTTTCTAAGGTTGTCCGATTCAGACTCTGATCCGACAAGCAGGCCTAGTGTGGCGTTAGCCGGAATATCATTCGGCTCGGGAACGGAAAATTCGAATTGTGTGCTTGTCTTCAGGCTCACTTCGGCTGCGTTCGACGAAGTGGAGCCGACAAGGCTTGGGGCTTCATATGGCATGATCGCGTGCTCCTCGGCGTAGAAGTCAGAGAGCCTGACTTCTACGCGGCGTTATCCTCTTCATTGAAGTTCAGCGTAACTGTCAGAACTCACAGTTACGACGAATGGTCGTTAAGGCAACGGCGTATTCGGCTTGTAATCCTTAAGCAGCAAATACGTACTCCACCCCCACCAATCATTGGTCCAGTGCTTATCGTTGAGGTCATTCACGTCCTTGCGTCGCAGCACCTTGTCGCCCTCCATCTTGAACAGCGGCGAAAAGTTATTCGCCGGGTTCTGCGCGGCATTCAGATCCGGCACATACAGCGGTGCCTTGAAGTTGGCCGGGGAGGGCGCAACGCCACTGATGAAGGTTTCGAAGATCTCATCAGCGGATGCCTGAACGGCGCGTTTGACCGGTGCCCGATTGGCTGCGTCGATACTGTCGAAATAGCGTTTGTCGCCATAGGCATGCCACTCGTCACCCATGGCATTGCGCACCTTGAGCCCGAACTTGCTGTCTTCATCGTGCATGAAGCGGCTGATCAGCGAGCCCAGTTCGCCCGGAGTGACGACCGCCGCCAGCTGTTTGCGCGGCACGCGCAGGTGGCCGGCAGAAAATAGATCGGTCAAGAAGTGATCGGCAAAGCCGTTCATGGCGTAGGCCAGTTCCAATGCCTGATCGGTACCGGTCTGGTGGGCCACTACAGCCTGTTGCAAGGCGGCTGTATGCCCCGCCAGGTAGGCCGCCATCGCCCATTCGCCGAAGTGGTCGGCGTTGTCCGCCGCCAGCTTCAGGTAGCGTCCAAGTGGGATCAATGCCGACACCGCGCTGCCGCCACCGGTGATGCGGTTCCATTCCTCGGACAATGTATCACCCAGGGCATCATAGGCTTCATGGGCTTGCTTGCCGTCCTTGATCGCCTGGTTGACCGCGTTGATCTCTTTTTGCATCACCGCCAGGATCTTCGGCGCTTCGTCCCGCGAGGCCGGCAGCACGGCCAGTGAGTTGAACGCGGCGCTGAAACGTTGCATACGATCGGCAGGTGAGGTGCCATCGTTGATGGGCTGGCCGGGGATACCATAAAAGTCACCGCCCAGGGCGATCACTTGGCCGTAGGTGAGTGCCAACCCGTTGGGCAGGTGCAGTTCGACTTGCCGCGCGGGGATTGCCGGGGCGTCCTTGCTGAAGCGCAACAGCGTATCGTCGCCGATGGCGGTGTGTTCGCCGCCTTCGAAGCGCAGGGTAGGTGGTTTTTTTGCGGGTGCTGCGAGTTCAGGACCTGACATGTTAGCTCCTTGCTATGTCGTAGGAATCTTCCTTGATTGCTGTATGTATATACAGTCATGCCGAGCATAGAGGAATAATTTCCTACGTCAAGAACACCGCTGCCCAAGCCTTTCAACTCCCTCAAGTGCACAACGCCGATGAATTGCAGTTGACGAAATTATTTATAGTTGTACGATGACGTACGACATCAACAAAACCAACAACCTTTCAATAGAAAGTCTTCGCCCAGGGTGTTCGAATAATGAATCCACAAGAACTGAAGTCCATCCTCTCCCACGGTCTGCTGTCTTTCCCGGTGACCGATTTCAACGCCCAGGGTGACTTCCACCAGGCGGGCTACATCAAGCGCCTGGAATGGCTGGCCCCCTACGGCGCCACTGCTTTGTTCGCAGCGGGCGGCACCGGTGAGTTTTTCTCCCTCGCCGCCAGCGAATATTCCCAAGTGATCAAGACCGCCGTTGATACCTGCGCTACCAGCGTGCCGATCCTCGCCGGTGTCGGTGGTTCGACCCGCCAGGCCATCGAGTACGCGCAAGAAGCCGAGCGCCTGGGCGCCAAAGGCCTGCTGCTGCTGCCGCACTACCTCACCGAAGCCAGCCAGGATGGCGTTGCCGCCCACGTTGAAGCGGTGTGCAAATCGGTCAAGATCGGTGTGGTGGTCTACAACCGCAACGTGTGCCGCCTGACCGCTCCGCTGCTGGAACGCCTGGCCGAGCGCTGCCCGAACCTGATCGGCTACAAGGATGGCCTGGGTGACATCGAGTTGATGGTGTCGATCCGCCGCCGTCTGGGCGATCGTTTCAGCTACCTCGGCGGCCTGCCGACCGCAGAGGTCTACGCCGCTGCCTACAAGGCCTTGGGCGTACCGGTGTACTCCTCGGCGGTGTTCAACTTCATCCCGAAAACCGCGATGGATTTCTACCACGCCATTGCCAAGGACGATCACGCCACCGTCGCCAAGATCATCGACGACTTCTTCCTGCCGTACCTGGACATCCGTAACCGCAAGGCCGGTTATGCCGTGAGCATCGTCAAGGCGGGTGCAAAAATCGTCGGCTATGACGCAGGCCCTGTGCGCACGCCGCTGACCGATCTGCTGCCGGAAGAATACGAAGCCCTGGCCGCGCTGATCGACAAGCAAGGTCCGCAATAAATTATCCACAAGGCCGCTGAGCAATCAGCGGCCTTTTGCGTCAGGAGAAGATTCGTGTCCCAAGTAAAGCGTTTTGAGAACTACATCAACGGTGAATGGGTTGCCGGCGCCGACTACTGCGTCAACCTCAACCCGTCGGAGTTGTCCGATGTCATTGGTGAATACGCCAAGGCCGACGTCACCCAGGTCAACGCCGCCATCGACGCCGCCCGTGCCGCATTCCCGGCCTGGTCCACTTCCGGGATCCAGGCTCGCCACGATGCCCTGGATAAAGTCGGCAGCGAAATCCTCGCCCGTCGCGAAGAACTCGGCACCCTGTTGGCCCGTGAAGAAGGCAAGACCCTGCCGGAAGCCATCGGCGAAGTGACCCGCGCCGGTAACATCTTCAAGTTCTTCGCCGGTGAATGCCTGCGGTTGTCCGGCGACTACGTGCCGTCGGTACGCCCGGGCGTCAACGTGGAAGTCACCCGTGAAGCCCTCGGCGTGGTCGGCCTGATCACCCCGTGGAACTTCCCGATCGCCATTCCCGCCTGGAAAATCGCCCCGGCCCTGGCCTACGGCAACTGCGTGGTGATCAAGCCGGCTGAACTGGTACCGGGCTGCGCCTGGGCCCTGGCGGAGATCATCTCCCGGGCCGGTTTCCCTGCCGGTGTGTTCAACCTGGTAATGGGCAGCGGCCGTGTGGTGGGCGATGTGCTGGTCAACAGCCCGAAAGTCGACGGCATCAGCTTCACCGGCTCCGTCGGTGTGGGTCGCCAGATCGCTGTCAGCTGCGTATCGCGCCAAGCCAAAGTGCAGTTGGAAATGGGCGGCAAGAACCCGCAGATCATTCTCGACGACGCCGATCTCAAGCAGGCCGTCGAGTTGTCGGTACAGAGCGCGTTCTACTCCACCGGCCAGCGTTGCACGGCGTCCAGCCGCCTGATCGTCACCGCCGGTATCCACGACCAGTTCGTCGCGGCCATGGCCGAGCGCATGAAGTCGATCAAGGTCGGCCACGCGCTCAAAAGCGGCACCGACATCGGCCCGGTGGTTTCCCAGGCTCAACTGGACCAGGACATGAAGTACATCGACATCGGCCAAAGCGAAGGCGCGCGGCTGGTGAGCGGTGGCGGCCTGGTCACCTGCGACACCGAAGGCTACTACCTGGCGCCAACGCTGTTTGCCGACAGCGAAGCCGCCATGCGTATCAGCCGTGAAGAGATCTTCGGCCCAGTCGCCAACGTCGTGCGCGTGGCGGACTACGAGGCGGCACTGGCCATGGCCAACGACACCGAGTTCGGTTTGTCGGCGGGCATTGCCACCACGTCGTTGAAGTACGCCAACCACTTCAAGCGCCACTCCCAGGCGGGGATGGTGATGGTCAACCTGCCGACCGCAGGTGTGGATTACCACGTTCCATTCGGTGGCCGTAAAGGCTCGTCCTATGGCTCGCGGGAGCAAGGTCGCTATGCCCAGGAGTTCTACACCGTGGTGAAAACCAGCTACATCGGTTCGTAATACGCAACACCCAGTGGGGGCCGGAGGCCTGCCGGTCCCCACGACAAAAAACAGAAAACCATTACCCGCAAAAAAAATAATTAGTGGGAGTACTTCTACATGCAAGCGACCAAGCCGACCCATGTCCGCTATTTGATCCTGCTCATGCTGTTCCTGGTGACCACGATCAACTATGCCGACCGGGCCACCATTGCAATCGCGGGCTCCAGCCTGCAAAAAGACCTCGGCATCGACGCGGTCACCCTCGGTTATATCTTCTCCGCATTCGGTTGGGCCTACGTGGCCGGGCAAATCCCCGGCGGCTGGCTGCTGGACCGATTCGGCTCGAAAAAAGTCTATGCCCTGAGCATCTTCACCTGGTCACTGTTCACCGTGCTGCAAGGCTATGTCGGTGAGTTCGGTGTCTCCACCGCAGTGGTTGCGCTGTTCATGCTGCGCTTCATGGTGGGCCTGGCCGAGGCGCCGTCCTTCCCGGGCAACGCGCGCATTGTTGCCGCCTGGTTCCCGACCGCCGAGCGCGGTACGGCCTCGGCGATCTTCAACTCGGCGCAGTACTTCGCCACGGTGTTGTTCGCGCCGCTGATGGGCTGGATCGTCTACCGCTTCGGCTGGCAGCACGTGTTTATCGTGATGGGCGTGATCGGCATCGTGTTCTCGCTGATCTGGCTGAAAGTTATCCACAGCCCGCGCCAGCACCCGATGATCAACGAAGCCGAGCTCAATCACATCGCCGCCAATGGCGCGATGGTCGATATGGACCAGGACAAGGGCAAGGGTAAGAAAACCGACGGGCCGAAGTGGGATTACATCCGCCAACTGCTGACCAACCGCATGATGCTGGGCGTTTACCTGGGCCAGTACTGCATCAACGGCATCACCTACTTCTTCCTGACCTGGTTCCCGGTGTACCTGGTGCAGGATCGCGGCATGACCATCCTCAAGGCCGGTTTCATCGCCTCGTTGCCGGCGATCTGCGGGTTTATCGGTGGCGTGCTGGGCGGGGTGATTTCCGACTACCTGCTGCGCAAAGGCCATTCGCTGACGTTCGCCCGCAAGGCGCCGATCATTGCCGGTCTGCTGGTCTCCAGCAGCATCATCGCGTGCAACTATGTAGACGTTGAATGGATGGTGGTGGGCTTCATGGCCTTGGCCTTCTTCGGCAAGGGCGTCGGCGCACTGGGTTGGGCGGTCGTGTCCGACACCTCGCCGAAACAAATCGCCGGTCTCAGTGGCGGCTTGTTCAACACCTTCGGTAACCTCGCGTCGATCACCACGCCGATTGTCATCGGCTACATCATCAGCACCACCGGCTCGTTCAAGTGGGCCCTGGTGTTTGTCGGCGCCAACGCGCTGGTGGCGGTGTTCAGCTATCTGGTCATCGTCGGCCCGATCAAGCGTGTAGTACTCAAAGAGCCGCCAAGCAAGGGGCCTGAGTTGACCAACCTAACCGAAGCGCATTCCTGAGAGGCCCCGTGATGCAGTTGATTGAACATGCCGACTCGCCGCGCTCCATCCGCCTGCACGAGCGCGACAACGTAGTGATCGTGGTCAACGACCAGGGCGTACCGGCCGGGACCGAGTTCCCGGACGGCCTGGTGACCGTGGATTTCATCCCCCAGAGCCACAAAGTGACCCTGGAAGACATCCCCGAAGGCGGTCAGATTATTCGCTACGGACAGACCATCGGTTACGCCCTGGCGCCGATTCCGCGCGGCAGTTGGGTCCAGGAAGATCAACTGCGCATGCCCACCGCGCCACCGCTGGACAGCTTGCCGCTGTCCACCGAGGTGCCTGAAGCCCAGGCACCGTTGGAGGGGTTTACCTTCGAGGGCTATCGCAACGCCGACGGTACCGTGGGCACGCGCAATATCCTCGGCATCACCACCACGGTGCAGTGTGTGACGGGCGTGCTGGACCATGCGGTCAAGCGCATCAAGGACGAATTGCTGCCCAAGTACCCTCACGTCGATGACGTGGTGGCGCTGACCCACAGCTACGGCTGCGGGGTAGCGATCACCGCGACGGATGCCTACATCCCGATCCGTACCGTGCGTAACCTGGCGCGCAACCCGAACCTGGGCGGCGAAGCCCTGGTGATCAGCCTGGGCTGCGAGAAATTGCAGGCCGGGCAGGTGATGCACGACAACGACAGCTCCGTCGACCTCAGCGAGCCGTGGCTGTATCGGTTGCAGGATTCCAGCCATGGCTTTACCGAGATGATCGAGCAGATCATGGACTTGGCCGAAGTGCGCCTGAAGAAGCTCGACCAGCGTCGCCGGGAAACCGTGCCGGCGTCCGAGTTGATCCTGGGCATGCAGTGCGGCGGCAGTGATGCGTTTTCCGGCATCACCGCCAACCCGGCGCTGGGCTATGCCTCGGATTTGTTGCTGCGGGCCGGGGCAACGGTGATGTTTTCCGAAGTCACCGAAGTGCGGGATGCCATTTACCTGCTGACTTCGCGCGCAGAGACGAAGGAAGTTGCCGAAGAGTTGGTCAGGGAAATGGACTGGTACGACCGTTACCTGGCCAAGGGTGAAGCGGATCGCAGTGCCAACACCACGCCAGGCAACAAGAAGGGCGGGCTGTCGAACATTGTCGAGAAGTCCCTGGGCTCCATCGTCAAGTCCGGCAGCAGCGCGATCAACGGCGTGCTGGGCCCGGGCGAGCGCTTCAAGAGCAAGGGCCTGATCTTCTGCGCGACACCGGCCAGTGATTTTGTCTGCGGCACCCTGCAACTGGCGGCGGGGATGAACCTGCATGTGTTCACCACCGGGCGTGGTACCCCTTACGGGCTGGCGATGGCCCCGGTGGTGAAGGTCTCGACGCGTACGGAGCTGGCGCAGCGCTGGCCGGACCTCATCGATATCGACGCCGGGCGCATTGCCACCGGGCGCGCGACCATCGAGGAGTTGGGCTGGGAGTTGTTCCACTTCTACCTGGACGTGGCCAGCGGTAAGAAGCAGACCTGGGCGGAACATCACAAGCTGCATAACGACATCACCTTGTTCAACCCGGCGCCGATTACCTGATTGTGGTGAGCGGGCTTGCCCCGCGCTGGGTGGCGAAGCCGCCCTAAACTCAGGACTTTCAACTCTAACTGAAGGAACTCAGTGCCTGAGATGGGGCGGCTTCGCCACCCAGCGCGGGGCAAGCCCGCTCACTACAGGGATCTGGACCAGACTAACCGGGTTGTAGTGGCTTATCATTAGCCACCTGACGACGTTCACCAAGGTTCTCCCCGGCATGCTGGCTATTTTCCTCACCACCCTCACCATCACTGCGCCGGTATTCGCCATGCTGTTCCTGGGTGTGCTGCTCAAGCGCATCAACTGGATCAACGACAACTTTATCCACACGGCTTCGTCCCTGGTGTTCAACGTCACCATGCCGGCGCTGCTGTTCCTCGGCATCCTCCACGCCGACCTGCACTCGGCGCTCAAGCCGGGGTTGCTGATCTATTTTGCCGTCGCCACGCTGCTGAGCTTTGCCCTAGCCTGGGGCTGGGCGATTTTTCGCTGCAAGCGTGAAGACCGAGGCATCTACACCCAGGGCGCGTTTCGCGGCAATAACGGAGTGATCGGCCTGGCCCTGGCGGCCAGCATGTACGGCGACTACGGCATTTCCCTCGGCGCGATCCTCGCGGCGCTGGTGATCCTGTTCTACAACACCCTGTCGACCATTGTGCTGGCGGTGTACAGCCCGGTGATCAAGTCCGACCCGTGGAGCATCTGCAAAAGTGTGGTAGCCAATCCGCTGATCATCAGCGTGATCGTGGCGGCGCCGTTCGCGTATTTTCAGATTGGCCTGCCGGGCTGGCTGGAAAAATCCATGCAGTACCTGGCGGACACCACCTTGCCGCTGGCATTGATCTGCATTGGCGGCACCCTGTCCCTGGCGGCGCTGCGCAAGAGCGGCAATATGGCGCTGAGCGCGAGCTTGATGAAGATGGTCTGGCTGCCGGTGGTCGCGACCCTGGGCGCGTGGCTGCTGGGCTTTCGCGGGCCGGAGTTGGGGATCCTGTTCCTGTACTTCGGTGCGCCGACTGCCGCGGCGAGCTTCGTGATGGCCAGGGCGGCCGAGGGCAATCATGAACTGGCGGCGGCGATTATCGTGATCACCACGCTGATGGCGGCAGTGACCACGAATATCGGGATTTTCGTGTTGCAGGCGGGTGGCTGGATCTAGCCTTCTTTCTGATAGGTGTCGATGACTTCCTGCGCCGCCCGAAACGCATCAATCGCCGCCGGTACGCCGGCATACACCGCGCAATGCAGCAGCGCTTCGCGAATTTCCTCCACAGTACAGCCGTTGTTCAACGCGCCACGCACGTGGCCCTTGAGCTCCTGGGGGCACTTGAGTGCGGTGAGGGCGGCCAGGGTGATCAGGCTGCGCGTCTTCAGCGGCAAGCCTTCGCGGGTCCACACGCTGCCCCAGGCATGTTCGTTGACGAAGTCCTGCAGCGGCTGGGTGAATTCGGTGGCGTTGCCCAGGGCGCGGTCGACGAACACATCGCCCATCACCTGGCGACGCATTTCAACCCCGGGCTTTTTCTGATCGGTCATTGCGATTCCCTCTTGTGTTGGCGGCGCCAGGCTCGCAGCGTGCTGAACAACAGGAAAGCCACCAGCACTGGCAGGACGTAATACAGCATCAGTTGTTCAAGCTTGTTGGCCAGGGGCATGCCGGTGGTGAACGACATCACGTGCAGCCCATACGCCAGGTACAGGCCCAGCAGTACCAGGCCTTCGGCGCGGGTGACGCGGTAGCCGGTATAAAACACCGGCAGGCACAGCACCACCACGCCGAGCATCACCGGCAGGTCAAAGTCCAGGGCGTTGGGCGACACCGACAGCGGCGAAGGCGCGAGCAACGCGGTCAGCCCCAATACGCCCAGCAGGTTGAACAGGTTGCTGCCGATCACGTTGCCCACGGCAATTTCCCGCTGGCCGCGCAGGGCGGCAATCAGTGAGGTGGCCAGGCAGGGCAGTGACGTGCCGACGCCGATCAGCGTAAGGCCGATGATGCGCTCCGACAGGCCCAGGTCAGCCGCCACATCCACCGCCGCGCCGAGCAGCAAGTGCCCGGCCAGCACGAGGATCAACAACCCGCCGAGCATCTGCAGCACACTGCTCAGCCACGGCGCCCGGGCGACGGTATCCAGGGTGCGCGGACGGCGCGAATGGCGGGTCTGGTAATGCAGCACGCCGAGGTAGGCCAGCAGGGCAATCAGCAGCAGCAGGCCATCGACCGGCGTCAGTTCTTCATTGGCCGCCAGGGTAAACACCAGCAGTCCGGCGAGGATCATCACCGGAATATCCAGGCGCACCAGCTGCCGCGAGACGCGCAGGGGGATGATCAGCGCCGACAGGCCCAGGGTCACGAGGATGTTGAAGATGCTGCTGCCGATCACGCTGCCCACGGCAATGTCGGTATTGCCGGCCAGGGTGGCCTGCAGGCTGACGGTCATCTGGGGCGCGCTGCTGCCGAAGGCGACGACCGTAAGACCGATGATCAGCGGCCGCACCTTGAGGCTGGCGGCCAGGCGCACGGCGGCGCGCACCAGGATCTCGGCGCCGAGGATCAGCAGCACCAGGCCGCTGACCAGTTCGAGCAGGCTCCAGGGCGAGAGGGCGGTTAATCCGAAAATGGCCAGGGCTCCGTCTTCAATTGCTCAGGGCTTGCACGCGAACCCGCGCAGTGCCGCTGCCCAGCATACCCAGTTGCTCGGCCGCCTTGCGTGATAGATCGATCAAGCGCCCACGGGTATGCGGGCCGCGATCGTTGATGCGGACCACGACGGATTTGTCGTTGTCGAGATTGGTGACCTTGACCTGGGTGCCGAAGGGCAGTCGCCGGTGGGCGGCGGTCAGGGCGTTCTGGTTGAAGGGTTCACCGCTGGCGGTTTTCTTGCCATGGTGCCTGGCGCCGTAATAAGAGGCGGTGCCGGTTTCGTCGTAGCCGTTGGGGTCGATGAGGCCGCTGGCGCAGCCGGCCAGCAGTGAGAATAGAGCCCATAGGCCTAATAGACGCTTCATTATCAAGGTGCCCCCATCACAAATGTGGGAGGGGGCTTGCCCCCGATAGCGGTGATTCAGTCAAAACAGCAGTGACTGACACTCTGCTATCGGGGGCAAGCCCCCTCCCACAGGGAGTCCGAGTCAGGCATGAAGTCTCGCCCGGACCATTCATCGCAATCAGCCTTCGAGCTTGCTTTTCAGCAGTTCGTTCACCTGTTGCGGGTTGGCCTTGCCTTTGGAGGCTTTCATCGCCTGGCCGACAAAGAAACCGAACATCTTGCCGCGCTTGGCTTCGTCTGCCGCACGGTACTGTTCGACCTGCTCGGCGTTGGCCGCCAGCATTTCATCCAGCACGGCCGAGATGGCGCCGCTGTCGGTGACTTGCTTGAGACCGCGTTTCTCGATGATCTCGTCGGCGCTGCCTTCACCGCTGGCCATGGCTTCGAACACGGTCTTGGCGATTTTGCCGGAGATGGTGTTGTCCTTGATGCGCAGCAGCATGCCGCCCAATTGCTCGGCCGACACCGGTGCTTCGTCGATCTCCAGGCCCTGTTTGTTCAGCAGGCTGCCCAGCTCGACCATCACCCAGTTGGCCGCCAGCTTGGCGTCACCGGCAATGCTCACGACCTTTTCGAAGTAGTCGGCTTGCTCACGGCTCGAAGCCAGCACGCTGGCATCGTAGATCGACAGGCCGAACTGCGCCTGGAAGCGCTCGCGTTTTTGCGGCGGCAACTCCGGCAGGGTGGCGCGGATGTCATTGAGGAACGAATCCTCAAGCACCACCGGTAACAGGTCCGGATCGGGGAAGTAACGGTAGTCGTTGGCTTCCTCTTTGCTGCGCATGGCGCGGGTTTCGTCTTTGTTCGGGTCGTACAGGCGCGTTTGCTGGATCACCTTGCCGCCGTCCTCGATCAATTCGATCTGGCGCCGCACTTCGGTGTTGATCGCTTTCTCGATAAAGCGGAACGAGTTGACGTTCTTGATCTCGCAGCGAGTGCCGTACTCGGCCTGGCCTTTTGGCCGCACCGACACGTTGCAGTCGCAACGCAGCGAGCCTTCGGCCATGTTGCCGTCACAGATGCCCAGGTAACGCACCAGCGCGTGGATGGTCTTGACGTAGGCCACGGCTTCCTTGGCGCTGCGCATGTCCGGCTCGGACACGATCTCCAGCAGCGGGGTGCCGGCACGGTTCAGGTCGATACCGGTGGCACCGTTGAACTCTTCGTGCAGGCTCTTGCCGGCGTCTTCTTCCAGGTGCGCACGGGTGACGCCGACACGCTTGATGGTGCCGTCTTCCAGCGGGATGTCCAGGTAGCCCTTGCCGACGATCGGCAATTCCATCTGGCTGATCTGGTAGCCCTTGGGCAGGTCCGGGTAGAAGTAGTTCTTGCGCGCGAACACGTTGTGCTGGCCGATCTCGGCGTCAATCGCCAGGCCGAACATCACCGCCATGCGCACGGCTTCCTGGTTCAGCACCGGCAGTACGCCAGGCATGCCCAGGTCTACCAGGCTGGCCTGGGTGTTGGGCTCGGAGCCGAACGTGGTGGCGCTACCGGAGAAAATCTTCGATTGGGTGGCGAGCTGGGTATGAATCTCCAGCCCGATCACAACTTCCCATTGCATAGTGTTCTCCTCAGAAGCCGGTAGGGGTGCGAGTGTGCCAGTCGGTGTTCAACTGGTACTGGTGCGCCACATTGAGCAGGCGGCCTTCCTGGAAGTACGGGGCGAGCAATTGCACGCCCACCGGCAGGCCATCGACGAAACCGGCAGGCATGGACAAGCCCGGCAGGCCCGCGAGGTTGGCGGTGATGGTGTAGAGGTCTTCCAGGTACTCGGCAATCGGGTCGCCGGTCTTGGCGCCGATCTTCCAGGCCGGGTTCGGCGTGGTTGGGCCGAGGATCACGTCGACTTCTTCAAAGGCAGCCATGAAGTCGTTCTTGATCAGGCGTCGGATCTTTTGCGCCTTGAGGTAGTACGCGTCGTAATAGCCGGCGGACAGGGCGTAGGCACCGACCATGATCCGGCGTTGCACTTCGGCACCGAAGCCTTCGCCACGGGAGCGTTTGTACAGGTCGGTCAGGTCCTTCGGGTTCTCGCAGCGGTAGCCGAAGCGCACGCCGTCGAAACGCGACAGGTTGGAAGAGGCTTCTGCCGGCGCGATCACGTAGTAGGCAGGAATCGCATGCTGGTTGTTCGGCAGGCTGATTTCCTTGATCACGGCGCCGAGCTTTTCCAACTCCTTGACGCTGTTGTGCACCAATTCGGCAATGCGCGGGTCGAGACCGGCGCTGAAGTATTCCTTCGGCACGCCGATGCGCAGGCCCTTGAGCGAAGCATTGAGGCTGGCGCTGTAGTCCGGCACCGGTTCATCGATGCTGGTGGAGTCCTGGGCGTCGAAGCCTGCCATGCCTTGTAACAAAATCGCGCAGTCTTCGGCCGTGCGGGCCAGTGGGCCGCCCTGATCGAGGCTGGAGGCGTAGGCGATCATGCCCCAGCGGGAAACCCGACCGTAGGTCGGCTTCAGGCCGGTGAGGTTGGTGAAGGCCGCCGGCTGGCGGATCGAGCCGCCGGTGTCGGTCGCCGTGGCGGCTGGCAGGAAGCGCGCGGCAACGGCCGCAGCCGAACCACCGGACGAACCGCCGGGCACGTGTTCCAGGTTCCACGGGTTCTTCACCGCGCCGTAGTAGCTCGACTCGTTGGCCGACCCCATGGCGAATTCGTCCATGTTGGTCTTGCCCAGGGTCACGGCCCCGGCAGCGGCCAGCTTGGCGACCACGGTGGCGTCGTAGGGCGCCTTGAAGTTGTCGAGCATCTTCGAGCCGCAGCTGGTGCGCACGCCCTGGGTGCAGAACAGGTCCTTGTGGGCGATCGGTGCGCCCAGCAGGGCACCGTTTTCACCGTTGGCGCGGCGTACATCCGCGGCCTTGGCCTGGCTCAGGGCCAGCTCTTCGGTGAGGCTGATGAAGCTGTTGACCTTGGGGTCCAGCTCGGCGATGCGCGCAAGCAGGGTCTTGGTCAGCTCTTCGGAAGAAAACTTTTTGTCGGCGAGACCGCGGGCGATCTCGGCCAGAGTCATGTGATGCATGAAAGGCTCTTTCCCTTTAGTCGATGACTTTCGGAACCAGGTACAGGCCGTTTTCGACCGCTGGCGCGATGGACTGGTAGGCCTCGCGATTATTGCGCTCGGTCACGACGTCTGCGCGCAGGCGCTGGCTGGCTTCCAGCGGGTGAGCCAGGGGCTCGATGCCGTCGGTATTCACGGCCTGCATTTGGTCAACCAGCCCGAGAATGCTGTTCAGGGCTGCGGTGGTCTGTGGAAGATCGGCTTCATTCAGGCCAAGCGAGGCCAGATGAGCGATTTTTTCCACGTCGGAGCGTTCAAGCGCCATGGGAATCTCCAGTGGAAAACAGAACGGAGGCTGTCCGTGTGTTAGATTGTCGGAACACTACCGCATTTCTACGGTCTTACGGCCGCGATTGTGGGGGTTGGTGCACAGAAAGTCGGCCAATTTAGCACATTGGCGCCTTGCCCAAAATCCCTGTCGTTGTTAGAGTTTGCCGCACTTTTTTACCCACGCGTTGCCTAGGGTCCTTTCCCCATGTTCAAGAAACTGCGTGGCATGTTTTCCAGCGATCTTTCCATTGACCTGGGCACTGCCAACACCCTTATTTACGTGCGCGAGCGCGGTATCGTCCTGAATGAGCCGTCGGTTGTGGCCATTCGGACCCATGGTAATCAGAAAAGTGTCGTTGCCGTCGGCACCGAGGCCAAGCGCATGCTCGGCCGAACACCAGGCAATATTGCTGCCATTCGTCCGATGAAAGACGGCGTGATCGCCGACTTCAGCGTCTGCGAAAAGATGCTGCAGTACTTCATCAACAAGGTTCACGAAAACAGTTTCCTGCAGCCCAGCCCTCGTGTGCTGATCTGTGTTCCGTGCAAATCCACCCAGGTGGAGCGTCGTGCCATCCGTGAATCGGCCCTTGGCGCCGGTGCCCGCGAAGTGTTCCTGATCGAAGAGCCGATGGCTGCTGCGATCGGTGCCGGCCTGCCGGTTGAAGAAGCGCGCGGTTCGATGGTGGTGGATATCGGTGGTGGTACCACTGAAATCGCCCTGATTTCCCTGAACGGTGTGGTGTATGCCGAATCCGTACGTGTAGGCGGCGACCGTTTCGACGAAGCGATCATCACTTATGTACGTCGCAACTACGGCAGCCTGATCGGCGAATCCACCGCCGAGCGCATCAAGCAGGAAATCGGTACCGCTTACCCGGGCGGCGAAGTTCGCGAAGTCGATGTTCGCGGTCGCAACCTGGCCGAAGGCGTTCCACGTGCCTTCACCCTGAACTCCAATGAAGTGCTGGAAGCTCTGCAAGAGTCCCTGGCCACCATCGTTCAGGCTGTGAAGAGCGCCCTGGAGCAATCGCCGCCGGAGCTGGCTTCCGACATCGCCGAGCGAGGCCTGGTGCTGACCGGTGGTGGCGCCCTGTTGCGCGACCTCGACAAGCTGCTGGCCCAGGAAACCGGCCTGCCGGTGATCGTCGCCGAAGATCCGCTGACCTGCGTTGCCCGTGGCGGTGGTCGTGCACTGGAAATGATGGATAAACACACCATGGACCTGCTCTCCAGCGAATAAGATCGTTGGTTGCACCATGTTTCGCCCGCAGGCAGCACTTTGCAGTGCTGCCTGTTGGCGTTTATCTTCTTCAATCTGCATCCAGGCCGGTTAGATGCCGTATGAATAAAGAGAACATTTGCCTGGGAGGAGCGGCCTATTAAACCGCTTTTCGCCAAAGGCCCCTCATTGGGCGTGCGCTTATTGGTGCTGGTCGTGCTTTCGGTCGCATTGATGGTGGTCGATGCCCGCTTTGCGCTGCTCAAGCCGGTGCGTAGCCAAATGTCGCTGGTGTTGATGCAGACCTACTGGATCACCGACCTGCCGCAACGTCTCTACCAGGGCGTGGCCAGCCAATTTGGCAGCCGCACCGAACTGGTTGCCGAGAACGAAAAACTCAAGACCGAAAACCTGCTGTTGCAGGGGCGCATGCAAAAGCTGGCAGCCCTCACCGAGCAGAACGTTCGGCTGCGCGAGTTGCTTAACTCTTCTGCGTTGGTCAACGAAAAGGTCGAAGTGGCCGAGTTGATCGGCATGGACCCCAACCCCTTTACCCATCGCATCATCATTAACAAGGGTGAGCGCGACGGTGTGGTCCTTGGTCAGCCGGTACTGGATGCTCGGGGACTGATGGGGCAGGTCGTCGAGCTGATGCCCTACACCTCGCGGGTCCTGCTGCTGACGGACACCACCCACAGCATTCCGGTGCAGGTCAACCGTAACGGCTTGCGCGCGATTGCCAGCGGTACCGGTAACCCTGAGCGCCTGGAATTACGTCACGTCGCGGATACGGCCGACATCAAGGAAGGCGACCTGCTGGTCAGCTCCGGCCTGGGCCAGCGGTTCCCGGCAGGCTATCCGGTGGCAACGGTCAAGGAAGTGATCCACGATTCCGGCCAGCCCTTCGCCATTGTGCGTGCCGTGCCCACTGCCGCCCTGAACCGCAGCCGCTACCTGTTGCTGGTGTTCAGCGACAACCGTACTCCGGAAGAACGCGCCAACGACGCCGCCCAGGCCCAGGAAGCGGAAGACAAGAAGAACGGCACCGCGCCGATCATTCCTGCGACCGTGCCCAAGCCTCAGTCGACTACCCCCGCTGTACCGGCGGCAACTCCGGCAGCTACTGCGCCTGTGGCCACACCGGTCAAGCCTGCGGTCCATAGCGTGCACCCGGTGAAACCGACTGCAGCGAAACCGCCGGCCACCACGCCTGCCACTACGACGCCCGCTGCGAAGCCTCCAGCCGCAGCCCCGGCCACCACACGGCAGAGGGAGGAATAATGGCCGGTACTCATTCGAGCAATGGCTGGATCGTCTGGCTGACATTCGCCATCGGCTTGCTGCTCAGCGTTTCGCCGCTGCCGCAGTTCATGGAGATCCTGCGTCCGCTGTGGCTGGCATTGCTGCTGGCATTCTGGTCGCTGAACCTGCCGCATAAAGTGGGCATGGTCACGGCCATGTTCCTGGGCTTGGCGGAAGATGTGCTGTATGGCACCTTGCTGGGCCAGAACGCGTTGATCCTGACCCTGATCACCTTCCTGGTGCTGTCGTTGCAGCAGCGCCTGCGCATGTTCCCGATGTGGCAGCAATGCCTGGTGATCCTGGTGATCTTCGGCCTGGCGCAGTTGGTACAGTTGTGGCTCAGTGCCTTGACCGGCAACCGCCAGCCAACCCTGGCGCTGGTGTTGCCGGCCCTGGTCAGTGCGCTGTTGTGGCCGTGGATCAGCTTCGGCCTGCGTGGGTTACGTCGTCGCTATAAAATCAATTGAATGGATTGCGAGGCTCTGCCTGGTTATCGAACCCCACAGGGAGAGTCTGCAATGAATTCGCTATATCTGGCCTCGGGCTCCCCGAGGCGGCGTGAACTGCTGACCCAGATCGGTGTGCCTTTCACCGTGGTCAGCGCCGCCATTGATGAAACCCCTCTTACAAACGAAACCCCTGTTTCCTACGTCGAGCGTCTCGCTCGCGGTAAGGCCGCAGCGGGTTTTGCTGCGCTCGGGCAACGCTCGGCCGCCTGCGTCCTGGGCGCCGATACCGCAGTGATCGTGGACGGCAAGATCCTCGGCAAGCCCGTAGACCAAGCCGATGCGTTGGCGATGTTGATGGCACTGGCGGGGCGTGAACATGAAGTTCTGACTGCGATTGCCCTGACTGACGGCCAGCGCTGTGAAACCCGATGTGTAAGCAGTCGTGTACTTTTCCGTGGGATTTCTGTCGAGGAGGCTACAAGCTACTGGCACAGCGGCGAACCCCAGGACAAGGCGGGCGGCTATGCTATCCAAGGGCTTGGCTCGGTGTTTGTGGCCGGGCTCAATGGCAGCTATTCCGCCGTGGTAGGCCTGCCGGTGTGCGAAACCGCGCAACTGCTTGCCCAATTCGGCATACCCTGTTGGCAAAACCTTACCGCGCGCTGAACGCGTTACTCCAGCGCCCAGCCTTACAGCGATCGGTCACTATTGTGAAAACGCCTGAACGAGACCCAGCCATGAGTGAAGAGATTCTGATCAATATCACGCCGATGGAATCGCGCGTGGCGGTGGTAGAGAACGGTGTTCTGCAAGAAGTGCATGTCGAGCGCACCCAGAAACGCGGGATCGTCGGCAATATCTACAAGGGCAAGGTGGTGCGGGTGTTGCCGGGGATGCAGGCGGCATTTGTCGATATCGGCCTGGACCGGGCAGCATTTATCCACGCCTCGGAGATTTCCCTGCGCGAAGGGCCGGCGGTGGAAAGCATCAGTGCCTTGGTGCATGAAGGGCAGAGCCTGGTGGTGCAAGTCACCAAGGACCCCATCGGCTCCAAGGGCGCACGCCTGACCACTCAACTGTCGATTCCGTCGCGCTACCTGGTGTATATGCCGCGCACCGCCCATGTCGGCATTTCCCTGAAAATTGAAGACGAAGCCGAGCGCGAGCGCCTGAAAAAGGTGGTCAGCGACTGCGTGGCCGCTGAAGGTATCAAGGAAGCGGGCGGCTTTATCCTGCGCACCGCAGCCGAGGGCGCCGGTGCCGACGAAATCCTCATGGACATTCGCTACCTGCGGCGCCTGTGGGACCAGATCGGCGCACAGATCAAGACCATTGGCGCGCCGAGTGTGATCTACGAAGACCTGGGCCTGGCCCTGCGTACCTTGCGCGACCTGGTCAGCCCCAAGATCGAGAAAATTCGCATCGACTCGCGGGAAACCTTCCAGCGCACCACGCAATTTGTTGCCGAGCTGATGCCGGAAATTGCCGATCGCCTGGAGCATTATCCTGGCGAACGGCCGATCTTCGACCTGTATGGCGTCGAGGACGAAATCCAGAAAGCCCTGGAGCGCAAGGTGCCGCTCAAGTCCGGTGGCTACCTGGTGGTGGACCCGGCGGAAGCGATGACCACCATCGACGTCAACACCGGCGCGTTCGTAGGTCATCGCAACCTTGAAGAGACCATCTTCAAGACCAATCTCGAAGCGGCCACGGCGATTGCTCGTCAACTGCGCCTGCGTAACCTGGGCGGCATCATCATCATCGACTTCATCGACATGGAAGATGAAGAGCACCAGCGCCAGGTGCTGCGCACGCTCGAAAAACAGCTGGAGCGCGATCACGCCAAGACCAATATCATCGGCATCACCGAGCTGGGCCTGGTGCAGATGACCCGCAAGCGCACCCGCGAGAGCCTGGAGCAGGTGCTGTGCGAGCCCTGCAGCAGTTGCCAGGGCCGCGGTAAGTTGAAGACTCCGGAAACGGTTTGCTACGAGATTTTCCGGGAAATCCTCCGAGAGGCACGGGCCTACCAGGCCGAAGGTTATAGAGTGCTTGCCAACCAGAAAGTGGTCGACCGCCTGCTGGATGAAGAGTCCGGTAACGTGGCTGAGCTGGAGGGGTTTATCGGGCGTACGATTCGCTTCCAGGTCGAAACCATGTATTCCCAGGAACAATATGACGTGGTGCTGCTCTGATCCCCATTCGCTTTCTTTTTACGCGACTCGCAGACCTTGATCTGCAGTCCGACTACTGCCTTGAGGGTCGCCTGACATGGAGCGTCTGACACGCTTTTTTGCCGCTTTGACCCGTTGGGGCCTTGGGCTGTGCGCCTTGCTGCTGGTGTTGGCGGCAGTGTACGTGAGCCTGGGGCGTGAATTGACCCCGCTGGTGGCCGAATACCGCGCGGAAATCGAAGCCAAGGCCCAGGCTGCGGTGGACATGCCTGTGCACATCGGCAGCCTTGAAGGCCGCTGGAGCGGTTTTGCGCCCGTGTTGCTGGCCCACGACGTAATGGTCGGCGAGGGCAGCAGTGCCTTGCGCCTGGACCAGGTCGAAGTGGTGCCGGACATGTGGGCCAGCCTGATGGCGCGCGAAGTGCGTATTGCGCACCTGGAAGTCAGTGGCCTGCAACTGAGCGCCAAGGAAGACAAGGACGGCCATTGGGCGCTGCAAGGCTTGCCGATACAGGACGACCAGCCGCTGGACCCGGAGCAATTGCTCAAGCGCATGCAGATGGTCAAGCGCGTATCGCTGCTCGACAGCCAGGTCACCCTGCAACCGTTCGACCAGGCGCCGCTGACCCTGACGTATGTGGGCTTGAGCCTGCACACGGGCGTCACCCGCCAGCGCCTGGACGCTCGCCTGACCTTGCCCGACGGCCAGCCCCTGGCCCTGAGCCTGCGCAGCCGCATTCGCGCGAGCCAGTGGAAGGACGCTGAAGTCGAGGCCTACCTGAGCCTGCCGCAGAGCGACTGGGCCAAGTGGATCCCCGCCAGGCTGACCCAGCAGTGGAAACTCACGCAGTTCAAGGCCGGCGGTGAGTTCTGGCTGAACTGGGGTAAAGGCACGGTGCAACGTGCGGTCGTGCGCCTCAACTCGCCGCAGGTGAAGGGCAGCTACGCCGAACGCAAGCCGGTGCATATCGAAAACCTTGCACTCACGGCCTATCTGCAACGCAGCGATACCGGCTTGAAGGTGTTGTTTGATTCCCTGGCGATGAACCTGGGCGAGACCCGATGGGAATCGCGCCTGCAATTGCAGCAGACCCTGGCGACCGACACGGCCCAGGAAGCCTGGAAGCTGCAGGCTGACCGCCTTGACCTGACCCCCATCACACCGTTGCTCAACGCCCTGGCGCCGCTGCCGGAAGGCGTCGCCAAGACCGTCGAGCACCTAAAGGCCACCGGCCTGCTGCGTAATGTGCTGGTGGATTTCCGTCCTCAAGACACCACCGATCAAAAAGTCAGCTTTGCCGCCAACCTGGAGCGGGTCGGGTTTGACGCCTACTTCGGTGCGCCGGCCGCACGCAACGTTTCCGGCAGCATCAGCGGCGACCTGGGCCAGGGCGAGTTGCGCATGGACAGCAAGGATTTTTCCCTGCACCTCGATCCGATCTTCGCCAAGCCCTGGCAATACCTCCAGGCCAATGCACGCCTGACGTGGAAGCTGGATAAACAAGGCTTCACCCTGATCGCCCCGTATATCAAGGTGCTGGGGGAAGAGGGCAAGATCGCCGCCGATTTCCTGATTCGCCTGCATTTCGACCATAGCCAGGAAGACTATATGGACCTGCGGGTCGGTATGGTCGATGGCGATGGACGCTTTACCCCTAAATACCTGCCGGCCGTACTGAGCCCCGCGTTGGATGAGTGGCTGCGAACGGCAATTCTCAAGGGCGCGGTGGACCAGGGGTTCTTCCAGTACCAGGGCTCGCTGAACCACGACGCATTGCCGGCCGCGCGCAATATCAGCCTGTTCTTCAAGGTGCATGACGCCGAACTGGCGTTCCAGCCGGGTTGGCCCCATGTGAACAAGGTCAATGGTGAAGTGTTTGTCGAAGAGACGGGCGTACGCATCCTGGCCAGCAAGGGGCAGTTGCTCGACACCAAGGTCAAGGACGTCTACGTCAATATTCCCCACGCGCCGTCCGGCAAGGAAAGCCATCTGCTGCTTACCGGTGGTTTTGCCGGTGGCCTGGGTGATGGGCTGAAGATTCTCCAGGAAGCGCCAATTGGTACTGCCTCCACCTTCGCCGGCTGGAAAGGCGAGGGAGACCTGCAGGGCTCGCTGGATCTGGACGTTCCGCTGGTCAAGGGCATCGAGCCCAGGATCGTGGTGGATTTCCAGACTGACAAGGCACGCCTGCAATTGGCGGAACCGCCTCTGGACCTGACGCAGCTCAAGGGTAATTTCCGCTTCGATAGCGCCAAGGGCTTGAGCGGCGAAAAGATTACCGCCCAGGCATTTGACCGGCCGATCACCGCGCAGATCTTTGCCGATGGCAAGCCAGGCAATATCAGCACCCGTGTCGCTGCCAAGGGGCAGGTGACGGTCAAGCGTCTGACGGATTGGTTGAAAGTCAGTCAGCCGTTGCCGGTGTCCGGTGATATTTCGTATCAGTTACAGCTCAACCTGGACGGTGCCGACAGCCAACTGATGGTCAGCTCCAACCTCAAGGGCGTTGCGGTGGACTTGCCGGCGCCGTTCGGCATGCCGGCCAGCCAGGGACGTGACAGCGTATTCCGCATGACCTTGCAGGGGGCTGAGCGCCGCTACTGGTTTGATTACGGTGAGTTGGCCAACTTCACCTTTGCCGCGCCGCCGGACAAACTCAATGACGGCCGTGGCGAGTTGTTCCTTGGCGATGGCGATGCCGTGCTGCCAGGCGCCAAGGGCTTGCGCATCCGTGGCGTACTCTCGGAGCTGGATATCGACCCGTGGAAAAAACTGGTGAACCAGTATGCTGGCAATGACCCAGGTGGCAGTGCCAAGCAGCTGCTGAGCGGTGCCGAATTCAAGATTGGCAAGCTCACCGGCCTGGGTACCCAGTTCGATCAGGTTAACCTGCAGTTGGATCGAAAGCCCGCTGCCTGGGGCTTACAGTTCGACAGCCAGCAGGCCAAGGGGGCGGTGAACCTGCCGGATGCCAAGGGCGCGCCGATTGCGGTCAACCTGCAATACGTGAAGCTGCCGGCGGTGGACCCGACGGTACAGGCTGATGAAAATGCACCGGACCCGTTGGCCAGTATCGATCCCAAGGATATTCCGGCGCTGGATATCGCCATTGACCAGCTGTTCCAGGGGCCGGACCTGATTGGCGCCTGGTCACTCAAGATCCGGCCAACGGCCAAAGGCCTGGCCTTCAATACGCTGGACCTGGGCCTCAAGGGCATGCAACTCAAGGGCGCCGGCGGATGGGAAGGTGTCCCGGGTGACAGCAGCAGTTGGTACAAGGGGCGCCTGGACGGCAAGAACATCGCCGATGTACTCAAAGGCTGGGGCTATGCGCCCACGGTCACCAGCGAGGATTTCCACCTGGATGTGGATGGGCGGTGGCCGGGTTCGCCGGCCTGGGTCGGGCCTAAACGTTTCTCCGGCAGCCTGGATGCGACGTTCCGTAAAGGTCAGTTTGTCGAGGTGGAAGGTGGCGCCCAGGCGCTGCGGGTATTCGGCCTGCTCAACTTCAACTCCATCGGGCGCCGCCTGCGCCTGGACTTCTCCGACCTGCTGGGCAAGGGCTTGAGTTATGACCGGGTCAAGGGCCAATTGGTCGCCAGCAATGGCGTGTTCGTGACGCGCGAACCGATCACCATGACCGGCCCGTCGAGCAACCTGGAGCTCAACGGTACCCTGGACCTGGTGGCTGACCGTGTCGATGCGAAGTTGCTGGTGACGTTGCCGGTGACCAACAACCTGCCGATTGCCGCGCTGATCGTGGGCGCGCCGGCGATTGGTGGCGCACTGTTCCTGATCGACAAGCTGATCGGTGACCGTGTTTCGCGTTTCGCCAGCGTGCAATACAAGGTGGAAGGCCCATGGAAGGATCCAAAAATCACCTTCGACAAGCCCTTTGAAAAACCAAACTGAGAGCCTGTGGAGTAGCATGGCCCCATGCCTTTTACGGAGTATCGGCCCATGTCCTTTGCAGTAATCCAAATGGTCAGTCAGAGCGATGTGCTGGCCAACCTGGTCCAGGCCCGGCGCTTGTTGGAACAAGCGGCGGCCGGCGGTGCGAAGCTGGCGGTGCTGCCAGAAAACTTTGCCGCCATGGGCCGCCGCGACGTGGCGGATATCGGCCGCGCCGAGGCGCTGGGTGAAGGTCCGATCCTGCCATGGTTGAAACAGACCGCCCGCGACCTCACCTTATGGATAGTGGCTGGCACACTGCCGTTGCCGCCCAAGGATCAACCGCACGCCAAATCCAATGCCTGCTCGCTGCTGATCGATGATCGCGGCGAAGTCGTCGCCCGTTACGACAAGCTGCATTTGTTTGATGTGGACGTGGCGGACGCCCGGGGTCGCTATCGGGAGTCCGATGACTATGCTTTCGGGAGTAACGTGGTGGTGGCGGATACGCCGGTCGGCCGTTTGGGCCTGACGGTGTGCTACGACTTGCGCTTCCCCGAGCTGTACAGCGAGCTGCGCGCGGCGGGGGCTGAATTGATTACCGCGCCCTCGGCCTTTACCGCCGTGACCGGTGCCGCCCACTGGGATGTGCTGATTCGTGCACGGGCCATCGAAACCCAGTGTTACCTGCTGGCGGCCGCCCAGGGCGGTGTGCATCCAGGGCCACGGGAAACCTATGGTCATGCGGCGATCGTCGACCCATGGGGCCAGGTGTTGGCACAACAGGATCAAGGCGAAGCGGTGTTGCTGGCCGAACGCGATAGCAGTGAACAGGCGTCGATACGGGCGCGCATGCCGGTGGTCAACCATCGGCGCTTTTTCTCGCAGGGCGCCCAGCGGCCTGCTTCAGAACGATGAATTTAAGGCCAAACCTATGAGCGAGTTGTTGTCCTCAGTCAGTGAACACCTCCTGGCACCCGGTGGCGTGACCATCGAAAGCTTGCAAACCGTGCTCGGCGATCTGGCCGGGCCAGGCATCGATGCCGCCGACCTGTATTTCCAGGGGCAGATCTCCGAGTCCTGGGCCCTGGAAGATGGCATCGTCAAGGAAGGCAGTTTCAATCTTGACCAAGGTGTAGGCGTCCGCGCGCAATCCGGTGAAAAGACCGGTTTTGCCTACAGCAACGCGATCACTCTGGAGGCGTTGGGCCTGGCCGCACGTGCCGCGCGTTCGATCTCCCGTGCCGGTCAACATGGCACGGTACAGGCGTTCAGTACCCAGGACGTGGCGCAGTTGTATGCGCCGGACAACCCCCTGGAAGTGATCAGCCGCGCGGAAAAGGTCGAGTTGCTCAAGCGTATCGATGCGGCCACTCGCGCTCTGGACCCGCGTATCCAGCAGGTCTCCGTGAGCATGGCCGGTGTGTGGGAACGCATCCTGGTGGCGTCCACCGACGGGGGGCTGGCGGCGGACGTACGGCCGCTGGTGCGTTTCAATGTCAGCGTGATCGTCGAGCAGAACGGCCGCCGCGAGCGTGGCGGCCACGGCGGCGGCGGGCGTACCGACTACCGTTACTTCCTCACCGACGACCGTGCCATGGGCTATGCCCGTGAGGCTTTGCGCCAGGCGTTGGTGAACCTGGAAGCCATTCCTGCGCCGGCCGGCACGCTGCCGGTGGTGTTGGGCTCGGGCTGGTCCGGCGTATTGCTGCACGAGGCCGTGGGCCATGGCCTGGAAGGCGATTTCAACCGCAAGGGCAGTTCCGCCTACAGCGGGCGCATGGGCGAGATGGTTGCGTCCAAGCTCTGCACCATTGTCGATGATGGCACCCTGGCCGGTCGCCGCGGCTCGCTGAGCGTCGATGATGAAGGCACGCCGACCGAATGCACCACCTTGATTGAAAACGGTGTGCTCAAGGGCTACATGCAAGACAAGCTCAATGCCCGCCTGATGGGCGTTGCGCGCACCGGTAATGGCCGTCGCGAATCTTATGCGCACCTGCCGATGCCACGCATGACCAACACCTACATGCTCGGTGGCGAAAGCGACCCGGCGGAGATCATCGCCTCGGTGAAGCGTGGCATCTACTGCGCCAACCTCGGCGGCGGCCAGGTGGATATCACCAGCGGCAAGTTCGTGTTCTCTACCAGCGAGGCATACCTGATCGAAGACGGCAGGATTACCGCGCCGGTCAAAGGGGCAACGTTGATTGGCAATGGCCCGGAAGCCATGAGCAAGGTGTCGATGGTCGGCAATGACCTGGCCCTGGACAGTGGTGTGGGCATGTGCGGGAAGGATGGGCAGTCGGTGCCGGTAGGGGTCGGCCAGCCAACGCTGAAAATTGATGCGATCACCGTGGGTGGCACGGGGTCGTAAGGGGGGAGCTTCGGGTGGCGAAGACCGCCACCCGGGGAAGGGCATCAACGCAGACCGCGTTGAGTCTCGTCCAGCTCACGGATGTATTTGAAGATTTTACGGCTGGTGGCCGGCGCCTTGTTATGCGCCTGCTCGTGCTGGGCCTGACGGATCAGGGAGCGCAGTTGCTGGCGGTCCGCGTCCGGGTAGTCCAACACGAATTTCTCCAGCACCGCGTCATCGCCCGAGATCAGGCGGTCACGCCAACGTTCCAGGTTATGGAAACGTTCGTTGTACTGGCGAGTGGAGGCATCGGTTTGATCAAGCAAGGCGAGAATGGCGTCAGTGTCCTGATCGCGCATCAGCTTGCCGATAAACATGATGTGCCGTTTACGCGCGATATTCGCGGTGTGCTTGGGTGCGTCCGCAAGCGCCCGGCGCATTTCGTCGGTCAGTGGCAGTTTTGCAATCAAGTCTTTCTTGAGCGTTGTAAGGCGCTCGCCAAGGTCAACCAGAGCATGCAGCTCACGTTTGACCTGGGTTTTGCTTTTCTCCCCATCGAGGGAGTCGTCGTAAGAATCAACCATGGTGGCAGTCCGCAAAGAAACGCCGCCATGATAACCAGTCGGGGGCCGCTTGTCCGGCCCGGTCGCTCGATGGCCTTAACCGAAAGCAGAATTTGAGTGGAGAAAACCATGAGTGCAGCCCAAAGCGTCGGTCCGCAAGCGTTACCGGCCCTGCAGGAACAAGTCGAGCAGATCCTTGCCGAGGCCAAGCGCCAGGGGGCCAGTGCCTGTGAAGTGGCGGTGTCGCTGGAGCAGGGGTTGTCGACGTCGGTACGTCAACGGGAAGTGGAAACCGTCGAATTCAACCGTGACCAGGGATTTGGCATCACCTTGTATGTGGGGCAGCGCAAAGGTTCGGCCAGTACGTCGGCCAGCGGTCCGGAGGCCATACGCGAAACGGTTGCCGCGGCATTGGCGATTGCCCAGCACACTTCCGAGGATGAAAGCTCGGGCTTGGCCGATAAGGCGCTGATGGCCAAGGACTTGAAGGATTTCGATCTGTTCCATGCCTGGGACATCACGCCCGAGCGGGCCATCGAGCTGGCGCTGACCTGCGAAGCGGCGGCGTTCGATGCCGATGCCCGCATCAAGAACGCCGATGGCACCACGTTGAACACGCATCAGGGCTGTCGCGTCTACGGCAACAGCCACGGGTTTATCGGCGGGTATGCGTCCACGCGCCATAGTCTGAGCTGCGTGATGATCGCCGAGGCCAATGGCCAGATGCAGCGTGATTACTGGTACGACGTAAGTCGTCAGGGTGAGTTGCTGGCAGACCCGGTCAGCATTGGTCAGCGTGCCGCACAACGTGCCGCGAGCCGCCTGGGCGCGCGCCCGGTGCCGACGTGTGAAGTGCCTGTACTGTTTTCGGCGGAGCTGGCAGGCGGTCTGTTTGGCAGTTTCCTGGGGGCCATTTCTGGCGGCAACCTGTATCGCAAGTCTTCGTTCCTTGAAGGGGCGATTGGCCAGACGTTGTTTCCCGATTGGCTGACCATTGATGAGCGTCCGCACTTGATGCGGGCCATGGGCAGTTCGGCGTTCGATGGGGACGGCCTGGCCACGTATGCCAAGCCGTTCGTCGAAAACGGGGAGCTGGTGTCTTACGTACTCGGCACCTACTCAGGCCGCAAACTCGGCCTGCCAAGCACTGCCAACGCCGGTGGCGTGCATAACCTGTTCGTGACCCATGGCGATGAAGACCAGGCGGCGCTGTTGCGTCGCATGGGACGTGGTCTGTTGGTGACCGAATTGATGGGCCATGGCCTGAATATGGTCACTGGGGATTATTCCCGTGGCGCGGCGGGCTTCTGGGTGGAAAACGGTGAGATTCAGTTCGCCGTCCAGGAAGTGACCATCGCCGGCAACATGCGCGATATGTTCAAGCAGATCGTTGCCGTGGGAAATGACCTGGAGCTGCGCAGCAATATTCGCACAGGCTCGGTGCTGATCGAGCGGATGACTGTCGCAGGCAGCTAATCCCGCTACAGCGGCACAAAAAGGCGCGCCCTCTTACGGAGGGCGCGCCTTTTTTGTGGCCGTGTTTCAGGGGGATTGAGGTGCTACTCTTGTTTTGATTCTCAATATCATTTAATAATAAATATCATTACCGGATGAGTGTGGATCATGAGTTCTGTCCTGCATGAGGATCCTTACCTGGAAAGCTGGCGCTGGATGAGTCGCCAGATTCGCTGTGGTCTGGATCCCAATGAGCCTCGCCTGATCGAACATTACCTCAATGAGGGCCGATACCTGGCGTGCTGTACCGCGACCCATCCGTGGACCATCGCTGAAACCTCATTCCGCCTGCTGATCGACACCGCCAGCGATATTGCACTGCCGTGGCATTGGCGATCCCTGTGTCTGGATCAAGCCTGGCGCCCACTGCGCGACCTGGAAAAACTCTCTCACTGTGCCTGCCGCCTCAAGCGCTGGCAGACCTTTGCCTGGCAATTGGCGACCTGCGAACTGCTTCCCTCCATTTCCGTTTCTGACCTGGTGCAAGGATCTTCCGATGAGTAACACCCGTATCGAACGCGACAGCATGGGCGAACTGCAAGTCCCCGCCGAGGCCTTGTACGGTGCGCAAACCCAGCGCGCGGTGAACAACTTTCCGATCAGCCACCAACGCATGCCGGCGCAATTCATTCGCGCACTGATCCTGGCCAAGGCGGCGGCTGCCAAGGTCAACGTCGACCTCAAGCAGATCAGTGAAGGGCAGGGCAAAGCCATCGTCGATGCCGCCCAAGGCTTGCTCGAAGGCGATTACATGCGGCACTTCCCGGTGGATATCTTCCAGACCGGTTCCGGCACCAGTTCGAATATGAATGCCAACGAAGTGATTGCGACGCTCGCCAGCCGTTTGCTCGGCGAAGCGGTCAATCCCAACGATCATGTGAACTGCGGCCAAAGCAGCAACGACATCATTCCGACCACCATCCATGTCAGTGCTGCGCTGGTGCTGCACGAGCAAACGCTGCCGGCCCTGCTGCACCTGGTGCAGGTGATCGAGCAGAAAGCCGAAGAGGTTCACCCATTCATCAAGACCGGCCGCACGCACCTGATGGACGCCATGCCCGTGCGCATGAGCCAGGTGCTCAATGGTTGGGCCCAGCAACTCAAGGCCAACATCGGCCATCTGCAAGATTTGCTGCCGAGCCTGCAGGCTTTGGCCCAGGGCGGTACGGCGGTGGGCACCGGGATCAACGCGCACCCGGAATTCGCCGCGCGTTTCAGTCAACAGCTCAGTAGCCTGGCGGGTGTGAAATTCACCCCCGGCAAGAACCTGTTCGCGCTGATCGGCTCCCAGGACACTGCTGTCGCCGTCTCCGGCCAGTTGAAAGCCACCGCCGTATCGCTGATGAAAATTGCCAATGACCTGCGCTGGATGAACTCCGGCCCGCTGGCCGGCCTGGGGGAAATCGAACTGGAGGGCCTGCAGCCGGGGTCTTCGATCATGCCAGGCAAGGTCAATCCAGTGATTCCGGAAGCGACCGCCATGGTCGCTGCACAAGTCATCGGCAATGACACGGTGATCACCGTTGCCGGCCAATCCGGCAACTTCGAATTAAACGTGATGTTGCCGATCATTGCCCAGAACCTGCTCAGCAGCCTCGAGTTGCTGGCCAATTCCAGCCGTCTGCTGGCAGACAAGGCCATCGCCAGCTTCAAGGTCAACGAAGCCAAGCTCAAGGAAGCGCTGTCGCGCAACCCGATCCTGGTCACCGCACTCAACCCGATCATTGGTTACCAAAAGGCCGCTGAGATTGCCAAGAAAGCTTATCAGCAGGGCCGTCCGGTGATTGAGGTGGCCCTTGAGCACACCGACCTGCCCCGTAGCCAACTGGAAGTCCTGTTGGATCCGGAAAAACTCACGGCTGGCGGCGTGTAATCACCGACCCTGCTTTGGAGGCTCACCATGGAGCACTGGAAACGCACGATCGAACGGGCCAATCGCTGCTTTATGCAGGGCGAATTGGTTGACGCTCGCGAGGCCTATCTGCAAGCCCTGGCCCTGGCTCAAGTGCTGTTCGAGCGCTGGGCGAATGCCGACGAAGCAGTGGCGGCCTGCGTCATTTCCCATCACAACCTGGCGGATTTGCACCTGCGCCTGAATCAGCCCGAGGAAAGCGCCGAATACCTCTGCGCTATTCACCAGCGCTTGCTCCAGGCCATGCAGGACGTGCGCCTGAGCCCGCAGCTGCGGGAAGCGGCCCTGCGCCAGAGCAGTAAGACTTACGTCGAACTGTTGAATTTCATCAGCGATCACGGTGAGTACCCGCGCACCCATCGCTTGCTGGGCGGTACTGCGGTGCAGCCGACCACGTCTCAATACGGAGCACATTGATATGACCTACACCTTGCCTGCCTTGCCCTATGCCTACGATGCCCTGGAACCGCATATCGATGCGCAAACCATGGAGATTCACTACACCAAGCACCACCAGACCTACATCAATAACCTCAATGCGGCGGTCGAGGGCACCGAGTTTGCGGGCTGGCCTGTAGAGAAACTGGTGTCCAGCGTGCAGCAACTGCCGGAAAAACTGCGTGCGGCCGTCATCAACCAAGGCGGTGGCCACGCCAACCATTCACTGTTCTGGGCGGTGATGTCGCCTCAAGGTGGCGGCAAGCCCGACGGCGCGTTGGGAAAAGCCGTAGAAGAGCAACTCGGCGGTTTCGACAGTTTCAAGGAAGCCTTCACCAAAGCCGCCTTGACCCGTTTCGGCAGCGGTTGGGCGTGGTTGAGTGTCACTCCGCACAAGACGCTGATAGTGGAAAGCAGCGGCAACCAGGACAGCCCGTTGATGAATGGCAACACGCCAATCCTCGGCCTGGACGTCTGGGAGCATGCTTATTACCTGCGCTACCAGAACCGTCGCCCTGAATACATCAATGCGTTCTACAGCGTCATCAACTGGCCGGAAGTTGCCGCACGCTATCAGGCCGCGTTGGCCTGACATTCACCTCGATAACAAGATCTAAGGCCGACTATGGGCACTGAAACACTGGCGATCAGCAGCGTGCGAATGTTTCGTTATGCGTTTGGCTCGCTGCTGCTATTGGCAGGTACTGCATTGCTGGTGGCCCACGGGCTGGCCTGGCTGGATCTGGAGCCGCGCATCATGCGCGCCTTGCAGGGCGGGGCGATTTGCGCGCTTGGCACGGCGCTGGGGGCGGTTCCGGTCTTGGTGATTCGGCGGATGCCGGTGGCGTTGAGCGATACCTTGTTGGGCTTCGGTGCCGGTGTGATGCTGGCGGCGACCGCGTTTTCGCTGGTCGTGCCGGGAATTGCTGCGGCCGAAGCCCTTGGTCTTTCGCCCTGGGGTGCAGGTGGGCTGATCAGCTTCGGCATCATGCTGGGGGCATTCGGTTTGTATCTGGTGGACCGCAAGGTCTCCGGCGCCAGTCCGGAAATGTTGGTGGGCACACCGGATAAACCGGTGATTCCACCGCGTATCTGGCTGTTCGTGTTTGCCATCATCGCCCACAACATCCCCGAAGGCATGGCCGTTGGCGTCTCAGCCGGCGGCGGCATGCCGGATGCCGATAGCTTGGCCATGGGCATTGCTTTGCAGGATGTGCCCGAAGGTCTGGTCATTGCGCTGGTATTGGCTGGGGCAGGGATGTCGCGGATCAGGGCGTTCCTGATCGGCGCCGCGTCAGGCTTGGTGGAGCCGGTGTTCGCCGTGCTTTGCGCCTGGCTGGTGACCCTGGCCGAGGTGCTGTTACCGTTGGGCCTGGCACTGGCCGCTGGCGCGATGCTGTTGGTGGTCACCCACGAAGTGATCCCGGAGTCGCGCCGCAACGGTCACGAAAAACTCGCGAGCCTGGGGTTGTGCATGGGGTTCTGCTTGATGATGGTGATGGATACCGCCTTGGGGTGAGGCCTCAGCGGGGATAGGGGTTACTACTCACCCTCATCAAAGAAGTTGTTGATCAGCGCTACCAGGGCGTCCATTGCTTCCTGCTCTTGCTCGCCCTCGGTGCTCAAATGAATCTTGGTGCCCTTGCCGGCCGCCAACATCATCATCGCCATGATGCTTTTGCCATCGACCATGCTCTCCGGTGTACGCCCGGCGCGGATCTGGCAAGGGAACTGCCCGGCAATACCGACGAATTTGGCCGAGGCGCGGGCATGCAGGCCCAGCTTGTTGATGATTTCAATTTCCAGAGCGGGCATCGCGGGGGTGTTCCTTTCAGCTAAGGTCGCGGTGGCGAACCTGGACGTTCTTGAGGGTTTGTTGCAGCACCTGGCCCAGGCGCTCGGTCAGGTAGACAGAGCGGTGGTGACCGCCGGTGCAGCCGATGGCAATGGTGACATAGGCTCGGTTGCTCGCGGCAAAGCGCGGCAACCATTTGAGCAGGTAGCTGGAAATGTCCTGGAACATCTCCTCCACATCCGGTTGCGCGGCCAGGTAATCGGCCACAGGCTGATCCAGCCCCGACTGGTCGCGCAGTTCCGGCTTCCAATAAGGATTGGGCAGGCAGCGCACGTCGAACACCAGGTCGGCATCCACCGGCATGCCACGCTTGAAACCAAAGGACTCGACCAGAAATGCAGTGCCAGGCTCCGGCTGGTTCAGCAGGCGTAGCTTGATGGCATCGCGCAACTGGTACAGGTTGAGGCTGGTGGTGTTGATCTTGAGGTCAGCGAGGTCAATGATCGGCCCGAGCAGCTTGGTTTCATCCTCGATGGCTTCGGCCAGGGAGCGGTGTGGGCTGCTGAGGGGGTGACGTCTACGGGTCTCTGAGAAGCGCTTGAGCAGGGTTTCTTCGTCGGCGTCCAGATATAGCACATCGCAATGAATGTGTTTGGCACGCACCTCTTCGAGCAATTCCGGAAAACGCGTGAGGTGGCTCGGCAGGTTGCGGGCGTCAATCGAAACGGCGACCAGAGGTTGTGCCAATTCGGTATGGATCAGTGCCCGCTCCGCCAATTCCGGGAGCAGGCCGGCGGGCAGGTTGTCGATGCAATAGAAGCCGTTGTCCTCAAGGACGTTGAGGGCGGTACTTTTACCCGAGCCGGAGCGGCCGCTGACGATGATCAAACGCATGATTACTGCCCGTTTTGCTCATCCAGGACAACTTGATACAGCGCCTCGTTGCTACTGGCACTGCGCAGTTTGTCGCGTACTTCCTTGCGGTCGAGCATGCTTGCGATCTGCCGAAGCAGTTCCAGGTGTGCATCGGTGGCGGCCTGTGGGACCAGCAGAACAAACAGCAGGTCTACCGGGGCGCCGTCGATCGCGTCGAAATCGATAGGTGCGTCCAGGTGCAGCAGGGCGCTGACAGGTGACTCGCAGCCTTTGAGGCGGCAGTGGGGAATGGCGATGCCGTTGCCAAAACCGGTGGAGCCGAGTTTTTCACGGGCAATCAGAGCCTCAAAGACATCTTGCATCTCCAGTTCAGGCACTTGGCTGCTGATCAGGTTGGCAATTTGTTCGAGGGCTTTCTTCTTGCTGCCGCCCGGCACGTTCACGAGGGAACGGCCGGGGGTCAGGATGGTTTCAAGTCGGATCATGGGGGGAGAGTTAACGACCTGTGCCCTGAAGCAGGCTCAGATTCTTTTCCTTATGCTTTTTGAGTTGGCGGTCAAGCTTGTCTGTGAGCAAGTCGATTGATGCATACATGTCTTCATGTTCGGCATTGGCGACCACTTCTCCACCGGGTATCTGAAGAGTCGCTTCGATTTTCTGCTGAAGCTTGTCGACCTTCATGATGACCTGCACGTTGGTGATCTTGTCGAAATGACCCTCAAGCTTCCTCAGCTTCTGCTCGACGTAGTCGCGTAGTGGAGGGGTGACTTCTACATGGTGTCCACTGATGTTGACTTGCATACAGCTTCTCCTTCGTTGCCAGTGCATAAAGCGGCGGGTAGGAATACCCACCACTGGAACGCTGTGGCCCGCCCGTCACATCAAACGCTTACGCTCGCTGGAAGGCGCGATCCCAAGGGACTCGCGGTACTTGGCGACGGTTCGACGGGCAACCTGAATGCCTTGTGCCTCCAGTAAACCAGCGATCTTGCTGTCACTCAACGGCTTTTTCTGATTTTCCGCAGCAACCAGTTTTTTGATGATTGCGCGGATCGCCGTGGACGAGCATTCGCCGCCTTCGGATGTGCTGACATGACTGGAGAAAAAGTATTTCAGCTCATATATGCCCCGTGGGGTATGCATGAATTTTTGTGTGGTCACCCGGGAAATCGTCGATTCGTGCATGCCCACCGCTTCTGCGATGTCGTGCAGGACCAGCGGTTTCATCGCCTCGTCACCATATTCCAGGAAGCCGCGCTGATGCTCGACGATCTGGGTGGCCACTTTCATCAGGGTTTCGTTGCGGCTCTGCAGGCTCTTGATGAACCAGCGCGCTTCCTGCAACTGGTTGCGCATGAAGGTGTTGTCGGCGCTGGTGTCGGCACGGCGCACAAAACCGGCATATTGCGGGTTGACCCGCAGGCGCGGCACCGACTCCTGGTTCAGTTCCACCAACCAGCGCTCGTTGTCCTTGCGCACGATCACGTCGGGAACGACGTATTCGGCTTCGCTGGACTCGATCTGCGAGCCTGGACGCGGGTTGAGGCTTTGCACCAGCTCGATGACCTGGCGCAGGTCGTCTTCCTTGAGCTTCATGCGCCGCATCAACTGGCTATAGTCGCGGCTGCCCAGCAGGTCGATATAGTCGGTGACCAGGCGCTGGGCCTCGGCGAGCCATGGGGTCTTGGCGGGCAGCTGGCGCAGTTGCAGCAGCAGGCATTCGCTCAGGGTGCGGGCACCGATGCCGGCGGGCTCGAACTGTTGGATGCGGTGCAGGACCGCTTCGATTTCGTCCAGCTCGATGTCCAGTTCCGGGTCGAAGGCCTCGAGAATCTCTTCGAGCGTCTCGTCCAGGTAACCCTGGTTATTGATGCAGTCGATCAGGGTCACGGCGATCAGGCGATCGGTGTCCGACATCGGCGCGAGGTTCAGTTGCCACAGCAGATGGCTCTGCAGGCTCTCGCCGGCGGAAGTGCGGGTGGTGAAGTCCCACTCGTCATCGTCATTACTGGGCAAGCTGCTGGCGCTGGTCTGGTAGACGTCCTCCCAGGCGGTGTCCACCGGGAGTTCGTTGGGAATGCGTTCGTTCCAATCGCCTTCCTCAAGGTTATCCACCGTGGGGGCGGTTTCCTGGTAGGAGGGTTCCTGTACGTCGGAATTGGGTTTTTGCTCGATGTTGTCGGCCAATGGGTCTGCATTATCGAAGTCGTCGCCTTCTTCCTGGCGTTCGAGCATCGGATTGGACTCCAGGGCCTCCTGGATTTCCTGTTGCAGGTCCAGGGTCGACAATTGGAGCAGGCGGATGGCCTGTTGCAGCTGCGGTGTCATCGTCAGCTGCTGGCCCATTCTCAGGACTAGCGATGGTTTCATGGCAGGGGCTTAACACCTTATTCGCCGGCGCAATGCGCCATCCACGACAGGGCGCGTGAGCGCCAAACATAAGCAAATTATATGCCTGATATCGGGGGCTTTGCCTAGAGCGCGGTAACAATAAAAATCCGGAGGTTTTCATTGACTCCCGCGCGTCGGGCAAACGACCTGCCGCCGCCTTGTTTTTGCAGGCGGCCTTACAGGCGGAACTCGTGACCCAGGTACACTTCCTTGACCAGTTCGTTGGCCAGGATGGTGGCAGAGTCGCCCTCGGCGATCAGCTGGCCATCGTTGACGATATACGCGGTTTCGCAGATATCGAGGGTCTCACGCACGTTGTGGTCAGTGATCAGTACACCGATGCCCTTGGCCTTGAGGTGGTGGATGATCTGCTTGATGTCGCCGACCGAGATGGGGTCGACGCCGGCAAACGGTTCGTCCAGCAGGATGAACTTGGGGGCAGTGGCCAGGGCGCGGGCGATTTCCACGCGACGACGCTCACCACCGGACAGGCTCATGCCAAGGTTGTCGCGAATATGGTTGATGTGGAATTCCTGGAGCAGGCTTTCCAATTCTTTGCGGCGGCCTTCACGGTCGAGTTCCTTGCGGGTTTCAAGGATGGCCATGATGTTGTCGGATACCGACAGCTTGCGGAAGATCGACGCTTCCTGCGGAAGATAGCCGATACCTGCGCGGGCACGGCCATGCATTGGCTGGTGGCTGACATCCAGGTCGTCGATCAGTACGCGACCTTGGTCCGCCTGGACCAGGCCGACGATCATGTAGAAGCAGGTGGTCTTGCCGGCGCCGTTAGGGCCAAGCAAGCCGACGATCTGGCCGCTGTCGATCGACAGGCTGACGTCGCGCACGACCTGACGGCTTTTATAGGCCTTGGCCAGATGCTGGGCTTTCAGGGTTGCCATTACTCGGCCTTCTTCTTCGGCTGGATAACCATGTCGATACGTGGGCGTGGCGCGGTGACCTTGCTGCCATTGGCGCGACCGGCGTTGGCGATCTGCTTCACGGTGTCATAGGTGATCTTCTCGCCTTCCGTGGAGTTGCCATCGGGGCTGAGTACCTTGGCCTGGTCGATCAGCACGATGCGATTCTGCTGGGCGTGATACTGGATGGTCTTGCCGTAGCCCTTCATCGGGCCGGTGTCGGTAGCCGACTGCTTCTGTTCGAAGTAAGCCAGGTTGCCCACCGAAGTCACCACGTCGATATCGCCCGCCTGGGTGCGCGTCAGTGTCACCGTGTTGCCGGTGATCTTCATCGAGCCCTGGGTGATGATCACGCCGCCGGTATAGGTGGCGACGCCTTGCTTGTCATCCAGCTGCGCATCGTCAGCCGAGATGTGGATCGGTTGCTGGCTATCGTTCGGCAGAGCCCAGGCGCTCACGCTTCCCAGTGCTGCGCCCAGACCGAGCAAAATAGGGAGAGTTTTAACGAGCCTCATACTGTCCTCTTACGTTCGATAGCAGGTGTATCCTGCTTTCTTTCAAATACGCTTTCATTCCCTTGCCAGTCGATACACCGCCAGCGCCGTCGATTCTAACGTCTTGCTCGGTCTGCGCATATTGCTTCTGTGGGAATACGGTCATGCGACTGCTGGTAATCACGGTGTCACGGTTTTTGGCGTCAGTACGCGCCACGCGTACCGAGTCAATCAGTTCTACCTCGGTGCCGTCCGGGTTCACCTCGCCACGCTTGCTCGTGACATGCCATGGGAACTCGGTGCCGCGGTACAGGTTCAGGTCCGGGTTAGTCAGCAGGGTGACTTCGGTGGCCTTCAAATGCTCGACTTTGTCCGAGGTCATTTCGTACTGCACCTTGCCGTCAGGCAGGAACTGCACGCTGTAGGCATTGGTTGCGTAATAGTCGATAGCCCCTTCTTCAACCTGCGCTGCAGGCTGGTCGAGGAAGCGCCCCGGGCTGATATTCCAGTAGCCCACCGCGAGGAACAGTGCGGCGATGACTCCGAATAGCAGGAAGTTGCGAATCTTTTTACTCAGCATAAAACGCTCTATAGGTAGGCGGCGTGGGCCGCTTCAAGACTGCCCTGGGCTCGCAGGATCAGTTCACAGAACTCGCGGGCGGCACCTTCGCCGCCACGGGCGGTGGTGACGCCATGGGCGTGCTCGCGAACAAACGTCGCCGCATTGGCGACGGCCATGCCCAGGCCCACTCGGCGAATGACCGGCAAGTCGGGCAGATCATCGCCCAGATAGGCGACCTGCTCATAGCTTAGGTTGAGTTGGCCAAGAAGCTCGTCCAGAACCACCAGTTTATCCTCGCGGCCCTGATACAGGTGAGGAATACCGAGGTTTTGTGCGCGGCGTTCCACAACGGGGGTTTTTCTGCCGCTGATAATCGCCGTTTGCACGCCCGAAGCCATCAGCATCTTGATGCCCTGGCCGTCGAGGGTATTGAACGTCTTGAATTCGCTGCCATCTTCGAGAAAGTACAGGCGGCCATCGGTCAGCACGCCGTCAACGTCGAAAATCGCCAGTTTGATGTGTTTGCCGCGTTGCAACAGGTCGCTGGTCATTTACATCACTCCCGCACGCAGCAAGTCGTGCATGTTCAGGGCGCCAACCGGGTGGTCGTCGCTATCGACCACCACCAGCGCGCCGATCTTGTGGTCTTCCATGATCTTCAAAGCTTCGGCCGCCAGCATTTCAGGGCGTGCAGTCTTGCCATGGGGGGTCATCACGGCGTCGATGGTCGCGGTGCGGATATCGATGGTGCGGTCCAGGGTGCGGCGCAGGTCACCGTCAGTGAATACCCCGGCCAGGCGCCCGTCGGCTTCCAGGATCACGGTCATGCCCAGGCCCTTGCGGGTCATTTCCATCAGCGCGTCCTTCAGCAGGGTGCCGCGCTGGACGTGGGGCAATTCCTCGCCCGAATGCATGACGTTTTCCACTTTCAGCAGCAGGCGGCGGCCCAAGGCACCACCCGGGTGGGAAAATGCGAAGTCTTCAGCGGTGAATCCACGGGCTTCCAGCAGCGCCACGGCCAGGGCGTCGCCCATGACCAGGGCGGCGGTGGTGGAGGAGGTCGGCGCCAGGTTCAGCGGGCAGGCCTCGTGGTCCACGTGAACATTCAGGTTCACGTCGGCGGCCTTGGCCAGGGTGGATTCCGGGTTGCCGGTGAGGCTGATCATCTTGATGCCCAGGCGCTTGATCAGCGGCAGCAGGGTCACGATTTCGTTGGTGGTGCCGGAGTTGGACAGCGCCAGGATGATGTCATCCTTGGTGATCATGCCCATGTCGCCGTGGCTGGCTTCGGCCGGATGCACGAAAAATGCGGTAGTCCCGGTGCTGGCCAGGGTGGCGGCGATCTTGTTGCCGACGTGGCCCGATTTGCCCATGCCAACCACGACAACACGGCCCTTGCTGGCCAGGATCATCTCGCAGGCGCGTACGAAATCTGCGTCGATATGGGCCAGCAAGCCTTCTACGGCTTCAACTTCGAGGCGGATGGTGCGTTGCGCGGATTGAATAAGGTCGCTGGATTGGCTCATGTCTGAAGTCGTATAGCCTGACGAAAAGTCGGCGATTATAGCGGTAATGATCAATTCCCTCACGCAAGTTCGTCAGGCTTTATTCAACGAATGCCTGAGATCGATCCTCAGTAACATAGCCAGCAACGTTTTTTCCCTGTCCTTAAACTGAACTAGCGCAGTTCCGGCCTTGGGCGCCCTGTACCAGCAGTGATATAGTTCGCCGCCAGTTCGGTCCGCCCAGCCCATGTGGCTATCTATATGCGTCACCGTTGCAAACGTTTGTCGCATGCATGGTGTCTGAGTGAGAGGCTGCATCCCAAGGAGTTTAGATGAGTGCCGATAACGCCTACGCGGTCGAGCTGAAGGGACTGACCTTCAAGCGCGGGACGCGCAGCATCTTCAATAACGTCGATATTCGCATTCCCCGCGGCAAGGTCACGGGCATCATGGGTCCGTCCGGTTGCGGCAAGACCACGCTGCTGCGTCTGATGGGCATGCAATTGCGCCCCAGCGCCGGTGAAGTATGGGTCAACGGCCAGAACCTGCCGACACTGTCGCGCAGCGATCTGTTCGATGCGCGCAAGCATATGGGGGTGCTGTTCCAGAGCGGTGCGCTGTTTACCGACCTCGATGTGTTCGAGAACGTGGCATTTCCGTTGCGGGTGCATACCCAGCTGTCCGATGAAATGATTCGTGACATTGTGTTGCTGAAATTGCAGGCCGTGGGCCTTCGCGGCGCCATCGACCTGATGCCCGACGAACTGTCCGGCGGCATGAAGCGCCGCGTGGCCCTGGCGCGCGCCATTGCCCTCGACCCGCAGATCCTCATGTACGACGAGCCCTTCGTCGGCCAGGATCCGATTGCCATGGGCGTGCTGGTACGCCTGATCCGTCTGCTCAACGATGCCCTGGGTATCACCAGCATCGTGGTCTCCCACGACCTTGCAGAAACCGCGAGCATTGCCGATTACCTTTATGTAGTCGGCGATGGCCAGGTGCTGGGGCAGGGTACGCCTGAAGAACTGATGAACGCCGACAACCCGCGTATTCGCCAATTCATGACCGGCGATCCCGATGGCCCCGTGCCTTTTCACTTTCCGGCAGCGGATTACCGCTCAGACCTTCTGGGGAAGCGCTGATGCGCAAGACATCTCTTATCGAGAAGGTTCGCCTTTTCGGTCGATCCGGTATCGACATCGTCGAAGTGCTGGGCCGCTCGACGATTTTCCTGTTTCACGCGTTGCTCGGCCGCGGTGGCATTGGTGGCGGCTTCGGCCTGTTGATCAAGCAGTTGCATTCGGTGGGCGTGATGTCCCTGGTGATCATTGTGGTCTCCGGGGTGTTCATCGGGATGGTGCTGGCGTTGCAGGGCTTCAATATCCTGTCCAGCTACGGTTCGGAGCAGGCAGTGGGGCAGATGGTTGCCCTGACGCTGCTGCGTGAGCTGGGGCCGGTCGTGACTGCGTTGCTGTTCGCCGGGCGTGCAGGTTCTGCGTTGACCGCCGAAATCGGCAACATGAAGTCCACCGAGCAGTTGTCCAGCCTGGAAATGATCGGCGTGGACCCGCTCAAGTACATTGTTGCCCCGCGCCTGTGGGCCGGCTTTATTTCCCTGCCGTTGCTGGCGATGATCTTCAGCGTGGTCGGTATCTGGGGCGGCTCGTGGGTGGCGGTGGACTGGCTGGGCGTCTATGACGGCTCCTACTGGGCCAACATGCAAAACAGCGTGACCTTCAGCGGTGACGTGCTCAACGGCATCATAAAGAGCATCGTCTTCGCCTTTGTAGTGACCTGGATCGCCGTATTCCAAGGCTATGACTGTGAGCCCACTTCAGAAGGGATCAGTCGCGCCACCACCAAGACCGTTGTGTACGCCTCGTTGGCAGTACTGGGCCTTGACTTCATTTTGACCGCCTTGATGTTTGGAGATTTCTGATGCAAAACCGCACTGTGGAAATCGGTGTCGGCCTTTTCTTGCTGGCTGGCATCCTGGCTTTACTGTTGCTGGCCCTGCGAGTCAGCGGCCTTTCGGCCAGCCCCACCGCCGATACTTATAAACTTTACGCGTACTTCGACAATATCGCCGGTTTGACTGTCAGAGCTAAAGTGACCATGGCCGGTGTGACCATCGGCAAGGTCACGGCAATCGATCTGGATCGCGACAGCTTCACCGGGCGAGTGACGATGCAACTGGACAAGAAGGTAGATAATCTGCCGACCGACTCCACTGCATCTATCCTCACTGCGGGTCTGCTGGGCGAGAAGTACATCGGTGTCAGCGTGGGCGGGGAAACAGCCCTGCTCAAGGATGGCTCGACCATCCACGACACGCAGTCGTCGCTGGTACTTGAAGACCTGATCGGTAAATTCCTGCTCAATACGGTCAATAAAGACGCCAAATGAGGAATCTGTACATGATCTCTACCTTGCGACGTGGCCTCCTGGTACTGCTGGCAGCGCTGCCGTTGATGGCCAACGCAGCGGGTTCTGCGCACGAACTGGTGCAGGACACTACCAACAGGATGTTGGCTGACCTGACTGCCAATAAAGAGCAGTACAAGCAAGACCCGAGCAAATTCTACGAAGCACTGAATACCATCGTCGGCCCGGTCGTCGATGCTGAAGGTATTTCGCGCAGCATCATGACGGTCAAATATTCGCGCAAGGCCACCCCTGCGCAAATGCAGACGTTCCAGGAAAACTTCAAGCGCGGCCTGTTCCAGTTCTATGGCAACGCTTTGCTTGAGTACAACAACCAGGGCATTACCGTCGCTCCCGCCGGGGATGAGTCGGGCGACCGCACCAGTGTCAACATGAGTGTCAAGGGCAACAATGGTGCCGTCTACCCTGTGCAGTACACGTTGGAGAAGATCAATGGCGAGTGGAAACTGCGCAATGTGATCATCAATGGCATCAACATCGGCAAGCTGTTCCGTGACCAGTTCGCCGACGCCATGCAGCGCAATGGCAACGACCTGGACAAAACCATCAATGGTTGGGCCGGTGAAGTCGCCAAGGCCAAGGAAGAGACCGATAAAGCCGCTGGGAAACCTGCCCAATGACCGAGTCGGCTGTTCGTCTCGGCGACGCGGGCGAGCTGTTCCTCAGCGGCGTGCTCGATTACCGCACCGGGCCTGACCTGCGCAAGCAGGGCCAGGCGCTGATCAAGACCAGCACGGCCCCTGCGCTGGTGCTGGATTGCTCGGCGGTAACCAAGTCCAGCAGTGTCGGCTTGTCGTTGCTGCTGTGTTTCATGCGCGATGCCGAAGCGGCCAAAAAGTCGGTCACCCTTCGTGCATTGCCCGAAGACATGCGTGAAATCGCCGAAGTTTCCGGTTTGACCGAGCTGTTGGCGCATCCTTAATACACATTATCGATAAAGCCCCCCGTCAGAGTCCTGCTATGCGGGGTTCGCAGGCGCGGGGCTTTTTTGTATGATGTGCGACCCGTGCGCACTGGGCGCCGATAGAGGTTGATCATGCAGGCCCTAGAAGTTAAGAGCTTTCTCGAAGGAAAGCTGCCGGATACGAACGTAGAAGTTGAAGGCGAAGGCTGCAACTTCCAGCTGAACGTGATTAGCGATGAACTGGCGGCACTCAGCCCGGTCAAGCGTCAGCAGCAGATCTATGCCCATTTGAACCCGTGGATCACCGATGGCAGCATCCACGCGGTCACTATGAAATTTTTCAGCCGCGCGGCCTGGGCCGAGCGCACCTGAGCCCCCAAGGCGTCGAGATTCTTATGGATAAATTGATTATTACCGGCGGTGCCCGCCTTGATGGCGAGATTCGCATTTCCGGTGCGAAAAACTCTGCCTTGCCGATCCTGGCTGCGACCCTGCTGTGCGATGGCCCTGTGACCGTGGCCAACCTGCCGCACCTGCACGACATCACCACCATGATCGAGCTGTTTGGTCGCATGGGTATCGAGCCGGTAATCGACGAAAAGTTGGCCGTCGAAATCGATCCGCGCACCATCAAGACCCTGATCGCCCCGTACGAACTGGTGAAGACCATGCGTGCGTCGATCCTGGTACTGGGCCCGATGGTCGCCCGTTTCGGCGAAGCCGAAGTCGCATTGCCTGGCGGTTGCGCCATTGGCTCGCGTCCGGTGGACCTGCACATCCGTGGCCTCGAGGCCATGGGCGCGACCATCGACGTCGAAGGCGGCTACATCAAGGCCAAGGCGCCGGAAGGCGGCCTGCGTGGCGCCAACTTCTTCTTTGATACCGTCAGTGTGACCGGTACCGAGAACATCATGATGGCTGCCGCCCTGGCCAACGGCCGCAGTGTGCTGCAAAACGCTGCGCGCGAGCCTGAAGTGGTCGACCTGGCCAACTTCCTGATCGCCATGGGTGCCAACATCACCGGCGCCGGCACCGACACCATCACCATCGACGGTGTGAAACGCCTGCACCCGGCCACCTACAAAGTGATGCCGGACCGCATCGAGACCGGTACCTACCTGGTGGCTGCCGCCGTCACCGGTGGTCGCGTCAAGGTCAAGGACACCGATCCGACCATCCTGGAAGCGGTCCTGGAAAAACTGCGCGAAGCCGGTGCCGAAATCACCACCGGTGAGGACTGGATCGAGCTGAACATGCACGGCAAGCGGCCAAAAGCCGTTAACGTGCGTACCGCTCCGTACCCGGCGTTCCCGACCGACATGCAGGCGCAGTTCATCTCCTTGAACGCCATTGCCGAAGGCACGGGTGCCGTGATCGAGACCATCTTCGAAAACCGCTTCATGCACGTGTACGAACTGCACCGCATGGGCGCGAAGATCCAGGTCGAAGGCAACACTGCCATCGTGACCGGCACCGAGAAGCTCAAGGGCGCGCCAGTCATGGCCACCGACCTGCGCGCGTCGGCCAGCCTGGTGATCTCGGCGCTGATCGCCGAAGGCGATACCCTCATCGACCGCATCTACCACATCGACCGTGGTTACGAGTGCATCGAAGAAAAACTGCAGATGCTCGGCGCGAAAATCCGCCGCGTACCGGGCTAGTCCCCGGAGTGATCTGTGGCGAGGGAGCAAGATCCCTCGCCACAGGGCTGTGCTTGCTGTTAGCTGAATTTGTTTCAAATCGAGGCTGTCATGGCCTCGATCTGTGTCTGGCGCCGTTTGCGACCGGGCAGCAATAGCCTGATGAAGGACTGACGTTTCCCATGTTGACCATCGCACTGTCCAAGGGCCGCATCCTTGACGACACTTTGCCGCTTCTGGCTGAAGCGGGCATCGTGCCGACCGAGAATCCGGACAAGAGCCGCAAGCTGATCATCCCAACGACCCAGGACGACGTTCGCCTGCTGATCGTACGGGCTACCGACGTGCCGACCTATGTTGAACATGGTGCAGCCGACCTCGGTGTCGCCGGTAAAGACGTGCTGATGGAATACGGCGGCCAAGGCCTGTACGAGCCGCTGGACCTGCGCATTGCCCTGTGCAAGCTGATGACCGCCGGCCGTGTCGCTGATGTCGAGCCTAAAGGCCGCCTGCGCGTGGCCACCAAGTTCGTCAACGTCGCCAAGCGCTACTACGCCGAGCAAGGCCGCCAGGTCGACATCATCAAGCTCTACGGCTCGATGGAGCTGGCGCCGCTGATCGGCCTGGCCGACAAGATCATCGACGTGGTCGACACCGGTAACACCCTGCGTGCCAACGGTCTCGAGCCACAGGACTTTATCGCCGACATCAGCTCTCGGCTGATCGTCAACAAAGCGTCGATGAAGATGCAGCACGCCCGTATCCAGGCGTTGATCGACACCCTGCGCCAGGCAGTGGAGTCTCGACACCGCGGTTGACTCACCCGCGTAGCTGAAAAGCTGCGCCCGTCTATCCGCCTCATAGCCAGAATTCTCAGGTGCCCAAGCGGAAATGACTGCTAGTTTAGGGCGCTTGAGTTTTTGCCAATTCTATTGAGGCCCTCGCTATGACCACGTCCACTGCAATTGCCCGACTCAACGCTGCCGACCCGGATTTCGCCCGTCATCTGGATCATCTGCTGAGCTGGGAAAGCGTGTCCGACGACTCGGTCAACCAGCGGGTCCTCGACATTATCAAGGCCGTGCGCGAGCGCGGTGATGCGGCGCTGGTGGATTTCACCCGGCAGTTCGACGGTCTGGACGTCAAGTCCATGTCCGACCTGATCCTGCCCCGCGAACGCCTGGAACTGGCCCTGACGCGCATCACCGCGCCCCAGCGCCAGGCCCTCGAAGTCGCCGCGACCCGAGTGCGCAGCTACCACGAAAAACAGAAGCAGGATTCCTGGAGCTATACCGAGGCTGACGGCACCGTACTGGGCCAGAAGGTCACGCCCCTGGACCGTGCCGGTTTGTACGTGCCGGGTGGCAAAGCCTCGTATCCCTCGTCGGTATTGATGAACGCGATTCCCGCCAAGGTGGCCGGCGTGACCGAAGTGGTCATGGTGGTACCGACCCCGCGCGGTGAAATCAACGAACTGGTACTCGCTGCCGCCTGTATTGCCGGTGTCGACCGCGTGTTTACCATCGGCGGTGCCCAAGCGGTTGCCGCCCTGGCTTATGGCACCGAAAGTGTGCCGAAGGTCGACAAGGTGGTCGGCCCCGGCAACATCTACGTGGCCACTGCCAAGCGCCACGTGTTCGGCCAGGTCGGTATCGACATGATCGCTGGCCCTTCGGAAATCCTCGTGGTGTGCGACGGCCAGACCGACCCGGACTGGATCGCCATGGACCTGTTCTCCCAGGCCGAGCACGATGAGGACGCCCAGGCGATCCTGGTCAGCCCGGACGCCGAGTTCCTCGACAAGGTCGCCGCCAGCATCAATAAGCTGCTGCCGACCATGGACCGTGCCGAGATCATCGAGAAATCGATCAATGGCCGTGGCGCGCTGATCCTGGTGCGTGACATGGAGCAGGCTATCGAAGTGGCCAACCGTATCGCGCCGGAGCACCTGGAGCTGTCCGTGGCCGATCCACAGGCCTGGCTGCCGTCGATTCGCCATGCGGGTGCGATCTTCATGGGCCGCCACACCAGCGAAGCCCTGGGCGACTACTGCGCCGGCCCCAACCACGTCTTGCCAACCTCTGGCACCGCGCGCTTCTCGTCGCCGCTGGGGGTGTATGACTTCCAGAAGCGTTCGTCGATCATCTTCTGCTCGCCACAAGGCGCGTCCGAGTTGGGCAAGACCGCCTCGGTGCTGGCCCGTGGTGAATCCCTGAGCGCCCACGCCCGTAGCGCTGAGTATAGAATCCTGGAAGAGGGGAAATAACACATGAGCAAATTCTGGAGCCCCTTCGTCAAGGACCTCGTGCCTTACGTGCCCGGCGAGCAACCGAAGCTGACTAGGCTGGTCAAGCTCAACACCAATGAAAACCCCTACGGTCCGTCGCCCAAGGCGCTGGCTGCGATGCAGGCCGAGTTGAACGACAACCTGCGCCTGTACCCGGACCCCAACAGCGACCTGCTCAAGCAGGCCGTGGCCAAGTACTACGGGATAGACGCCGGCAAGGTGTTCCTCGGTAACGGCTCCGATGAAGTCCTGGCACACATCTTCCACGGCCTGTTCCAGCACGAGCTGCCGTTGCTGTTCCCGGATATCAGCTACAGCTTCTATCCGGTGTACTGCGGCCTCTACGGCATCAAGTCCGACCCGGTGCCGTTGGACGAGCAGTTCCAGATCCGCGTAGCGGACTACACCAGGCCCAACGGCGGGATCATCTTCCCCAACCCGAACGCGCCCACCGGCTGTGTGCTGGCGCTGGACGCCGTGGAGCAGATTCTCAAGGCCAGCCCGGATTCGGTGGTGGTGGTCGATGAAGCCTATATCGACTTTGGCGGCGAAACAGCCATCAGCCTGGTGGACCGCTACCCGAACCTGCTGGTGACCCAGACCCTGTCCAAATCGCGCTCACTGGCCGGTTTGCGCGTGGGCCTGGCCGTGGGCCACCCGGACCTCATCGAGGCGCTGGAGCGGGTCAAGAACAGCTTCAACTCCTATCCGCTGGATCGCCTGGCGATTGTCGGCGCGGCGGCGGCGTTCGAGGACCGGGAGTACTTCGAGAAGACGTGCCGGTTGGTCATCGACAGTCGCGACCAATTGGTCGCGCAATTGGAAGGCAAGGGCTTTGAAGTGCTGCCGTCGGCGGCCAACTTCATCTTTGCCCGCCACCCACGGCACGACGCAGCCGGCCTGGCGGCCAAGCTGCGTGAGCAAGGGGTGATCGTGCGGCACTTCAAACAGGAGCGGATTGCCCAGTTCCTGCGGATCAGCATCGGTACGTCGGAGCAGAACCAGGCGCTGATCGATGGGTTGGGTGAGCTCTAAGCCACACTGAAGATCAAAAAATGTGGGAGGGGGCTTGCCTCCCACATTAGGTTCTGCCATATGTGTTAGATCAGCGGCTCATCCGGCTTCTTGTTCTTCCAGCCATCATTGCCCGGCAGCAACAGGTTCAGGCCAATCGCTACCACCGCACACAGGGCAATGCCTTTCAGGCCGAAGTCATCCGGACCAGTCCCGGTTCCCACCAGCACCCCACCAATCCCGAACACCAGGGTCACCGACACAATCACCAGATTGCGCGCTTCACCCAGGTCGATCCTGTGGCGGATCAAGGTGTTCATCCCCACCGCGGCAATCGAGCCGAACAGCAGGCACAGGATCCCACCCATCACCGGCACCGGGATGCTTTGCAGCAGTGCGCCGAATTTGCCGATGAACGCCAGGCTGATGGCAAACACTGCCGCCCAGGTCATGATCTTTGGGTTGTAGTTCTTGGTCAGCATCACCGCGCCCGTCACTTCGGCGTAGGTGGTGTTCGGCGGGCCGCCAAACAGGCCGGCGGCCGTGGTGGCGATCCCGTCACCGAGCAGGGTGCGGTGAAGGCCAGGCTTCTTCAGGTAGTCGCGACCGGTCACGCTGCCCACCGCAATCACGCCGCCGATGTGTTCGATCGCCGGGGCCAGGGCCACTGGGACGATAAACAGGATCGCCTGCCAGTTGAACTCCGGCGCGGTGAAGTGGGGCAGGGCGAACCACGGGGCGGCGGCGATCTTCGCCGTGTCGACCACGCCGAAGTAGAACGCCATGGCAAAGCCCACCAGCACGCCGGAGATGATCGGCACCAGGCGGAAGATACCCTTGCCGAACACCGCGACGATCAACGTGGTCAGCAGCGCCGGCATCGAGATCATCATCGCCGTCTGGTAATGAATCAACTCGGCGCCGTCGCCGGATTTACCCATCGCCATGTTCGCGGCAATCGGTGCCATGGCCAGGCCGATGGAAATGATCACCGGGCCGATCACCACGGGTGGCAGCAGGCGGTCGATGAAACCGGTGCCTTTGATCTTCACGGCCAGGCCGAGGAAGGTATAGACAAAACCGGCCGCCATCACCCCGCCCATGGTCGCTGCGAGGCCGAACTGGCCCTTGGCAAGAATGATCGGGGTAATGAAGGCAAAGCTCGACGCCAGGAAGACCGGCACCTGCCGCCCTGTCACCAGTTGGAACAACAGCGTGCCCAGGCCGGCGGTGAACAGGGCGACGTTTGGATCAAGACCTGTGATCAGTGGCATCAACACCAGCGCGCCAAATGCTACGAAGAGCATCTGTGCGCCAGACAGGATCTGGCGCCAAAGCGGGTCGTTGAATTCATCCTGCATGCTCACGCGTCCTTCTGCTTGGTGCCGAAGATCTTGTCACCGGCATCGCCCAGGCCTGGGATGATGTAACCGTGTTCGTTCAGGCGCTCATCGATGGAAGCGGTGTAGATCTGCACGTCCGGGTGGGCTTTCTCGACGGCGGCGATGCCTTCGGGCGCGGCCACCAGCACCATGGCGCGGATGTCCCGGCAACCGGCTTTTTTCAGCAGGTCGATGGTGGCAACCATGGAGCTGCCGGTAGCGAGCATCGGGTCGATGATCATGGCCAGGCGCTCGTTGATTTCCGGTACGAGTTTTTCCAGATAGGTGTGGGCCTGCAGGGTTTCTTCGTTGCGGGCGACGCCGACGGCGCTGACCTTGGCGCCCGGGATCAGGCTGAGCACGCCTTCGAGCATGCCGATACCGGCACGCAGGATCGGCACCACGGTAATTTTCTTACCGGCGATTTTCTCGACCTGGACAGTGCCTGCCCAACCTTCGATGTCGTAGGTTTCCAGGGGCAAATCTTTGGTGGCTTCGTAAGTGAGCAGCGCTCCAACTTCCTGAGCAAGCTCACGGAAATTCTTCGTGCTGATGTCGGCACGGCGCATAAGGCCGAGTTTGTGTCGGATCAGCGGGTGGCGGATCTCGCGAGTGGGCATGGGAAAGGCTCCGGCGGCGGGCAAAAAAACCGGCCTAGATTAATCTATCCGAGGGTGTTGTCCTATAGACATCTAGTACGTTAGTCCATTAAGGCTTGCTCGGAGCGCATGAGAAGCGTACCTTCGCCCGCTTTTCTTGCCACAGCACCCCTTGGAGAGCGCCATGTCCGCTGATCTCGAGCATATCCGTCAAATCATGCGCGAGGCTGACTGCCTGTACACCGAAGCGCAAGTCGAAGCAGCGATCGCCAAGGTTGGCGCACACATCACCCGCGAAATGGCCGACACCAACCCGGTGGTCTTCTGCGTGATGAACGGTGGCCTGATCTTTGCCGGCAAATTGCTGACTCACCTGCAGTTCCCGTTGGAAGCGTCCTACCTGCACGCCACTCGCTATCGCAACGAAACCAGCGGTGGCGACCTGTTCTGGAAAGCCAAGCCGGAAGTTTCGTTCATCGACCGCGATGTGCTGATCATCGACGACATCCTTGATGAGGGCCACACCCTGGGCGCGATCATCGACTTCTGCAAACACGCTGGCGCACGTAAGGTGCACACCGCCGTGCTGATCGACAAAGACCACGACCGCAAGGCCCGTCCCGAGTTGAAAGCCGATTTCGTCGGCCTGCCGTGCATCGATCGCTACATCTTCGGTTACGGTATGGATTACAAGGGCTACTGGCGCAACGCCAATGGAATCTACGCCGTCAAAGGTATGTAACCTATGACTCGCTTTCTTGATCAGACGCTGTTTGCCGAGTTGGCCGAGAAAGCGGGCGCCAGCCCCCGTGGCCGGCATCATCACAACTTTCATCAGATGGAAGAACCGTGCCATCGCCTGGCCGTGGGCCTGCAGCCCGGCACGTATGTGCCGCCACATCGGCACTTGAGCGCGGATAAGGCGGAAACCTTGCTGGTCCTCCAGGGTCGCTTGGGCTTGCTGGTGTTCAGCGACACCGGCGAGGTGCTCGCCAAGCGCGTGATGCAGGCCGGCGGCGAATGCTCGGGCGTCGACCTGCCGCCCGGCGTGTTCCATGGCCTGGTGGTGCTCGCCCCCGACACGGTGATGTTCGAGTGCAAGGCCGGGCCTTATCGGCCGGTGGGCGAAGGCGAACTGGCCGATTGGGCGCCCCGTGAAGGCGACGCCAATGTGGCCGAGTATCAACGCTGGATGCTTGCCCAGTTCGATTGAGCTACAGTGCTGGGCCACCTCTTGCGGAGCGGCCCATGAGCCTGTTGATACGCACCTGCGCCGCCCTGGCGTTGACCCTCAGTCTGCCGCTGGCTGCGGCGCCTGCGCCGATGCATGCGCAGTTCCTGCCGCCGGACGATCTGACCCTGCGCGCCGAAACCCCTGACCAGCAGCAACTGCTGCAAGTCACCGAATATGCGGTGGTGGTGGGCAACCAGCGTCAATCCACGCAACAACCGATCCCGGTGACCTCGCTGCTGATGATCCGTCTCAAGGGCAAGTCCCTGAACAAAGGCGCGACTATCAGCCAGGTGGTGCTCAACTTCGATGCCGAAAGCAAAAGCTTGAAAAAGCCGGTCTACGATGACAAGAGCAAAACCTTGACCCTGTCCTACCCGGTGGCCCAGTACCGAGTGATTGTCGACCTGCTGCGCAATGACACGGTGTATGTGCAGTTCCTCAGTTACGCCAACGGGCATGTCTGGGCGGATGTGCATACCGGTGCTGTTCGTAGCAAATAGCAAAAACACTGAAGAACCAATGTGGGAAGGGCTTGCCCCCGTCCACATTGGTTCTTCACCGCTTTCGAAGCCTGCGCCTCGCAGGTAGACTTCAAACCCCGTGTAAATGTCTGCTGGCTGGAGTCGGTAATGCGTAAAGATAAGAAACAGGTGATTGGTGACGAGATCGGCGACGACCAGATCAAGTTGTTCCTGGACTTCGAGCCGGTTGACGCGACTTCCCCGTCCCTGCACAAACTGATCAAGGCCTACCGTGGCCTGCGTATCGACGACTTCGAACGCTTCCTGGTTTTCTTCAAGGCGGCCGGTTTGGACCTGGATGGCAAGGATGAGCACGGCCAGGCCTTTGTCGACCTGATCAAGGACCAGCGCAACGCCGCCGACTATATCGAGCTGATCGACAACGCCCGCGGCTGATTATTCCCGGCCACAAAAAACGCCCCGTTCTCATCGCGAGAACGGGGCGTTTTTGCTTTTTACTGTAGGAGCGAGCTTGCTCGCGAAAAAACAGAGAACGCCGCGTTAAACCAGATGCGCTGCGTTATCGTTAACGATCTTCGCGAGCAAGCTCGCTCCTACCGGTCTCGGCGGCAGATTCAACCAGTTCGAGGCTGATGTTGTTCTGCGTATTGATCTTGCGATACAGCTCGGCATCAGTCTCCAGGACCTTCTCCCGTGCCGGGAAGATCTCGTGCAGCTTGGTCGCCCACTCACCGGCAGTTTTCTGCGGGAAGCACCGCTCGATCAGTTCCAGCATGATCGACACGGTCACCGAAGCGCCTGGGGACGCACCCAGCAGTGCTGCCAGTGAGCCATCTTTAGCCGCGACCAGCTCGGTGCCAAATTGCAGCACGCCGCCTTTCTTCGGGTCTTTCTTGATGATCTGCACCCGTTGGCCGGCCACTTCCAGGCGCCAGTCTTCGGCTTTCGCTTCGGGGTAGAAGCGACGCAGGGATTCCAGGCGCTGCTCCATGGACTGCATCACTTCGCTGACCAGGTACTTGGTCAGGTCCATGTTGTCGCGGGCCACGGCCAGCATCGGGCCAATGTTGCCGGCGCGAACCGACAGCGGCAGGTCGAGGAACGAGCCGTGCTTGAGGAACTTGGTGGTGAAGCCGGCGTAGGGCCCGAACAGCAGGGATTTCTTGCCGTCGACTACGCGGGTGTCCAGGTGCGGCACGGACATCGGCGGCGAGCCCACGGCGGCCTGGCTGTAGACCTTGGCCTGGTGGTGCTTGACCACTTCCGGGTTGTCGCAACGCAGCCACTGGCCGCTGACCGGGAAACCGCCAAACCCTTTGCTTTCTTCGATACCCGAGGCTTGCAGCAGCGGCAGGGCCGCGCCACCGGCGCCGAGGAACACGAACTTGGCGTCCACTTCGCGGCTGTTGCCGCTGTTGACGTCCTTGATGCTCACGGTCCAGCCTGCGCCGTTACGCTTGAGGCCGGTCACGCGCTTGCTGTACTTGACCTGAGCGTCCGGGGAGCTGGTCAGGTGAGTGAGCAACTGGTTGGTCAGGGCGCCGAAGTTGACGTCGGTGCCGTTCATCACACGGGTGGCCGCGATTTTTTCGTCGAGCGGGCGCCCCGGCATCATCAGCGGCATCCACTCGGCCATTTCGCTGCGGTCTTCGGTGTAGTGCATGTCCGAGAACGCATGGTGCTGGCTGAGGGTTTCAAAGCGCTTCCTGAGGAACTCCACGCCTTTTTCGCCCTGCACGAAGCTCAGGTGCGGCACCGGGCTGATAAAGGACTTGGACGAGCCAAAGGTGCCCTTCCTGGTCAGGTAGGCCCAGAACTGCTTCGACACCTCGAACTGGGTGTTGATGTGCACGGCTTTCTTGATGTCGATGGAGCCATCGGCGGCCTGGGGCGTGTAGTTCAGCTCACACAGCCCGGCGTGACCGGTACCGGCGTTGTTCCACGGGTTGGAACTTTCCGCGGCACCCGAGTCCATCAGCTCAACGACTTCCAGCTTGAGGCCGGGGTCGAGCTCTTTGAGCAGTACGGCCAGGGTGGCACTCATGATGCCGGCCCCTACCAGTACTACGTCGACTGCTTCGTTATGCGCCATTTAACGCGTCTCCAAAATCTGCAGCACCAAATTGACGGCATGGCTGCCAGGAGTGACGGGGCGTTTCACGTGTTGCCCCAGGTTACCCATGGCCAGGATCGCCATGTCCGTTTCGCAATTCCTTGCACATTCAGCACACGCTTCCTGCCCGGCCTGATCTGCCTATGAACGCATTCATGGGCGCCTGTGGCAATTCGACTTATGGTCAAAGCGTGCGATTCGTGCAATCAATCCGTAGCGGACAGGCTCAAGCTCCGGTGTTTGCGGAGTACTCGGGCCTGTGTGGTTGGGCTGTTCCAGACGCTGATGGTGCTTGTACAAACGCCAAACTATTCATTTGCTCGCCACACTCTTGTGAAGTTGTGAAAACCCGTTTTTTTCACGCTCTTTTGAAGACGTGAACCTCAAAAAAGGGCTGCCCCGGCCTGGCACCTGGCCCGCAAACCTCTGCCGACACGCGGCAAAACGGGCAAACAACTCAAGTGGCCGAGCGCAATGGCAGCTCTGGCAGATTCGGCAAAGGCGGGTGGTTTGCAAAGGAAACAGCAAGCGCGCCAGCTTCACAGGATCTGTGTGGGCGGCTCTCTGTGGGCGATTCTTGGGGTTAATACCGAGGCATTAACGATGCTGCGAGGCCCGATCAGGAGACGTCCTTATAATCGGGGGGAGATTGTAGCGAAGAACGCCGGGGAAATGGGCGGGTTTTATGACTTTTATTAGGCGTTCGGTCAGGCGGCCAACGCCTGGTGACGTAGCGACCGCGCAGGGCGTGGGCTTACACGGGCGCGGGCCGGCAACGGATGATGCATCCAGCTCAGGCGAATTTCTTCGATTTCCACCCAGCCTTCGCCGACGGGAGGCTGGCAGCACGCTTTGAACGCCTGGCAACGGCCTTGCGCATCGAGCAGGGCGAACTGGCGAAGGGCGGGCTTGCGCGTAAACAGCGACCAGAGAAAATGCATGGCGATCAACCTCCTGAGATTGAGGCCAAGCATGCCTGCTTCGGATGACGAGCCCATGTAACGGCTATGACATATCGGTGACATCGAACCGCAGGCGAAGCCCCGGGTCACAGGTTGTAACTGACGCTAGTTCCCTGCAGGGGCGCCCCGCTATACTGCCGGCCTGTCGGTACCTGATTTCTGGAGAGAAGCGCATGTTGCAACGCCTGTTGTTCGGTTTGATCACTGTGACCAGCTTGACCCTGGTTGGCTGCGCCAACAGCCCGCAGCAACTGACCCCGGAACCGAAAATCACCACGCAGCTGGCCCCGGTGGGCCATGGCCAGCCGGTGTCGGTACGGGTGGTGGACGGTCGTCCGTCGCCGACACTCGGTTCGCGCGGTGGCCTGTACCCGGAAACCGCCCTGGTGTCGGTGAACGCTCAAGACGTGCTGCCCAAGCTGCAAGCCCAGGCGGAAGCGGCCGTGCGCCTGCTGGGTTTCACCCCCAGCCCCAACGCGCCGGGCGCTCCGCAGTTGACGATCACCCTGGCCGAGTTGAAGTATCAGTCGCCTAAAGACGGTCTTTACGTGACCGAGGCGTCCATTGGCGCCACCTTCAAGTCCGACGTCACCGCCGGCACCCGTCGCTACAGCGGCCGTTACGGTGCGTCGCTGAACCAGCGCTTCGGCATGTCGCCTAACCAGGAAACCAACACCAGGCTGGTCAGCGACGTCCTGAGCGATGCCTTGACCCGCCTGTTCAAGGACCCAAGCATCGGTTCATTGCTCAGCTCGCAGTAATCGCTCAAACAAAAAAACCGGGCTCAGCGATGAGTCCGGTTTTTTTATGCCTTCAGTTTCACGCGGCCGTGTCGATACAAAAGTCCAGCATGCTCACCCCCGTCAACAGATCGGCCTCGGGCAAGTCCGCATGCTGGTGCCCGCCAAGGGCGCAATACACCAGCCAGTGGCGGTCCTGCACGTTGAACGCCAGGCCGCCGATCAGCGCCTCCTGCTCGTCGCTTTGGGCAATCAGATACAGCCGATCCTGGTTGTGCGCGTGCAGCATGACAAGCTCCTGAATGTTCGAAGGGCAACAGAGTGGCTTGTTAAGGTGACGTTCAGGTGACGGCGTAAATTACTGGATACATTAGCCGTCCATGGGAGATGGAGCGGTTTTGGTGCTCGAGGCCACTACCGTCAAGGTTTGTATCTGAACCGATACCCACAGACTGTTTCATCGAGGTTTGCGATGGCGCTGCCCGCACTATTGATCAATGCCGTGGCTTTATCAGTGGCCTGCCCAGGCGCTGCGCTGCTGTTCATCACCCGCCTGCGCGAGCAACGCGCCATGGCTGAACTGACGGCGCAAAGTGAAGATCGCGCAATCGACCAGCCCATGCTGTTCCTGGATGTGCGCACCGAGCGGGCGCACCGTGTGGCTTACCGCATCGGGTTCGCCTGCCTTGGACTGGCGCTGGCTACTTCCTGGCTCAGCACCCGAATCTAAAAAAACGCAGAACCAATGTGGGAGGGGGCTTGCCTCCTCCCACATTTTCTTGATCGGTGGTTACAGCGGGATTCCAGCCTTGACCCGATACTGATTGCGCACTGGCGTCGCGTATTGCACCACCAGGAAAGGCCGGTGCTCGGCCGGGCAGTCGTTCAGGCGCCGCTCCCACTCCGCCTTCGCCTTGGCCAGTTCATCGGCCGGGAACACGTCGGCCGCCTTCGGCACCTGCAACTGCGGGTCGGCATCGCTCCACTGGGCGTACGCCAGGTAGTGCACCGGGAACAGCCGGTAGCCGCCGAGAATCTGCCGATCCATTTCCACGGCCAGGACCTTGGTGTCTTCGAAACGCTCGGTAATCGGCGGCGCGAAGTTGATATGTACGCGGCCTTTGTAGCCGGTGATGCCCAGCGCAATGCTGACGTCATCCTCGCCTTGCGCCTTGACGTAGGTGCCGGTGGTGGCGCGGATATACAGTTCGCGGGCCTTGGCGGCATCGCACGGGTCGTACTCGTAGCTGATGGACACCGGCGTCAGGTTGAGTGACTGGATCACTTCGGCAAACGGCTCGTCCTTGCGGCTGACATGGAACATCTTGAGGATCGCCGACTCGGTGCGGTCATCCCCGTCCTTGGCGCGGCCTTCGGCCTGGGCGATCCAGATCGACTGGCAGTCGTTGCGGATCGAATGGTTGATATAGGCCGACAGCAGGTTGAACGCCGCCATCTTCTCCTTTCGCCCGGTGATCGAACGGTGCACGATGAAGCTCTTGTTCAGGCGCATCAGGTCACTGACAAACGGCTTTTGCAGCAGGTTATCGCCGATGGCGATGCGTGGCGTCGGCAGGCCGGCGTGGTAGACGGCATAGTTGACGAAGGCCGGGTCCATCACGATGTCGCGGTGGTTGGCCAGGAACAGGTAGGCGGTGCCGGATTTGAGCTGTTCGACGCCGGTGTAGGTCACGCCGTCGGTCGCCCGGTCAATGGTGTGGTCGACGTAATACTCGACTTTGTCCTGAAGCGTGGCCACGGTGGTGACACCGGCGAACTCGCGGCGCAGTTTGCGCGCGATCATCGGCTTGAGCAGCCAGCCCAGGGCGCCGGCAAAGCGCGGGAAGCGGAAGTGGGTCAGGATGTCCAGAAAGGCCTTGTCACTGAACAGCCGGGCCAGCACTGCCGGGACTTCGCTGTCGTTGTAAGGTCGGATGGTATCGAATTCGCCCATCATGCTCTCTTGTTAGAAACGGCTAGGGTAAGTAAAGGAAATACCAGGGAGCGTCCGGGCAATTGGCCCGGCCGGAAAATAGCCCTGTAAATAGACCGGCGATTATACGCACAAGTCACCTGGGAGACTGCGATGCTGGAAACTGCTCTGTACGATTGTCCTTATTGTGGTGAGGCGGTAGAGACCGCGGTGGATTTATCCGGCGGTGATCAGACATATATCGAGGACTGTCAGGTGTGTTGCCGACCGATCATTTTCAACCTGCAGGTCCATGGTGAAGAGTGGATGCTCGAAACCCGCAGTGAAAACGAATAACAGGTACGCCCATGCAGCGAATCTACGAACCGGAAAACCTGATGGAAGGCGAGTTGCTGCAGCAAATGCTCGCCAGCGAGGGCATCGAGGCGCACCTGGTAGGGCGCCATTTGCTCGGCGGCACGGGGGAGTTGCCGATCTTCGGCCTGCTGGGGCTGGAAGTGGACAACGACCGGGCGGCTGAAGCCCGCGAGCTGATTACCGCTTATATCGGTGCGCAACCCCTGCCCGGCGACGAACCCGACAGCTTCCCCGACGTATTGGTCTGTTAGGCTGTCGGTCGGTTTACCCAAGAGTCGTGTTGCCCCATGTGTGGACGTTATGCCCTGTTTCGCTGGAACCCTACCTTTGCTGCCCTGCCGGGCTTTCCGACCGACCAGCAGGCCCAGTGGAACATCTCCCCGAATGATTCGGTGCTGATCCAGCGCCTAAATGACGGCCAGCGCACCCTGGCACGGGCGCGCTGGGGCCTGACGCCGCCCTGGCTGACTGACCTTTCCCGCACCCCGGCCCATGCCCGTGCCGAAACCCTGGCCGAGCAACCGATGTTTCGCGAAGCATTTCGCCAGCGCCGTTGCCTGTTGCCCGCCAACGGCTTTTACGAATGGCGCGGCACCCAGCGCAAGCGTCCGTACTGGCTGACGCCGGGGGAGGGCTCGACCCTGTTTTTTGCAGCGATCTGGGAGGCGTACCCGGTGCAGGAGCAGGTGTGGCTGAGTACGGCAGTGGTGACCCAGGCCGCCCAGAATCAGCGCCGGCCGTTGATTCTGGACGCGGCGGGTCAGGCCGCCTGGCTCGATCCCGAGACGCCCTTGCATGTGTTGCAAGGCTTGCTGGCCAGTGAGCCGGTCCCATTGCGTGAGCGAGTCCTGGCCAACATGGTCAATGATCCCAAGCTCAACGGGCCGGAGTGCCTGACCCCGGCCTGAGCCTGAGGCCGGTTGCTCACTGAAGTTGCCGGGCGTGTGAGATGTGTCCGAAATTCATCGGTTACACGTCTGTTGTATCTGGCGCCGATACAAATGAGCGCCTACGATACGCGCCATGTTTTCAGGGCGTCTTTTCAGGGAGAGTGTATTGATGAAGAAATCATTGGCCGTAAGTGTATTGGCGGCAGGCGTGTTGCTGGCCGGGTGTCAGTCGGTCAACACCACCAGCGGCGGCGCGGTCGGGGTTGAGCGCAAGCAATATATGTTCAGCATGCTGTCGAGCCAGGAAGTCGACCAGATGTATGCCCAGTCCTACCAGCAGACCCTGGGCGAGGCCAGCAGCAAAGGCCAGTTGGACAAGATCAGCGCCAATGCCAAGCGCGTGCAGGCGATCGCCAATCGCCTGATCGCCCAGGCGCCGACCTTCCGCCCGGATGCGGCGCAGTGGAAGTGGGAAGTGAACCTGATCAAGAGCGATGAGATGAACGCCAACTGCGGGCCTGGCGGCAAGATCTTCGTGTACAGCGCGTTGATCGACAACCTCAAGCTCACCGACGATGAACTGGCCGCGGTGATGGGCCATGAAATCGCCCACGCCTTGCGTGAGCATGGCCGCGAAGCCATGTCCAAGGCCTACGGCATCGAGATGGCCAAGCAGGGCGCCGGTGCGTTGTTCGGCCTGGGCCAGGACAGCCTGGCGCTGGCCGATACCGTGGCCAACTACGGCATGACCTTGCCCAACAGCCGCAGCAATGAAAACGAAGCGGACCTGATCGGCCTGGAACTGGCGGCCCGTGCCGGCTACAACCCGAACGCGGCGATCACGCTGTGGAACAAGATGGCCAAGGCTTCGGAAGGCGCACCGCCGGAGTTCATGAGCACTCACCCGGCCTCCGACAGCCGGATCGCCTCGTTGCAGGCAGCGATTCCGAAGGTGATGCCGCTCTACCAGCAGGCCAAGAAGTCCTGATCGACGCCGTGTAGGAGCGAGCTTGCTCGCGAAAAACGTCAACGATAACGCGTGTTGCCTGAATAAACGCGGCGCCGGTGAGTTTTTCGCGAGCAAGCTCGCTCCTACAGGCATCAGGGCAAACCATCTTCCGTGTTTGGCTTATATCCAGCCACTGCTCTGCATGGCCTTGTACACCGCCACAATCGCCAGGACAAAGAACGCTGTAGCCGCCAATCGGCGAATCAATGTCAGCGGCAGTTTCTCCGCCGCAAAATTCCCCGCCAGAACCACCGGCACGTTGGCAATCAACATGCCCAGGGTGGTGCCGATAATCACCAGCCACAGTTCCGGGTACTGCGCCGCGAGCATCACCGTGGCGATCTGGGTCTTGTCCCCGATTTCCGCCAGGAAGAATGCAATCAGCGTGGTCAGGAACGGCCCGAACTTGCGCGTGGTGCTGGCTTCGTCGTCGTCGAGTTTGTCTGGCACCAGGGTCCACAGCGCGGTGGCGCAGAAGCTGGCCGCGAGAATCCAGTGCAATACCGCATCCGAGAAGAAACTCCCGAACCAGGCCCCCACGGCACCGGCGGCCGCATGGTTGGCCAGGGTTGCAGCGACGATGCCGGCGATGATCGGCCAGGGCTTGCGAAAGCGTGCAGCAAGGATGAGCGCGAGCAGTTGCGTCTTGTCGCCGATTTCGGCCAAGGCAACGATTGCGGTAGGAACGAGCAATGAATCCAGCATCAGGTAGGTTTCCAGGGGCGGGTCGACACGGCTATGACACGTACAGCCTTCCCGCCCCGGGTAAGGTGTGCGTGTCATAGGTCTTGTCAAACCCCGGTCCGTCTGTGCGGACTCCTGGGTCGCATACGCCATGGCCTGTTGACCAAGTATGTTGACGTATGCCGGACGAGCGTGGCGCTCGTGGGAGACTACTCCCCTAGGACGGAGCGGATTCTGCCTAGGCAAAATCCATTCGGCAAGCGTTCTTTTTCAAACCGCCATCAGCCGCGCTTGGCACGGTAGATGCGAAAACCATTGCCTTCGGCCTTGACCGCACACACGCCCAGATGCTCTTCGATCAACGGCTGGTACTTCAGGAAGCTGTTAGCCACCAGGCGAAGTTCGCCACCTTTTGCCAGGTGTTTCGCCGCTTTTCGCAGCAGGTTCTCGGTAGCGAAATAGTCGGTGTGCACGCCGACATGAAACGGTGGGTTGCTCAAGATTGCATTCAACCCCATCGGCGCAGCGTCAATGCCATCACCGGTCAGCACATCGGCTTCCAGGCCGTTGGCGGCCAGGGTCAGGCGACTGCTGGCGGCGGCGAAAGCATCCACATCCAGCATCGTTACGCTGTTGTGCGGGTAGCGACGTTTGACCGCCGCCCCCAACACGCCGGCGCCGCAACCGAAGTCGAGCAAATGGCCGCTCGGCAGTTTGTCCAAGTGTTCCAGCAACAGCTCGGTGCCGCGATCCAGACGGCCGTGGCTGAATACACCCGGCAGGCTCACCACCTTGAGCGGGCCTTCGGCCAGCGGCACATCGAACACCTGCGCCAGGCTTTCCAGCTCGACCGCTTGCGGGGCGTTGGCCACGGTGATTTGCCACAGCTGGCAATGCCGCGCGCTGTCGAGCTTGCGCGGTTTGCCATACGGGGCCATTTGCCTGGCGGCGCTTTCGATACCGCCTTTTTTCTCGCCTACCAGGAACAGCTCGGCGCCGGGCAGTCGCGCTGCCACTGCGTTGAGCAGGTAATCGGTGAGGTCCTTGGACTTGGGCAGGAAGATCACCGCCGCATCGAACCCGCGCTCGGGCGCATTCACCCCAAACTGGCTGCGCTCCGGGAAGCGCGCGTCGAGCGCCGCCTGGTCGCCGGCATGCCAGCACCAGCCGTGGGCGTTGGGCAGGCGACCCAGCAGGTCGTCGGCGGGCAAACCCACCAGCAGCAGGTTGCCTTGAAAAAGTTCGGCCTGACGAAGCAGTACTTCACTGCGCGGATCCATGGTCTGCTCCTTGAAAAGGAGCGCAGTTTATCAACTGACGACGCGCAGCGGGGCGCCGCTGAAAAAGCCCCGGGCGTTTTCCGCCAGTTGGCCGACGATACGCTGCCGCGCTTCGCGACTGCCCCAGGCGTTGTGGGGTGTGACGATCAGTCGAGGAATATTGCCGGCCAGCAGCGGGTTGCCATTGACCGGTGGCTCAACACTCAGCACGTCGGTCGCTGCGCCGCCCAGGTGGCCGCTGCGCAACGCGTCAGCCAGGGCCTGCTCGTTGATCAAGCCACCGCGCGCGGTGTTGACGATGAACGCGCCGGGCTTGAGCAGCGCCAGTTCACGGGCGCCGATAAAGTCGCGGGTGTGTTCATTGAGCGGGCAGTGCAAGGTGAGTGCGTCCACCTGCGCGAGCAATTCATCCAGCGGCACGCGGTCGGCACGGGCGGGGCGCCCGGGAATCGCGCCGAGTAGCACGCGCATCCCGAAGGCTTCGGCCAGGCGCGCCACGGCACTGCCCAATTCGCCATGGCCCAGCAGGCCGAGGGTCTTGCCTTCCAGCTCGACAATCGGGTGGTCCAGCAGGCAGAACTGCTTGGCCTCTTGCCATTTGCCGGCGCTCACATCGCGCTGATAGTCCTGCAGCCGCGTCGCCAGGTTGAGCAACAGCATGATCGTGTGCTGCGCCACCGACGGTGTGCCGTAGCCCTGGCAGTTGCTCACGGTGATGCCATGGGCGCGGGCGGCTTCCAGGTCGATGTTGTTGGTGCCGGTGGCCGATACCAGGATCAACTTGAGTTCCGGGCAGGCCCCCAGGGTCTCGCTGTTGAGCGGGATTTTGTTACTGATCGCCACCTGCGCGCCTTGCAGGCGCTCGACCACATTCTGCGGCGTGGTGCCTGTCAACAACTGCAAGTCGCTGAAACTGTCTCGCAACTCGCTGAGATCGAGGTCGCCCAGATCCAGGGACGGGTGATCAAGGAAGACGGCGCGGCGATTGTTCGTCATCAACTGTACCTTTTGCGACAGGGTTCGAAGGCGTAATCTGCCGAGCCTACCAGATGAAATAATCCGTTACTTAATGGAGTGAGTATGTACGCCGCCGAGTTTTTGACCGTAGCCCTGATTCACCTGCTGGCGGTGGCCAGCCCCGGCCCGGATTTCGCGGTGGTGGTGCGTGAGAGCGTGACCCACGGCCGCCGCGCCGGAACCTGGACTGCGTTGGGCGTGGGCTCGGCGATTTTCCTGCACGTGGGCTATTCGTTGCTTGGCATCGGCCTGATCGTGTCCCAGTCCATCGTGTTGTTCAACGCACTGAAATGGGCCGCCGCCGCCTACCTGCTGTACATCGGCTTCAAGGCCCTGCGCGCCAAACCGGCCAAGCCTGCCGTCGAGGGCGAGTTGCACCGCGAAGCGGGCGAGCGTAGCCCGCGTGGCGCGTTTACCGCAGGCTTCGTCACCAACGGCCTGAACCCCAAGGCGACGTTGTTCTTCCTGTCGCTGTTCACCGTGGTGATCAACCCGCACACACCGCTGGCGATCCAGGCCGGCTACGGCGTGTACCTGGCGGTGGCGACGGCGTTGTGGTTCTGCCTGGTGGCGATGTTGTTCAGCCAGCAGCGTGTGCGCGCCGGGTTTGCACGGATGGGGCATTGGTTTGATCGGACCATGGGAGCAGTATTGATTGCGATTGGGGTGAAGTTGGCGTTTACCAGCGCGAAATAAACGCTGTTCTCAAGTAAACACAATCCAGTGTGGGAGGGAGCAAGCCCCCTCCCACATTTGACCTCCATTGTCCCTGAATAATGGCTCAAAGCTAGCATTCCCCAGCCTCTGCAAATCATTCCTTTGGCTGATTTAGCTGAAACATAACCTCTCTACAGTGCAGGTCTTCAAGCCAAGACCGTGCAGTCATAAAAGGGATTCGTATGTTGCAGACCCGTGTTATTCCGCCCGCCGAAGGTGCGTATCAATACCCGCTGTTGATCAAGCGCCTGTTGATGTCCGGTACCCGTTACGAGAAGACCCGGGAAATTGTCTATCGCGACAAGCTGCGCTACACCTACCCGACCTTGATCGAGCGCGTCGCGCGCCTGGCCAACGTGCTCACCGAAGCCGGGGTCAAGGCCGGTGACACTGTGGCGGTGATGGATTGGGACAGTCATCGTTACCTGGAATGCATGTTCGCCATCCCGATGATCGGCGCGGTGATCCACACCATCAATGTGCGCCTGTCGCCGGAACAGATTCTCTACACCATGAACCACGCCGAGGACCGCTTCGTGCTGGTCAACAGCGAGTTCGTGGGGCTCTACCAGGCCATTGCCGGGCAGCTCACCACCGTGGACAAGACGCTGCTGCTCACCGACGGCGAAGCCAAGACCGCCGAGTTGCCCAACCTGGTCGGTGAGTATGAAACCCTGCTGGCCGCCGCCAGCCCGAAGTACGATTTCCAGGACTTCGACGAACACTCCGTCGCCACCACCTTCTACACCACCGGCACCACCGGCAACCCCAAGGGCGTGTACTTCACCCATCGCCAACTGGTGCTGCACACCATCGGCGTGGCGACCATCATGGGCAGCGTCGACAGTGTGCGCCTGCTGGGCACCAACGACGTGTACATGCCGATCACGCCGATGTTCCACGTGCATGCCTGGGGCCTGCCGTATGTGGCGACCATGCTTGGCCTGAAGCAGGTCTACCCCGGCCGCTACGACCCGGAATACCTGGTAGAGCTGTGGCGCAAGGAGAAGGTCACCTTTTCCCACTGCGTGCCGACCATCCTGCAAATGGTGCTCAACGCCAAGGCTGCCCAAGGCATCGATTTTGGCGGCTGGAAAATCGTCATCGGCGGCAGTGCGCTCAACCGCACGCTGTATGAGGCGGCAAAGGCCCGTGGGATTCAGCTCACCGCGGCGTACGGCATGTCCGAGACCGGCCCGCTGGTGTCCTGCGCCCACCTCAACGAGGAGCTGATGGCCGGCACCGAGGACGAGCGCATCACCTACCGCATCAAGGCCGGTGTGCCTGGGCCATTGGTGGAAGCGGCGATCATGGACACCGAGGGGAATTTCCTGCCCGCCGACGGCGAGTCCCAGGGTGAGTTGGTGCTGCGCGCGCCGTGGCTGACCGAGGGGTATTACAACGAGCCGCAGAAGGGCGCCGAGCTGTGGGCGGGTGGCTGGATGCACACCGGCGACGTGGCCACCCTCGATGCATTTGGGGTGATCGATATTCGCGACCGCATCAAGGACGTGATCAAGACCGGCGGCGAGTGGATCTCCTCCCTGGCCCTCGAAGACCTGGTCAGCCGTCACCCGGCGGTACGCGAAGTAGCGGTGGTGGGCATCGCCGACCCGCAGTGGGGCGAGCGCCCGTTTGCGTTGCTGGTGGTGCGTGATGGCCATGAGATTGGGGCCCGCGAGCTCAAGGAACACCTCAAGCCTTTTGTCGAACTGGGCCATCTGAGCAAGTGGGCGATTCCGAGCCAGATCGCCGTTGTTACGGAAATTCCCAAGACCAGTGTCGGCAAGCTCGACAAAAAACGTATCCGTATTGACATCATTGAATGGCAGGCCAACAACAGCACCTTCCTGTCCACCCTCTGAGCTGATTTGCCGTGCCCTCGTGGCACGGCGATGCTCTATCTCGCGCCTTCACTTGTGATTTGCCAATTTTCAGCCATCCTTGCCGCGTCGGCCTTCGCCGACATGGCGAAAGGGCTGTGGCAGACGGGTTGGTGATGCAAATCACACTTTAGAGGGATCAAGCGATACCCCCTGCTGGCTATAGTCCCACCCAGAGTTTTTCAAGGATGCATCGCTTCGGGCCATGGAGGTTCAGTTGCCAGGCGGCATTGGAATCGTTGTATTCCGGCCGTTACAAGCATCACAGAACAAACTCACTGCCATAACAATAATGCACATGGAGTAGCGTCGATGACCTCAGTAAACCAGTTCTGGCGCCGGGCAAGACTGCCCCTGGCCGTCAGTCTCGCCTCTACGCTCGCCGGGCCCGCATTCGGCGTCAGTTTCAATATCGGTGAAATCGAAGGGAGTTTTGACTCGTCGCTTTCTGTGGGGGCGAGCTGGTCGACGGCCAAGCCCGACCGAGATCTTATCGGCGTCAATAACGGCGGCAAGGGGCTGTCCCAGACCTCCGATGACGGCCACTTGAACTTCAAGCGTGGCGAAACGTTCTCGAAGATCTTCAAGGGTATCCACGATCTGGAACTGAAGTACGGCGATACCGGTGTGTTTGTGCGCGGCAAGTACTGGTATGACTTCGAACTCAAGGATGAAAGTCGGGAGTTCAAGGACATCAGCGACAACAACCGCAAGGAGGGCGCCAAGTCTTCCGGTGGGCAGATTCTCGATGCGTTCATCTACCATAACTATTCCATTGCCGATCAGCCCGGCAACGTGCGGTTCGGTAAACAGGTAGTGAGCTGGGGTGAAAGTACATTCATCGGCGGCGGCATCAACTCCATCAACCCGATTGACGTGTCCGCGTTCCGTCGTCCGGGGGCCGAAATCAAGGAAGGCCTGATTCCGGTCAACATGTTCTATGTGTCGCAAACCCTGACCGATAACCTGTCGGCAGAAGCGTTCTATCAACTGGAATGGGACCAGACCGTCACGGATAACTGTGGGACGTTCTTCTCTCAACCTGATGTTATTTCCGATGGTTGCACGGACAACCTTCGACTGCTCAGCAAGCGTTCGTTTCTCGCGACTCAACCCGGCGCGCTGCCGTTGCTGAACAACTTCGGGGTCAACGTCAACGAAGAGGGCGTTCTGGTTAAGCGTGGGCCTGATCGCGATGCGCGTGACAGCGGCCAATTCGGCGTGGCGTTCCACTACAACTACGAACCGCTGGACACCGAGTTCGGCGCTTATTTCATGAACTATCACAGCCGTGCACCGATTTTCAGTGCCCGCGGAGCGTCAGCCGGAACCTATGCAGCGGCCAATGCCTTGACGCCTACTCCGGCAGTTGGCCTGCGCCCTCTCATCGTCGCAGGCAACTCCAGTTACTTTGTTGAATACCCCGAGGACATCCGTCTATACGGTTTGAGTTTCTCCACGACGTTGCCTACCGGTACGGCATGGAGCGGCGAACTCAGCTACCGTCCTAACGCTCCGGTGCAGCTCAACACCACGGATATTCTGTATGCAGGCGTCACGCCACTGATCGGCCTGGGCGCAGCCTCTCCGCTCAAGGGCGCCGCCGACACCGATCTGAATGGCTATCGCCGTAAGGAAATCACTCAGTTCCAGACAACCTTTACGCACTTTTTCGATCAAGTCATGGGTGCCAGCCGCCTGACGTTGGTCGGCGAGGTGGGTGTGACGCACGTGGGTGGCTTGGAAAGCCGTGACAAAGCGCGTTACGGACGTGACCCGGTGTATGGCCCTGGACAAGGTGCTCTCTGTGCAACGCTTAACTCCGGCACGATCACGGGGGCCGGCCCTGGCACCGATGCCAGCAACCGCACTGCCAATTGCAATAATGATGGTTTCACCACGTCCACGTCCTGGGGCTACCGTGGCCGGGCAATCTGGGAGTACCCGGATGTCTTTGCCGGTGTGAACCTCAAGCCCAACGTGGCGTGGTCGCATGACGTGAGTGGTTATTCGCCAGGCCCTGGTGGCAACTTTGAAGAGGGCCGCAAAGCGGTGAGCCTGGGGTTGGACGCTGAGTATCAGAACACCTACACGGCGAGCCTTGCCTACACCAACTTCTTTGGTGGCGACTTCAACACCTCAAGTGACCGCGACTTCGTCGCCCTGAGCTTCGGCGCCAACTTCTAAGCACACTGTATTTTCAGGAAGACCAGAACATGAAAATAACCAAAAGTCTGTTGCACGTGGGTGTGCTTGGGCTGTCGATCCTGGCGAGCAATGTCATGGCGGCAGTGTCGGCGGATGAGGCCGCCAAGCTGGGCACGACCCTGACGCCGATGGGCGCGGAAATGGCCGGTAACGCGGCCGGCACCATCCCGAAATGGTCGCCGATGCCGACCAACGCCGGCGCTGTGGATGCCAAAGGTTTCCTCGCCAACCCGTACGCCAGTGAGCAACCGCAGTTCACCATCACCGCGCAGAACGTCGAGCAGTACAAGGACAAGCTGGCACCGGGGCAGTACGCGATGTTCAAGCGTTACCCGGAAACCTTCAAGATGCCGGTCTATCCGACCCATCGCGGCGCTACCGTACCGGCCGATGTGTTCGCCTCCATCAAGAAGAACGCCACCACCACCAACCTCGTGTCTGGCGGCAACGGCCTGGAAAACTTCGAAACCGCCATACCGTTCCCGATCCCGAAAAGCGGCGTGGAAGTCATCTGGAACCACATCACCCGTTATCGCGGTGGCAGCGTGACCCGCCTGGTGACCCAGGCCACGCCGCAAACCAACGGCTCCTACAGCCTGGTGTACTTCCGCGACCAGTTCGTGTTCCGCGACAAGATGAAGGACTTCGACCCGAAGAACCCGGGTAACGTGCTGTTCTACTTCAAGCAGCAAGTGACCGCCCCGGCACGTCTGGCCGGTGGTGTGCTGCTGGTGCACGAAACCCTGGACCAGGTGAAGGAGCCGCGTTCGGCGTGGGTCTACAACGCCGGCCAGCGCCGTGTGCGCCGGGCGCCGCAAGTGTCCTATGACGGGCCGGGTACCGCCGCCGACGGCCTGCGTACCTCCGACAACCTCGACATGTACAACGGTGCGCCGGACCGCTACGACTGGAAACTGGAAGGCAAGAAGGAAATCTACATCGCCTCCAACAGCTACAAGATCGACGATCCGAAGCTCAAGTACGCCGACATCATCAAGGCCGGCCACATCAACCAGGACCTGGCACGCTACGAGCTGCGCCGTGTCTGGCACGTGGTCGCGACCTTGAAGGAAGGCCAGCGCCACATCTACGCCAAGCGTGACTTCTACATCGACGAAGACACCTGGCAAGCCGCAGTGATCGACCACTACGACGGCCGTGGCCAACTGTGGCGTGTCGCCGAAGCCCATGCCGAGAACTACTACGACAAGCAAGTGCCGTGGTACGCCCTGGAAACCCTCTACGACCTGCAGTCCGGCCGCTACCTGGCCCTGGGCATGAAGAACGAAGAGAAGCAGGCCTATGACTTCGGCTTCACCGCCACCACCAGCGACTTCACCCCGGCGGCCCTGCGCCAGGACGGTGTTCGCTAAGCTGCACGAGTAACTCAAGGTGGGAGGGGGCTTGCCCCCGATAGCGATGTGACAGTCAGCGCAGCATTGACTGATCCGCCTCTATCGGGAGCAAGCCCCCTTCCACTTTTTGTTTGCGGCGATATTTCTTGTCTCAGTTCTTTTTCAGGCAAATGTTGCAAAGATCTACAAACCCGCCGCTTTTACCGCTAGTCTGCGGACATCTGCAATGCCGACAACAGCCTTCTACAAGAGCCCGGCGATGACTGATCTGTCCCGAATCCAAGGGCCTGCCAGCCGGGTAATCCCGACCCTGGAAGGTCGCTTCTACAGGCCCCCGCTGCCTGATGGCTACGTGCTGCGCCCGCGCCTGTGTGAACGGCTGGGCGCCGGCCTGGAGGGGCGGTTGCTGCTGGTCTGCGCACCGGCCGGGTTCGGCAAGAGTTCGTTGGCGGTGGAGTTCTGCCAGGGCCTGCCGGCTCAGTGGCACAGCCTGTGGCTGGGCCTGAGCCCACGGGACAACGACCCAGGGCGTTTTCTTGAGCGCCTTCTCGAAGGGTTGCAGCACTACTTCCCGGCACTCGGCACCCAATCCCTGGGCTTGCTGAAAATGCGCCAGCGCCATCAACCCTTTGCGTTTGAAGAGTGGCTCGACGGCCTGCTCGATGAGCTGACCGTGCACCTGTCCACCCGTGCGCCATTATTACTGGTGCTGGATGACTACCATCTGGCCCAGGGACCGGTGCTGGACCGTTGCCTGCAATTTTTCCTCAACCATTTGCCCGATGGCCTGGTGGTGCTGGTCACCAGTCGCCAGCGCCCGGACTGGCATCTGGCGCGCTTGCGGTTGTCACGGCATTTGCTGGAGTTGCACGAGCAAGACCTACGCCTGACCCATGCCGAATCCCAGGCGTTGCTGGATCGCCACAGCAGTTCCTTGAGTGGTGAAGCCCTCGACAACCTCATCCGCCGCAGCGAAGGCTGGGTGGCCGGCCTGCGATTTTGGCTGCTGGCGGCTTCCGAAGCCGGCAATGAGGGCGCCTTGCCGCAAAGCCTGCACGGTGGGGAAGGGCTGATCCGCGACTACCTGCTGGAAGAAGTGATCGACTGCCTGCCTCCCGAAGTGCAGGCGTTCCTGTTCGACACCGCGCCCCAGGAGCGTTTTTGCAGCGAGCTGTGCGATGCCGTGCGCGAAGCCCATGACAGCGCCGAGATCCTGCGCTACCTGCAAGCCCACCAAGTGTTCCTGGTGCCCCTGGACGAGCAGGGGCACTGGTACCGTTATCACCATTTGTTCTCCGACCTGCTGCGCACCCGCCGCGCGAGCAGCAATGTCTTGCCGGCCGCCAGCCTGCATCTGCGCGCGTGCCGCTGGTTCAACGCCCAGGGCTTGATCGACGAGGCGGTGGAGCAGGCATTGCGCGCCGGGCACCTCGACGTGGCGGCCAACCTGGTGCAGAACCTGTCCGAAGAACAACTGCTGGCCGAGCAGAATGTCGGCATGTTGCTGCGCTGGAAAATGGACTTGCCCGACAGCCTGCTGATCAGCACGCCGCGCCTGATTGTGCTGTACAGCTGGGCGTTGGCACTGGCCTGCCAGTTGGATGCGGCGCAGGAGCTGTCCGCGTACCTCAGTCGCTTCCTGCCGGCACCCTCGGCTACCGCACAGCGCTCGATGCTGGCCCAGTGGCTGGCGCTGAGCGGGATTATCGCCCGCGGTCGAGGTGACCGTGAATGGACGCAGCGCTATTGCAGCGAGGCGTTGGACAGCCTGCCGCAACGGCGTTACGGCCAGCGCCTGGTGTGCCTGTCGACCCTGTCCAACCTGGCCATTGCCGATGGCGATTTGTGGCGCGCCCGTGGCCTGAACCGCGAATCCCTGGAACTGGCGCAGCGCGTCGGCAACCCGCTGTTCGAAGCCCTGGCCCATTACGACCGTGCACGGGTGCTGCAGGCCCGTGGCGAAATCCTGCGCGCCCTCGATGAGGTGCGCCAGGGCCTGCAGCGCCTGCACGGCCTGGCACCGCAGCGACTGTATGCGGTGCGTGCGCGGCTGTCGCTCTACGAAGGCTATTTGCTGTTGATGCGCAACCAGCCCGAAACCGGCATTGCCCTCCTGCGCGCAGGCCTGGCCGAGGCGCGAGCCTGTCGCGATATCAGCGTGCTGATCGGCCATTGCGTGATCGCCAGCTTCGAAGGGCGACGCCATGACTTTCCCAAAGCCTTCGCCGAACTCGCCGAAGCCGAGCGCCTGATGCATATCTGGGATGTGCCGCCGATCTACTACCTGGCGATGATTACCCTGATCAAATGCGAACTGTGGCTGGCCCAGGGTCGCACCGACCTGGCGGATGCCTGGCTGATGCGCCTGGGGCAGACTTACCACGGCGAACAGGCCGCCGCTGCACCGGAATTCCACCCGCACTTGCCGCAACATGTCGGGCTGCAACAAGCCGCCCTCGATGCCGTGCGCCATCAGCCCCAGGCGGCGCTGGAGCGGCTCGAAGCACTGGCGCAACAGGCCCACGACAGCGGGCGCCAGATGATTGCCCTGATGGCGCTGACCCAGCAGGCCCAGTTGCTGCTCGAGTGCGGTCAGGAAACCAGGGCGCGGCCGGTGCTGGCCCAGGCGCTTGAGGCGGGCGCCGGGGGCGCGTTACAGCCGTTCCAGCGCTTGTTGGACGGGCATCCGGACTGGATGCGTGAGCAATTGGGCAAGGACCCGCAAGGTGTGTTGCACCAGAGCCTGCTCGCGCTTCTCCCGGCGGTCGTGACGCCCGAGGTCACGACTGGCCACGAAATCCTGAGCACGCGCGAGCTGGCGGTCCTGCAACTGATCGCCCAAGGCTGCTCCAACCAGGAAATCAGCAACCAGCTGTTTATCTCCCTGCACACCGTCAAGACCCACGCCAGCCACATCAACAGCAAACTTGGGGTCGAGCGACGCACCCAGGCCGTGGCGCGAGCCAAGGCGATGGGCTTGCTAGCGTAAGTGCCGGGCGGTTTACGGTGCCGGCGGGCACTGGCCGGTTGACCTGTCGACCGCCTGGCTGACCTGCGCGGCAAAGCGCTTGAGATTGTTTTGATGGGCGAGCACCACGTTGTCGATGCTCGGCCCGGCGGGCGACTGCAACGTGGTCCGGCAGGTCAGCGGTGGGCGCTCGGTGCCCCCGGCCGGGCGCAGGCGCCATTTGACGTCGAGCAGCGCGTACTGGCCGGGTACGGAGTCAAAGCGCTGCACTTCAAGACGCAACAACATCGATTGTCGAGGGTTGCTGTTGGCCAGTTGGTCCACCAGCGCACTCCTCAGCTCATCCGCGAGGCTCGCGGCCCACCACTGGGTTTCCAGGATCGCCACGCCACTGTCGCCCTGGCGGATCACAATCTGCGGTCGGTCGACCTGGGGGGGAACGGTGATGCTTTCAATCCGGATGCTGCCCGCGTCGGCCCCAGTGGCCGTATTCCAGTGCGCCGGTGTCAGCGTATGAAAGGTAATCGGAGTACTGCTGCACGCCGCCAGCAACAGCAGCATGCCGACCACTGTGATTTTCAACGGAAACGTCATGGCGTTTGCTCCAGGGGTCATTTGCGCGGTGGTCCTTGCAGGTCCAGGGGCGCGGCGTTGTCGGGACGGCCGCGAATCAGCGATTCCGGGTGACGGCCCAGGTAGTCCGACAGTTCGCGCAGGGAGCGCGACATGCGCCCCAGTTCATCCAGGGTCTGGGTCAACTGCTCGCGCTGCGGTGAATCCTCGGCCAGGGTGGAACTGGCCGATTGCAGGGTCTTGCTCACGTCAGCCAGGGTGTTCTGCACGCCGGGCAGGGTCTTGGCATTGAATTGGGTCAGGCCTTTGCGCAGCTCGACCAGGTTGCTGTCGAGGTTGCCGGCAATACGTTCGATCGGCAGTTGGTTGATCTTGTTGACGATGCTCTCGAGTTTTTCCTGCAGTTGCTCGAGGTTGCCGGGAATGGTTGGAATGCTGACCGGGCGCAGGCTGGGGTCAAATTTGACCTTCTCGGCTTTCGGGTAGAAGTCCAGCGCGATGTATAACTGGCCGGTCAACAGGTTGCCGCTGCGTGCCTGGGCGCGCAGGCCATTTTCGATGAACGAGCCGATCAGCCGTACGCCGGCGGCCTCATCGTTGGGGTCATGGTTCATGACCTTGAGCAGTTTGGTGTGGGCCTGTCCGAGCAACTGTGGATAGATCACGATACCGACGTTGAGTGGGAAGCTGCGTTTATTGGCATCGAAGTCGAGGTTGATCGATACCACTTTGCCAAACTCGACGCCGAGGAACTCCACCGGCGCCCCGACCTTGAGCCCGCGCAATGCCTGGTCGAAGCGCAGGGCCATGTATTGCCCCTCGCCATTGGGTGGGGCGAGGGCGCTGTCCTGGTCGTCGAAGAGCTCAAAGGTACGTGCCTCGTCGGCCGGTTTGTCGTTGGGGCTGTACGGCGGCGCCCGAAAGGCGATACCACCGACCAGCATGGACGAAAGCGATTCGGTCTTCAGCGCGAAGCCATTGGCGCCGACGCTCAGGTCAACCCCGCTGGCATTCCAGAAACGCGTGTTTTCGGTGACATAGGCATCATTGGGCGCATGCACGAACACCTCGACATTGACACCCTTGCCTTCGGCATCCAACTCGTAGGCCACCACCTGGCCGACCTCGATTTTGCGGTAGTACACCGGTGAGCCGATATCCAGCGAACCGAGGGTCTGCGTGTGCAGCGTGAAACGCTTGCCCGGTTCGCCGTAGGTGATGGGCGGCGGGTTTTCCAGGCCTTTGAACTGCTTGGCACGGGTCTCCGATTGGCCGATGTCGGCACCTATGTAGTCGCCGGAGAGCAGGGTGTCGATGCCGGATACGCCGCCGGCGCCGATACGCGGGCGTACCACCCAGAACTGCGAATCGGCGCGGGTGAAGCTTTCGGCCTGCTTGGCCAGTTGAACCGTGGCGTTGACGCTTTTCTGGTCGTCGCTCAAGGCGACGTCGGTCACCTGGCCGATCACCACGTTGCGGTACTTGACCTCGGTTTTGTTCGCGATCAGACCGCTGCCGGTCTTGAAATTGAGGGTGATGGTCGGGCCCTGTTGGAGGACGCTGTGTACCACCAGCGAAATCCCCACCAGCACCGCGACGATCGGCACGATCCACACCAGCGAAACGCTGAAGCGCCGTGTCTTGATTGCAGGCGATCCTGGGGCTTGCGGGGTGTCAGTGGGATGTGACGTCATCCGCGGTCTCCTTGTTGTGTGGGGTTTCCCAGATCAGCCTCGGGTCGAAGCTCATGGCGGCCAGCATGGTAAACACCACCACCAGGCCGAAAAACAGGATACCCAGGCGCGGCTCGATGGTGCCCAGGGCCTGGAACTTCACCAGTGCGGCCACCAGCGCGACCACGATGACATCCAGCATCGACCAGTAGCCAATCAGTTCGACGAAGCGGAACAGCTTCGAACGTTCCTTGCGTGCCCAAAGGCTATTGCGCTGCACGGTGACCAGCAGCAGGGCCAGGGACACAAACTTGATGCCGGGCACTGCGATGCTGGCGATGAAAATAATCAGCGCAATGTCCCACGCGCCGTGCTGCCAGAACTCCAACACCCCACTCATGATAGTACTGTCCGCCCCCGAGCCGAGCATGGTGGTGTTCATCACCGGCAGGAGATTGGCCGGCACATAGAACGCCAGCGCGGTGAGCATGTAGGCCCAGGTGCGCGTCAGGGAACTGACCTTGCGCCGGTGCAAGGGCGCGCCGCAGCGCTCGCATTCGTTCGGCCCGTCGCGCATGTCGCAGGACAATCCGCAGCTGTGACAGAGGCACAGGCCGAGCTCGCTGGCCGTCGGCGGTGTGCTCATACGCTGTCCCACAGGTCGCGCACATCACGCCCGGCAATGCGGATCAGCAACAGGCTGAGTACGGCCAGGGCAAACAGGCCGGTGCCGGGGATCACATCAAGCATGCCGGCCAGCTTGAACACCGCCACCATTGCCCCGAGCAGACACACCTCCAGCATGCTCCAGGGCCTGAGTGCCTCCAGCCAACGCATGCACAATCGGAACGCCGGTGAGCGCTTGCCCGCGAGGGCGAAGCTCAAGACCCACATCAGCAGCAGTAACTGGAACACTGGCGCGATGATGATGGAAATGGCCGCCACCAACGCGATAAACGTGATCGGCCCCAGGCTCAGCGCTACCACCGAGTCCCATAGCGTGGCGCTGCTTTTCAGGCCTTGCAGGCTGATACTCATCACGGGATAGAAATTGGCGAACGTCCACAGCACCGCAGCCGTCAGCGTCAGGGCGAGACGCTGTTGCACGGTCAGGCCGTTGTAGCGCTGGAGCACGCCTGCGCAACGTATGCAGTGGGCTTTTTGATGTTTGGCGAGCGTGACTTTTTCGTACACACAGTCGCAGTGCTCGCAGATGATCAGTTGATTCGCCATGGGGATCGCTCCAACGCGGCACGGTGGCGGGGGCCTGGGTTGTTTTTCGATGGCGTGGGCAAGCTTAGCAGTCGCTGCTCTTCAGGTCTGGCACCGCGTCAACCATACTGTGCGGAATATGCCATAGCGCCCGCAGGAGCATCGATGAATATTGAAAAAACCGCGCTGATCCGCGAAACCTTCCCGGTCGGCCCGTTGCAGTGCAACTGCAATGACGAGTGACTGGCCCTCACGTTGATCTACAGAGGACCGGGTGGGTAATCCTCCTGCAGTGTTAACCACTTTTTTGACTTGTTAATCGCCATGGTTTACGGTGTAAAAAAGTGGTTAACAAGGTGGCGTGAAATGCCGGTTTTACTGGATGATATCAAGGGTTACCTCGAATCCACTGTGGGCTTGGAAGCGCACCTTCAAGCAGCCTCAGGCCTGAAGGTTCCCTTTCATATCAAGGATGCCTACAAACTCGTCTATCTGGCCCTTATGGTCGGGCCGAAGGCGAAACAAACGCTACCGATGCTCCTACTGCTTCCAGTGGAAAATAAGTACCCGGGATCTGTAACGCTTGGGAAGCACATCGCTCAGGTACAAAAAACCACGGACAAGGTGGTTGTGTACGTATGCCAGTCACTGTCGGTGCCGGAGCGGCGTAGCCTGATCGCCAACAACATCAATTTCATCCAGCCTGGCTATCAGATGTTCATCCCAGAGTTGGCGATGGACCTGCGCGAAACCGTTCGGACGCGCCGAAACGAGGAAGACGTTTCAGCCCTTCTTCCTGCTGCACAAGCGATGGTCTTGGCTCGCCTGTATGAGGGATGGGACAGCGATACGATCTTCAACTCCAACGGCATCATGAACGGTTTCAAATACAGCCGCGTCACACTTGCCAAAGTGATCGATCAGTTGCTGAAGCTGGGCATCGTCCATCCTGCACAAAGTCAGGGGTTCAAAAATTGCTATTCGTTCGGTGCACCTCCGGCCAGCGTCTTCAAAAATGTTCGCCCCTTTATGCGCTCTCCCGTTAAACGGAAGGTTGCGATCGACCGAGTGCTTCATACAGGCGGCGGCGTATTTCTCGCGGGCGAGACCGCTCTGGCCAAATGCACGATGCTGGCGGGTCCCATACAACCGGTTTTTGGAATGACCAAAAAGCAGTTCGACGACATGGTCCAGGAACTGGCATTCAAGGTAACCGACTCGGTTGATGAGATCCGGGCATGGGTGGAGATATGGTCTTATCGAAGCCTAAAGGAAGGAAAAAACATCGCAGATGAAGCGTCATTGCTTCTGAGCTTGGAAAACGTCCCGGACGAACGTGTCCAGTTGGCTTTAGATGAACTTAAGGAGGCAGTGACTTGGCTGAAATCAGAGGACTAGACGTATTCGGACAACACTTCAGCGATTTTCGTGATCAGTATGTGCTGATTGGCGGTGTTGCCTCCTGGCTCACGATGGATGCGGCGGGCCAATCGTTCCGCGCAACCAAGGATCTCGATATCGTGCTGGTTATCGAAGCGCTCAATGCCGAGTTTGCCGGGGCGTTCTGGGCCTTCATACGTGCCGGACGGTACGCCATCCGGCAGGTTGGTGGGATTGACGGTCAGCGGCCTGTTTTCTATCGGTTCCAGCACCCCGAGGACGAGGCCTATCCCGTCCAGATCGAATTGTTCTCGCGTGCTCCCGAGGGTGTCGCGCTCCCGGCGGACGCGACGCTGACCTCTATTCCTACAGACGAATCGGTATCAAGCCTGTCCGCCATCTTGCTCGATGACCCCTACTACCATTTCCTGCTTGAGGGCCGGCAGCGCAATGACGTTCTGACCTTCATCGGCGCCGACCGGCTGATCCCACTCAAGGCGCACGCTTGGCTCAATTTGTCAGCGCGAAAGGAGGCTGGCGAACAGGTCGACAGCAAGAACATCAAAAAACATCGAAATGACGTACTGAATCTGAGCGGCCAATTGACGGATGACCCCATCGACCTGCCGGAAAGCATTCAGACCGACATGAGGGCGTTTCTGGCGCTCTTGGCGAACGAAGAGATCGATCTCAAGTCCATCGGACTGAAAGGCGCCCTGGGGGACTATATCGAGCGTCTTACATTGAGCTTCGGATTACAGCCACCAATCCAATAGGAACACATTCTGAAAAACTGTCAGCCAACGATCATGACCGCGAGCACATGAACGCATTCCTCGGGCATGCGCTCGATGCTTACAAACAAAGCAGGTGACATCACTCGTCATCGCTTTTCACACAGTGCCAAAAATGTGCCATTCGCTTTATAGGAGCACCCATGGAAGCCGAAAAGCCCACGCTGATCCGCGAAACCTTCCCGGTCGGCCCGTTGCAGTGCAACTGCACGATCATTGGCGACCCCATCACCAAGAAGGCCATCGTGGTCGACCCGGGTGGCAATCATGAACTGATCCTGGCGCGCCTCGATGCCCTGGGCCTGAAAGTGGTGAGCATCATCCACACCCATGCCCATCTCGATCACTTCCTGGCCTCGGGGCAATTGAAGGAAAAGACCGGTGCAACCCTGCACCTGCACAAGGAAGACCATTTTCTCTGGGACAACCTGGAGATGCAGTGCCAGATGTTTGGTGTGCCCTACACGCCGGTGCCGTCGCCGGATCGCTGGCTGGCCGATGATGAGGCGTTGGCTTGTGGGTGCGGTGTGGCGCTCCATACACCGGGGCACACGCCAGGCTCGATGAGCTTCTGGTTTGCCGATGCCAGGCTGCTGATTGCCGGGGACACGCTGTTTCGGCGCGGTGTTGGGCGTACGGATTTGTGGGGTGGGGACCAGGCGACGATCGTGCGTTCGATCAAGCAACGGCTCTACACGCTGGATGAAGGCGCGACGGTGGTGACCGGCCATGGCCCGGACACGCGCCTGGGTGACGAGATGCGTGAGAACCCATTTGTGCGGGCGTGAAGCAATGGTTCGAACGGCAACCCGCTGTAGCAAAAACTCAGGCCGCGTTCAGCATGTGTCTGCTACGGTTTCTGTAGCAACGCAAGACCCGAATGTTTTGTTACAGCTCTGGGCGCGCCCACGGAATTTTTACCGTTTGTCGTGTTCCAAACTCGGCACGGGTCCATTGCCAATGTCCTTTGCACCACAGAATGCAAAAGTAGGAGCTCCCTTCATGTTCACTCCGCGTCGTCTGCTTGTTGTCGCTACCGCCGTAGCCCTGTTGTCCGGCTGCGCTTCACCTAATCCTTATGGCGGTGGCAGCCAGGGACAGGCGAATAATGAATCCAGCGGTATGAGCAAGACCGCCAAGTACGGTGGCCTGGGTGCCCTGGCCGGTGCATTGGCGGGTGCTGCCATCGACCATAACAACCGTGGCAAGGGCGCGCTGATCGGCGCAGTGGTTGCGGGTGCCGGCGCCGCGGGTTACGGCTACTACGCCGACCAGCAGGAAAAGAAACTGCGTGAGAGCATGGCCAATACCGGGGTTGAAGTTCAGCGCCAGGGCGACCAGATCAAGCTGATCATGCCGGGTAACATCACCTTCGCCACCAACTCGGACGCGATCTCCAGCAGCTTCTACCAGCCGCTGAACAACCTGGCCAACTCCCTCAAGCAGTTCAACCAGAACACCATCCAGATCGTCGGTTACACCGACAGCACCGGCAGCCGCCAACTGAACATGGACCTGTCGCAGCGCCGTGCCCAGAGCGTGGCCAACTACCTGACCTCCCAAGGCGTTAATGGTGCCAACCTCAGCGCACGCGGTGCCGGCCCGGATAACCCGATAGCCAGCAACGCCGACGTGAACGGTCGTGCACAGAACCGTCGCGTAGAAGTGAACCTCGGCCCGATCCCCGGCCAGCAGTACGGCCAGCCTGGCGCGCAGCAGCAAGCGCCGCAGCAGAACAACCAGTTCCAGGGCAACCCGTACCAGCAATACCAATAAACGCGGGTCACTAAAAAGGGCGCCATGCAGTGAATGCATGGCGCCCTTTTTTATGGCTGGCGCTTACATCAATCGATGTACTCGAACACCTTGACGATCTTCTGCACGCCGGATACGCCCTGCACCAGGTTGGCTGCGCGCGTGGCTTCCGCCTGCGTCAGCAGGCCCATCAGGTAGACGATGCCGTTATCGGTGACCACTTTGATCCGCGAGCCGGGAATCGCGTTGTCGGTCAGCATCTGTGCCTTGATCTTGGTCGTCAGCAGGGCATCGTTGCTGATGGCCAGCAGGGTGATCGGGTCCATGACCTGCAATTCGTTGTGGACCTTCTTGACCCGCTGTACGGCCGAGGCTGCCTGTTCGGCCTGGGCCTTGAGGTCGGCGCGTGGCGTTTGGCCTGCGAGCAGTACCACGCCGTTGAAGCTGGTCACGACGATGCGTGAAGCACCGTTGCCCAGGTCCGTGGCGGCTTTGGCAATGTTGACTTCGACCTTGGTTTCGATCAGCGAGTCGTCAATCTTGCTGCCGAAGGTGCGGGTGCCCTTGTCATCCTGAATAGGGGTGTCACGTGTCGCAGTGATTGCCGTGCTGCAGCCGCTGATGCCGAGGCACAACGTAATGGCCAAAAGGCCGAGGCGGTTAACGGTCATTCTTCACTCCCAAACAGTTGGCTGTCGATCAGATCGCACAGGCAATGGATCGCCAGCAGGTGGACTTCCTGAATACGTGCGGTGACATTGGCCGGGACGCGAATCTCCACATCTTCGGGCAGCAGCAGCGAGGCCATGCCGCCGCCGTCGCGTCCGGTCAATGCTACGACAATCATTTCGCGATCATGTGCGGCCTGGATCGCTTGAATAATATTCGCCGAGTTGCCGCTGGTGGAGATCGCCAGCAGCACATCGCCTGGTTGGCCCAGGGCGCGGATCTGCTTGGAGAAGATTTCGTTGTAGCTGTAGTCGTTGGCGATCGAGGTGATCGTCGACGAATCGGTGGTCAAGGCGATGGCCGGCAGGCTCGGGCGCTCACGTTCGAAGCGGTTGAGCAGCTCGGACGAAAAATGCTGGGCATCGCCGGCCGAACCGCCGTTGCCGCACGAAAGCATTTTGCCTTCGTTGAGCAAGGCATTGACCATGACCTGACTGGCTTGCTCGATGTGCGGTGCAAGTACGTCCATCGCCTGTTGCTTGGTGTCGATGCTGGCCTGGAAAAGCTGGCGAATTCTGGATTGCATGTCCATCTGTGTGACCTTAAGTAGCGCGGCTGTTTGGCACAGGAATGTGCAGCCCGCAAAGCAAAGAGCAAAAGTGTGTGGTGAAGATGTCCGGTGAATCAGCTGTCGAAGGCATTTTGCAGCCAGTTCAGATCAACCTGACCAGACGGTGTGCTTTCCATGGCAACCACATCGAAACGGCAGGGGGCATCGGCCCAGCGATGCTCTTCTTGCAGGAAAAACTGCGCAGCGAGTATCAGCTTCTGACGCTTGCGCCCGTCGATACTGGCGAGCGCGCCACCCCATTGTGCGTGTTTTCTGTAGCGGACTTCGACGAATACTACTGTATCGCCGTCAAGCATGACCAGATCAAGCTCGCCGCGTTTACACAACCAGTTCTGCGCCAGCAGGCGCAGACCCTGTTGTTGCAAGTGTTTCAATGCTTGAAGTTCGGCATCCTTGCCGCTTTGTGCAGTAGACCGCTCCGGCATCAGCGCGGGGTGTCCGGCAGGCGCTGGATCTCGCCACCAACGAACTTCGCCCATGGCATCTGGCGATCGACGCGCTGGTTGGTGCTGATGCCCAGGTTGCCCGAGAGGCCGTCAATGCGTGTATCCGGCAGTGCCTTCAACTGGCCCAGGCGCGGGGCCAGGCGGTAGGCGTCGACGCCCATCGCATACAGGCGGCCAAGGCTGCCATTGGCTTGCGGCCATTGTGCGGCAACCTGGTTACGCAGCGGGTCGGTGGTGTTGAGCAGCCAAGGGGTTTCGCAGAACATCACGTTGGTCATGTCCAGGTACTGGTTCTTGTCACCGCTGGCGCTGAATACGTGGGACGTGGCGTACACCGGCACATCACCGGCGTACTGGAAGTTCAGGGTCGGCTTGATCTGCTGGGCCAGTTGCGGGGTAACGGCCAGGAAGATGAACTCGATGTCCTGGCGACGTGACGGCTGTGCCGCTACGTCTGTGCCCACTGTGCTTTGCAGGCTCTTGGCGCGGCCTTCGCTTTTACGCAGTTGGAACAGGTCGGCAATTTGCTGGGCGAGGGCGACCGGCTGGTCGACATACTCGACACCGACAACCGTGCCACCGTTGGCTTCCCAATCCTGGCGGAAGGCCTTGTAGACACGCTCGCCCCACTCGCCACGGGGCACCATGGCAGCGGCGCGGTGCAGGCCATCGGCACGGGCGCGGCGCGACACTTCGCGGGCTTCGTCTTCAGCGGCCAGGCCGAACTGGAACAATTGCGCCGGGCCCTGATCGGTCTCGCTGTAGTTCAACGCCAGCGTGGTGATCGGTAGCTGAGGGCGCGTGCTGAGCTGCTTGACCAATGGCTTCTCCAGCGGACCAACTACCAATTGCACGCCTGCAGCCTGGGCCTTGGCATAGAAGTCGTCGATGGAGGCCAGGCGCGAGCTGTCATAGAACTCGATGACCGGTGGCTTCTGCCCGGCTTGTTCAGCCTGGTAGTGCGCCGCCATGAAACCTTCGCGCAGGGCCTTGCCGACGGAGGCCAGCGGGCCTTCCTGGGGCAGCAGCAGGGCGATCTTGTTCAAGGGCTGGCTGGCCAGCTCCTTGAGCTTGGTCAGCGGGGTTGGCAGTTGCACGGCGGCCGGGTGGCCCGGGTTCTGTGCGCGCCAGGTGTCTATGGCGGCCTGCTGTTGCTCAAGCGTACCGGCGCCCTTGACCGCTTGGGCCAGGGTAATCCAGCCGTCCAGGGTCGGGTTGCCGCTGGCTTGCAGTTGTTCCGCAGGCAGTGCGGCAATCAAGGTCCAGATGGCTTCGTGATTGCTTTTGGCGGCATCGCCGCTGAGCAGTGGCGCCATGGCGACGCGCTCGCGGGCAGCGGCCAGGGTCTGGCCATCGGCTTCATAAGCGCGGGCGTGCACGGTGCCAGTGCGAATCTGCTGTTCGGTCGGCAGCTCCTTCAGGCTTTGCAGGCTCGGATGGTTCAAGGCGGTCAACGCGGCCTTGGGCTGGTTGCGCGTCATGGCCAATTCGGCAGCCAGGGTGCTGGCAAAGACTTGCGCGGCTGGCTTGAGGACATCCAGGGACACTTGCGCAAGAATCTGCGACGAGCGGCCAGGGTTGTTCTGGCGGTAGGCCATGTCTGCCGCACTCAGGCGCAGCAACGCGGCCTTTTCTGGCGTCTTGGCGGTGGTGGCCTGTTCGAGCAGTTGCTCGATACTGGCGTCCGGGGTCCGTGGAAGGTCGCCAAGGCTGGACGAGGGCGAGCTGGCGCAAGCGGCCAGTAAGGCAGCGAGGCAGAGGGCGGAGAGCAGCCGCAGGCAAGCGATCATGTAAGTGTTCCTGATACCGATCAAATTAGCGTGGAATTGTACCCAAGCACTGGCCCAGGCGCGATGTTACTGGCGTGAAACCGTCGATTTAGGTCGTGCAAGTGGTGCGATCAGCCATGCACGGCTGAAAAGCCATCGGCCGTGATGGCATATTTTCAAGGCGCCTACGCGCTACAATATGGCTTTTGCCAACCATCGAGGTGTGCGCTTTGACTGCTCCAGGTCCTTTGAATTCCACGGCAGGCTCGCTTTTTGTCGTGGCGACGCCCATTGGCAATCTGGACGACATCAGTGCCCGGGCGCTGAAAGTGTTGCGCGAGGTTAAATTGATTGCGGCGGAAGACACTCGACACTCCCAGCGTTTGATGCAGCATTTTGGTATCAGCACGCCATTGGCGGCTTGTCACGAGCATAACGAGCGCGAAGAAGGCAGTCGCTTTATCGTGCGGTTGTTGGCGGGCGACGATGTGGCGCTGATCTCGGACGCGGGTACGCCGCTGATCTCCGACCCTGGGTACCATCTGGTCCGCCAGGCGCGTGCCGCAGGTATCAATGTAGTGCCTGTTCCAGGAGCGTGCGCGCTGATCGCTGCATTGTCGGCGGCAGGCCTGCCGTCGGACCGTTTTATTTTCGAAGGTTTCCTGCCGGCCAAGGCCGTGGGGCGTCGTGCGCGTCTACAGGCATTGAAAGAGGAGCCGCGCACGCTGATCTTCTACGAAGCGCCTCATCGTATTCTTGAATGCCTGCAGGATATGGAGCTGGTGTTCGGCGGCGAGCGCCTGGCCCTGCTGGCCCGTGAGCTGACCAAAACCTTCGAAACCCTCAAGGGCCTGCCGCTGGAAGCGCTGCGCGCGTTCGTCGAGGGCGACAGTAATCAGCAGCGCGGCGAGTGTGTGGTGTTGGTGGCGGGCTGGACCGCGCCGGAAAATGAAGAGGCCGTCGGCAGCGAGGCCATGCGTATCCTCGACCTGCTGCTCAAGGAGATGCCCCTCAAGCGCGCTGCGGCGTTGGCGGCGGAAATCACCGGGGTACGCAAGAATGTGTTGTATCAAGTCGCGCTGGATAAACAGAAAGCCGAATAGTTCCGGGGGTAAACCGGTATTCCGTCCGAACGTGATGGCAATGCTGCACTTTTAATACTTGTCCTGAGGCCGTCGTGCCGTTAACCTGCGCGGCGGAGAGTCGATTGGACAGTCGCTGCCCTCTATGAAAATTAGGGGGGGGAGGAAAGTCCGGGCTCCATAGGGCGAAGTGCCAGGTAATGCCTGGGAGGCGTGAGCCTACGGAAAGTGCCACAGAAAATAACCGCCTAAGTACTTCGGTGCCGGTAAGGGTGAAAAGGTGCGGTAAGAGCGCACCGCACGACTGGCAACAGTTCGTGGCTAGGTAAACCCCACTTGGAGCAAGACCAAATAGGGTCCCAAGGCGTGGCCCGCGCTGGGACCGGGTAGGTTGCTAAAGATGTCCAGTGATGGCCATCGTAGACGAATGACTGTTCAAGACAGAACCCGGCTTACAGATCGACTCTCCACCTTTTTCCTTCTGTCCGAATCTCGGGCAGAAAACCGGTAGTAACGCAAGAATCCCTCCCTGCCAAATCATTGGCAGATGCATCTTCGTAATACCAAAAAAATCTTACTCTTAATAAATCACTTTAACTTTGATCTGTAGCTCTTTGAGCTATTTGTGCTTGTCGAGCCAAAAACACCGCCGAACTCTGGTTTCTCCTCCTTTTACGCTCCTAAATCTCCGATCTGTAAGGCTTTTCCTTGAATCCGCGCCTTGACGGTGTGGTGGGCGCATTCCTATAGTGTGCGCAAGTGGCGGAAAGTGGCACAAAGTGGGTTTTTTGAACGTAAAACGCTAAAATTTGGAGAAACGCATCTGTGTTTCGCGGAGCTAACGCTATCAGTCTCGATGCAAAAGGCCGTCTCGCCATGCCGAGCCGGTATCGTGACGAGCTGATTTCGCGAAGTTCCGGACAGTTGATCATCACAATCGATGCCGTTGACCCTTGTTTATGTGTTTACCCCCTCGATGAGTGGGAGTTGATTGAGACCAAGTTGCGTGCCTTGCCTTCATTGCGTGAAGAAAACCGCCGTCTGCAGCGTTTGCTGATTGGTAATGCCGTCGACCTCGAGCTCGATGGCAGTGGTCGTTTCCTGGTGCCCCCGCGTTTGCGCGAGTACGCCAAGCTGGATAAGCGCGCAATGCTGGTCGGCCAACTGAACAAGTTCCAATTGTGGGACGAAGATGCCTGGGATGCTGTTTCTGCAGCTGACCTGGCTGCTATTCAACAACCGGGCGCCATGCCTGATGAACTGCGTGATTTGATCCTGTGACTATTGATAGCGGCTTTAACCACATCACCGTACTGCTTGACGAAGCCGTTGAGGCTCTCGCCGTACGCGCGGATGGCTGCTATCTGGACGGTACCTTTGGCAGGGGCGGGCATAGCCGGTTGATCCTCAGCCAGCTCGGGCCCGACGGCAAGCTCCTCGGGTTCGACAAAGACCCCCAAGCGATTGCCACCGGGCAAGCGCTAGCGGCCGAAGACGGCCGCTTTGTCGTTGTGCAGCGCAGCTTTGCCGAGCTCGGTGCCGAAGTCGCCGAGCGCGGCATGGCGGGCAAGGTGGCCGGGGTTTTGCTCGACCTGGGCGTGTCTTCGCCGCAGCTCGATGACCCGGAGCGCGGCTTCAGCTTCATGAACGACGGCCCCCTCGACATGCGCATGGACCCTACCCGTGGTGTCAGTGCCGCGCAGTTCATTGCCACTGCGCCGGTGGAAGAAATCGCCCGTGTGTTCAAGGAATACGGTGAAGAGCGCTTCGCCGGCCGCATGGCCCGTGCCGTGGTGGAGCGTCGCGAAATCCAGCCGTTCGAGCGCACCGCCGACCTGGCCGAAGTGCTGAAAGTCGCCAACCCCGCGTGGGAAAAGGGCAAGAACCCGGCGACCCGCGCGTTCCAGGGCCTGCGTATCCACGTCAACAACGAATTGGGCGACCTGGAGGCTGGCCTCGAGGCTGCCCTCGAGGCGCTGGAAGTAGGCGGTCGCCTGGTGGTGATCAGTTTCCACTCCCTGGAAGACCGCATCGTCAAGCTGTTCATGCGCCGCCTGGTCAAGGGCGAGTCCGACAACCTGCCGCGCAACCTGCCGGTACGTTTCGAAGCCTTTGTGCCGAAAATCAAAATCCATGGCAAAGCGCAGTTCGCTTCCGAAGCCGAACTCAAGGCCAACCCACGTTCCCGTAGCGCCGTCATGCGCGTCGCGGAGAAGCTGCGGTGAGCAAGCTTTTCGCCAAGCCCCTCCCGGGCGGCAGCTTCTTTATGTTGCTGCTGTTTGTCGGCGTGCTGGTGTCCGCAATTGCGGTGTCCTACAGCGCCCATTACAACCGCCAACTGCTCAATACCCTCTATGGGGAATTGAGCGTGCGTGACAAGGCGCAGGCGGAGTGGGGCCGGTTGATCCTCGAGCAAAGCACCTGGACGGCCCATAGCCGTATCGAAGTGCTGGCCACCGAACAGCTGAAAATGCACATCCCGGGTGCGGCCGAAGTGCGCATGGTGGCGCCATGATGAAGCTTGAAGGCGCACTCTACCCATGGCGCTTCCGCCTGATGCTCGGCTTGCTGGCATTGATGGTGGGTGCGATTGCCTGGCGGATCATCGACCTGCAAGTGGTCGACCGTGACTTCCTGATCGGCCAGGGCGATGCCCGTAGCCTGCGTCATATCCAGATCCCTGCGCACCGTGGCCTGATCACTGACCGTAACGGCGAGCCGTTGGCGGTGAGTACGCCGGTGACCACCCTGTGGGCCAACGCCAAGGAATTGCAGGTTGCCAAGGACAAGTGGCCGCAACTGGCTGCCGCCCTGGGCCAGGATCCGAAAGCCTTGGCTGAGCGCCTCGAGGCCCAGGCAAATAAAGAATTTATCTACCTCGTTCGCGGCCTTACCCCCGAACAAGGCCAGCAGGTGCTCGACCTTAAAGTCCCCGGTGTCTACGGCATCGAGGAGTTCCGTCGTTTCTACCCGGCCGGTGAAACCACTGCCCATATGGTCGGCTTTACCGACATTGATGATCATGGTCGTGAAGGTGTGGAACTCGCCTACGATGAATGGCTGGCCGGGGTACCGGGAAAACGACAGGTCATCAAGGATCGGCGCGGCAGGTTGATCAAGGATGTCCAAGTCACTAAAAACGCCAAGGCCGGGAAGCCCTTGGCGTTGTCGATTGACCTGCGCCTGCAATATTTGGCCAACCGTGAGCTGCGTAACGCGATCATCGAGAACGGTGCCAAGGCCGGCAGCCTGGTGATCATGGACGTGAAGACCGGCGAGATCCTCGCCATGGTCAACCAACCGACCTACAACCCGAACAACCGACGCAACCTGCAACCGGCGATGATGCGTAACCGCGCGATGATCGACGTGTTCGAGCCGGGCTCGACCATGAAAGCCATCTCCATGAGTGCCGCCCTGGAAACCGGACGCTGGAAACCCAGCGACAAGGTCGAGGTGTATCCGGGTACGTTGCAACTGGGCAAATACACCATTCGTGACGTGTCCCGTACTGAAGGCCCGGTGCTGGATTTGACAGGTATCCTGATCAACTCCAGTAACGTGGGCATGAGTAAGGTCGCCTTCGATATCGGTGGTGAAACCATTTACCACCTGGCGCAGAAGATCGGCCTGGGGCAACCCACCGGCCTGGATTTCCCGGGTGAGCGCGTCGGCAACCTGCCCAACTACCGCGACTGGAAAAAAGCCGAGACCGCCACGCTTTCCTACGGCTACGGCCTGTCGGTGACCGCCATCCAGCTGGCCCATGCCTTCTCCGTGCTGGCCAATAACGGACGCATGGTGCCGTTGAGCCTGATCCACGTCGATGAAGCGCCGAAAGCCACCCAGGTGATCCCGGAAAACGTCGCCAAGACCATGCAGGGCATGCTGCAACAAGTGATCGAAGCACCGCGCGGCGTATTCCGTGCCCAGGTGCCGGCGTATCACGTGGCGGGCAAGTCCGGTACCGCGCGTAAGACGTCGGTGGGCACCAAGGGCTACGCCGAAAACTCCTACCGCTCGCTGTTCGCCGGCTTCGGCCCGATGAGCGATCCGCGCTACGCCATCGTCGTTGTGATCGATGAGCCGAGCAAGGCCGGTTACTTCGGTGGCCTGGTATCGGCACCGGTGTTCAGCAAAGTAATGTCCGGCACCCTGCGCCTGATGAACATCACCCCGGATAACCTGCCGCCGACCCAACAAGCGAATGCCGGACCACCGGCCGCTGCAGTAAAAGCCAATGGAGGGCGCGGCTGATGTCTCTTAGCCTGAACAAGATTTTTGCCCACGCCGGCCGCGATCTGCTGATTCGCGAGTTGACCCTGGACAGCCGTAACGTGCGCGCTGGCGACCTGTTCCTGGCGGTGCCGGGCGGCAAGTACGATGGCCGTGCGCACATCGCCGACGCGCTGCAGCGCGGCGCGGCTGCCGTGGCCTATGAAGTCGAAGGCGCCACGGTGCTGCCGATCACCGACGTGCCGCTGATCCCGGTCAAGGGACTGGCCAAGCAACTGTCCGATATTGCCGGGCGTTTTTACGGCGATCCGAGCCGCCACCTCAATCTGGTGGGCGTGACGGGTACCAACGGCAAGACCAGCGTGACCCAATTGGTCGCCCAGGCCCTTGACCTGCTGGGCCAGCACTGCGGCATTGTCGGCACCCTGGGTACCGGTTTTTATGGCGCGCTGCAAAGCGGCCTGCACACCACGCCGAACCCCATCGCCGTGCAAGCGACCCTGGCCGACCTGAAAAAGGCTGGTGCCAAGGCGATTGCCATGGAAGTGTCGTCCCACGGTCTGGACCAGGGCCGCGTTACCGCCCTGGCCTTTGATGTGGCAGTGATGACCAACCTGTCCCGCGATCACCTGGATTATCACGGCACCATGGAGGCGTACGCCGCCGCCAAGGCCAAGCTGTTTGCCTGGAATGACCTCAAGTGCCGGGTGATCAACCTGGACGACGCTTTTGGTCGCCAACTGGCGGCCCAAGACAGCGAAGCGCGCCTGATCACCTACAGCCTGGAAGACGCCAGCGCGTACCTGTATTGCCGCGAAGCCCAATTCAATGACGAAGGCGTGCGCGCCACGCTGGTCACGCCTCAGGGCGAGCACCACTTGCGCAGCACCCTGCTCGGGCGTTTCAACCTGAGTAATGTACTTGCCGCCATCGGCGCGCTGCTCGGCCTGGATTACGCACTGGACGAGATTCTCAAGGTGCTGCCGAAGCTCGAAGGCCCGGCCGGTCGCATGCAGCGCCTGGGTGGCGGTACGCAGCCGCTGGTGGTGGTTGACTACGCCCATACCCCGGATGCGCTGGAAAAAGTCCTCGAAGCCTTGCGCCCTCACGCCAAGGGCAAGTTGCTCTGCCTGTTCGGCTGTGGCGGTGATCGTGATCGCGGCAAGCGGCCGTTGATGGCCGAGATCGTCGAACGCCTGGCCGATGGTGTGCTCGTCACCGACGACAACCCGCGCAGCGAAGACCCGAGCCGGATTTTCGATGACATTCGCACCGGCTTCAAAGACGCATCCAAGGCCACCTTCGTCGCCGGTCGCGGCGCGGCAATCGCCCAGTTGATCGCCAGCGCCAGCGCTGACGACGTGGTTGTGCTGGCTGGTAAGGGGCACGAGGATTACCAGGAAATCAACGGCGAGCGTCATGCCTTCTCCGATCTGGTCGAGGCCGATCATGCCTTGACCGCCTGGGAGGTCGCCCATGCTTAAGGCGATGACGTTCAGCGAACTGACCCAGGCCTTGTCGGCACGCGTACTGTCGAGCGATTGCAGCTTCAGGGGTGTGAGCATCGACAGCCGTGCGATCCAGTCGGGGCAACTGTTTGTCGCCCTGGCCGGTCCGCGTTTCGACGGTCACGACTACCTGAACGAAGTCGCCGCCAAAGGCGCCGCAGGTGCCTTGGTGCAGCGCGAAGTGGCTGATTCCACCTTGCCGCAACTGCTGGTCGCCGACACCCGCCTGGCCCTCGGCCAATTGGGGGCGCTGAACCGTGCCGCTTTCGATAAGCCCGTTGCCGCCATCACCGGCTCCAGCGGCAAGACCACGGTCAAGGAACTACTCGCCGGTATCCTGCGTACGCGCGGCCCCGTGCTGGCCACCCGTGGCAACCTGAACAATGATTTCGGCGCTCCGCTGACCCTGCTCGAACTCGCCCCGGAACACACCGCGGCGGTGATCGAACTGGGTGCATCGCGCATCGGCGAAATCGCCTACACCGTGGCGCTGACCAAGCCCCACGTCGCCATTATCAATAACGCCGGTACGGCCCACGTCGGCGAGTTCGGTGGCCCGGAAAAAATCGTCGAGGCCAAGGGTGAAATCCTTGAGGGCCTTGATGCATCGGGCACCGCAGTCTTGAACCTGGACGACAAGGCCTTCGAGACCTGGCGTCTACGCGCCGCCGGTCGCAAGGTCCTGACGTTTGCCGTGCTTAACGCCGCAGCTGATTTCCATGCCGCCGACATCACCGTCGATGCCCGTGGCTGCCCGTCCTTCACGTTGCATACCCCGCAAGGTAGCGAGCACGTGCAACTGAATTTGCTCGGCAACCATAACGTCGCCAATGCCTTGGCCGCTGCGGCTGCGGCTGGCGCCTTGGGCGTGTCGCTGTTCGGTATCGCCACGGGCCTGGGCGCGGTGCAGCCGGTCAAGGGCCGTACTGTTGCGCAACTGGCGAACAACGGCATGCGTGTGATCGATGACACCTATAACGCCAACCCGTCGTCCATCAATGCCGCTGTCGACCTGCTCAAAGGCTTCGACGGGCGCAAGGTGCTGGTGTTGGGCGATATCGGCGAGTTGGGCGACTGGGCTGAACAAGGTCATCGCGAAGTCGGGGCCTATGCCACCGGTAAAGTCGACGCCCTCTACGCCGTCGGCCCGAACATGGCCCATGCCGTGGCTGCCTTCGGCCCCGGTGCGCGCCATTTCGCCACCCAGGCCGAGTTGATCCAGGCACTGGGCGTGGCAGAACAAGACAAACACACAACCATTTTGATCAAGGGATCGCGCAGCGCGGTGATGGAAAACGTCGTCGCGGCCTTGTGTGGCTCAAGTACGGAGAAACATTAATGCTGCTGCTGCTGGCTGAGTATCTGCAACAGTTCCACAAAGGCTTCGCGGTCTTTCAGTACCTGACCCTGCGCGGGATCCTGGGTGTGCTGACCGCGCTGTCTTTGTCGCTGTTTTTAGGGCCGTGGATGATCCGCACCCTGCAGAACCTGCAAATTGGTCAATCGGTTCGTAATGACGGCCCGCAGTCGCACCTGTCCAAGTCCGGCACCCCGACCATGGGCGGTGCGCTGATCCTGTCGTCCATCGGTATCAGCACCTTGCTGTGGGCCGACCTGCACAACCGCTACGTATGGGTGGTGCTGCTGGTGACCTTGCTGTTCGGCGCCATCGGCTGGGTCGATGACTACCGCAAGGTGATCGAGAAAAACTCCAAGGGGCTGCCAAGCCGCTGGAAGTATTTCTGGCAGTCGGTGTTCGGCCTTGCCGCCGCGATCTTCCTCTACACCACGGCGCCAAGCGCAGTGGAAACCACCTTGATCATCCCGATGCTCAAGGACGCCAGCATCCCGTTGGGCATCGGCTTCGTGGTGCTGACCTACTTCGTGATCGTCGGCTCCAGCAACGCGGTGAACCTGACCGACGGCCTCGACGGCCTGGCGATCATGCCGACGGTGATGGTAGGCGGCGCGCTGGGTATCTTCTGCTACCTGTCGGGTAACGTGAAATTCGCTGAATACCTGCTGATCCCCTACGTACCGGGCGCGGGTGAGCTGATCGTGTTCTGCGGCGCCTTGATCGGTGCCGGCCTGGGGTTCCTGTGGTTCAACACCTACCCCGCACAAGTCTTCATGGGCGACGTCGGCGCACTGGCGCTGGGCGCGGCCCTGGGCACCATCGCGGTGATCGTTCGCCAGGAAATCGTGTTGTTCATCATGGGCGGCGTGTTCGTGATGGAAACCCTGTCGGTGGTCATCCAGGTGGCGTCCTTCAAGTTGACCGGGCGCCGCGTGTTCCGCATGGCGCCGATTCACCACCACTTTGAACTCAAGGGCTGGCCTGAGCCGCGTGTGATTGTCCGTTTCTGGATCATCACCGTGATTCTGGTCCTGGTCGGCCTTGCCACCCTGAAACTGAGGTAGAAACGAGTGTCCCTGATCGCTTCAGACCACTTCCGCATCGTTGTCGGCCTCGGCAAGAGCGGCATGTCCCTGGTTCGCTTCCTGGCGAACCGGGGCACGTCGTTTGCCGTGGCCGATACGCGGGAAAATCCACCGGAGCTGGTCACGCTGCGCCGTGACTACCCGCACGTGGAAGTGCGTTGTGGCGAGCTGGATGTTGAGTTTCTGTGCCGCGCCGATGAGCTCTACGTGAGCCCCGGCCTGGCCCTGGCGACACCGGCCCTGCAAGCCGCAGCGGCCCGTGGCGTGAAGCTGTCCGGCGACATCGACCTGTTTGCACGCAATGCGAAGGCGCCGATCGTGGCCATCAGCGGTTCCAACGCGAAAAGCACCGTGACCACCCTGGTCGGCGAGATGGCGATGGCGGCCGGCAAGCGCGTGGCCGTGGGCGGTAACCTCGGCACGCCGGCGCTGGACCTGCTCAGCGACGACGTCGAGCTGTACGTGATGGAACTGTCGAGCTTCCAGCTGGAAACCACCCACGACCTGGGTGCTGAAGTGGCCACCGTGTTGAACGTCAGCGAAGACCACATGGACCGTTACAGCGGCCTGCCGGCGTACCACCTGGCCAAGCACCGGATCTTCCGCGGCGCCAAGCAATTTGTGGTCAATCGCCAGGATGCGCTGAGCCGTCCGCTGATGGGCGAGGGCATGCCGTGCTGGACCTTCGGCCTGGGCAAACCCGACTTCAAGGCCTTCGGCATTCGTGAAGAGAACGGCGAGAAGTACCTGGCCTTCGAGTTCCAGAACCTGATGCCGGTGCGCGAGCTGAAAATCCGTGGCGCCCATAACCAATCCAACGCCTTGGCCGCGTTGGCGTTGGGGCACGCCGTGGGCTTGCCGTTCGACGCCATGCTGTCGAGCCTGCGCACCTTCGGCGGCCTTGAGCATCGCTGTCAGTGGGTTCGCGACCTGGACGGCGTCAGCTATTACAACGACTCCAAGGCCACCAACGTGGGGGCCGCATTGGCCGCCATCGAAGGCCTGGGCGCCGATATCGAAGGCAAACTGGTGCTGATCGCCGGTGGCGACGGCAAGGGTGCCGATTTCAAGGACCTCAAGGCACCGGTGGCTGCCCATTGCCGCGCCGTGGTGTTGATGGGCCGCGACGCCGATTTGATCGCCGCCGCGCTGGGCGATGCCGTGCCACAGGTGCGCGCCACCTCCCTGGACGACGCCATTACCCAATGCAAAGCCCTGGCCCAGCCAGGCGATGCGGTGCTGCTGTCGCCGGCGTGCGCCAGTTTCGACATGTTCAAGAACTACGAAGAGCGCGGCCAGTTGTTCGCCCGCACCGTGGAGGGCTTGGCATGAGCATTGACTTCAGAAACATCATCAAGCCGTACCCGTCGCCGATCATTACCGGGCGCGGCATCGACCTTGATTTCCCGATGCTCGCCGGTTGCCTCGCGCTGCTGGGCCTGGGCCTGGTGATGATCACCTCGGCTTCTTCCGAAGTGGCCGCCGTGCAATCGGGCAATACCCTGTACATGATGATCCGTCACCTGGTCTACCTGATCATCGGCCTGGGCGCGTGCATCGTCACCATGATGATTCCCATCGCTACCTGGCAGCGCCTGGGCTGGCTGATGCTGATCGGCGCGTTCGGCTTGCTGATCATGGTGATCCTGCCCGGCATTGGCCGCGAGGTGAACGGCTCGATGCGCTGGATTGGCTTCGGTGCGTTCAACGTGCAGCCGTCGGAAATCGCCAAGGTGTTCGTGGTGATCTACCTGGCCGGTTACCTGGTGCGTCGCCAGAAGGAAGTGCGCGAAAGCTGGATGGGCTTCTTCAAGCCATTCATCGTGCTGCTGCCCATGGCCGGCCTGTTGCTGATGGAGCCTGACTTCGGCGCCACCGTGGTGATGATGGGCGCGGCGGCGGCGATGCTGTTCCTCGGCGGCGTGGGCTTGTTCCGCTTCAGCTTGATGGTGGTGCTGGCAGTGGCTGCGGTGACCATCCTGGTACAGGCGCAACCGTACCGGATGGCGCGTCTGATCACCTTTACCGACCCCTGGTCCGACCAGTTCGGTTCCGGCTACCAATTGACCCAGGCCTTGATCGCCTTCGGTCGCGGCGAATGGTTGGGCGTGGGCCTGGGCAACAGCGTGCAGAAGCAGTTCTACCTGCCGGAAGCGCACACCGACTTCGTGTTCTCCGTACTCGCCGAAGAACTCGGCGTGGTCGGCTCGCTGTGCACCGTCGCCCTGTTCGTGTTCGTGTGTGTACGCGGCATGTACATCGGCCTGTGGGCCGAGAAGGCCAAACAGTATTTCGCCGCCTATGTGGCCTACGGCTTGTCGTTCCTGTGGATCGGCCAGTTCCTGATCAACATCGGGGTGAACGTCGGCCTGCTGCCGACCAAGGGCCTGACCTTGCCGTTCCTCAGTTACGGCGGCAGTTCGTTGGTGATCTGCTGCGCCTGTCTTGGCTTGTTGCTGCGTATCGAGTGGGAGAGTCGAACCCACCTGGGCAGCGAAGAGATGGAGTTCAGCGAAAGCGACTTCGCCGAGGAGCCGACCCATGGGCGCTAACGTGCTGATCATGGCCGGCGGCACCGGGGGCCATGTGTTCCCGGCCCTGGCGTGCGCCCGGGAATTCCAGAACCGTGGCTACACCGTGCACTGGCTGGGTACACCGCGCGGCATCGAAAACGAGTTGGTGCCGAATGCGGGCTTGCCGTTGCACCTGATCAACGTCACGGGCCTGCGCGGCAAGGGCAAGTTGTCCCTGCTCAAGGCACCGTTCGTGTTGCTCAAGGCGGTGTGGCAGGCGCGCAAGGTCATCCGTGAATTGCAGCCGGTGTGTGTGCTCGGCTTCGGTGGTTATGTGACCGGCCCCGGTGGCGTCGCCGCCAGGCTTGCCGGCGTGCCGGTGATCGTGCACGAGCAGAACGCCGTGGCCGGTACCGCCAACCGTTTGCTGGTGCCGTTGGCTGCACGGGTGTGCGAGGCGTTCCCCAACACCTTCAGTGTGTCGGATAAGCGCCGTACCACCGGCAACCCGGTGCGCACCGAGCTGTTTATGGATATCGCCCGCGAAGCACTCGCAGGGCGCAAGGCGCACCTGCTGATCCTGGGCGGAAGCCTGGGTGCCGAGCCGCTGAATAAATTGCTGCCGGAAGCCGTGGCGCAACTCCCTGTGGAATTGCGCCCGGAGATCTTCCACCAGGCCGGCAAGAACCACGATGAAGTCACCGCCACGCGTTATCGCGACGCCGGTGTGGCGGCCAATGTGCAGCCCTTTATCAAAGACATGGCCCATGCCTATGGCTGGGCCGACCTGGTGGTCTGTCGCGCGGGTGCGTTGACCGTCAGTGAACTGGCTGCTGCCGGTCTGCCGTCCTTGCTGGTGCCCTTGCCCCACGCCATCGACGATCACCAGACCCGCAACGCCGAATATTTGGCCGGGGAGGGCGCTGCCTTCCTGCTGCCGCAAAGAACGACTGGCGCCGCCGATTTGGCCGCACGCCTGACCGAGGTTTTGATGCAACCGGAACGACTCAACAACATGGCGAGCACCGCAAGCCGCCTGGCCAAACCTGACGCAACCCGCACCGTGGTCGATATCTGCCTGGAGGTGGCCCATGGTTGAGAATCAGAAAGCCATGCCACAACCGGAAATGCGCCGCATCCGTCGCATCCACTTCGTCGGTATCGGCGGCGTGGGCATGTGCGGCATCGCCGAAGTGTTGCTGAACCTGGGCTACCAGGTGTCCGGCTCGGATTTGAAAGAGTCGCCGGTCACCGAGCGCCTGAAGTCCTTTGGCGCGCAGATCTTTATCGGTCACCGCGCCGAGAACGCTGCCGAGGCTGACGTGCTGGTGGTGTCCAGCGCCGTGAACACCTCCAACCCGGAAGTGGCCACTGCTCTTGAGCGCCGCATTCCCGTGGTGCCACGCGCCGAGATGCTCGCCGAGCTGATGCGCTATCGCCACGGCATCGCCGTCGCCGGTACCCATGGCAAGACCACCACCACCAGCCTGATCGCCTCGGTGTTCGCCGCCGGTGGCCTGGACCCGACCTTCGTCATCGGTGGCCGCCTTAATGCAGCCGGTACCAATGCCCAGCTTGGTACCAGCCGCTACCTGATCGCCGAAGCCGATGAAAGCGACGCCAGTTTCCTGCACCTGCAACCGCTGGTCGCTGTGGTCACCAACATCGACGAAGATCACATGGCCACCTACGACGGTGACTTCAACAAGTTGAAGAAAACCTTCGTCGAGTTCCTGCACAACCTGCCGTTCTACGGTCTGGCCGTGCTCTGCCTGGACGACCCGGTGGTGCGTGAAATCCTGCCCCAGGTCAAGCGTCCGACCGTGACCTACGGCTTCAGCGAAGACGCCGACGTGCGCGCGATCAATGTGCGCCAGGAAGGCATGCAGACCTACTTCACCGTGCTGCGTCCCGACCGCGAGCCGCTGGATGTGTCGGTGAACATGCCGGGCAACCACAACGTATTGAATTCCCTGGCGACCATCTGCATCGCCTCCGACGAGGGCGTCAGCGATGAAGCCATCGTCGAGGGCCTGTCGCGCTTTGCCGGTGTCGGCCGACGCTTCCAGGTCTACGGCCAACTGTCGGTGGAAGGCGGTGACGTGATGCTGGTGGATGACTATGGTCACCACCCGACCGAAGTTGCCGCGGTGATCAAGGCCGTGCGCGGTGGCTGGCCGGAGCGTCGCCTGGTGATGGTCTACCAGCCGCACCGCTACAGCCGCACCCGCGATTTGTACGACGATTTCGTCAATGTGCTGGCCGATGCCAACGTGCTGCTGTTGATGGAGGTCTACCCGGCCGGTGAAGAACCGATCCCGGGCGCCGACAGCCGCAAGCTGTGCAACAGCATCCGCCAGCGCGGCCAGTTGGACCCTATCTACATCGAGCGCGGTGTGGACCTGGCGCCGATCGTCAAGCCGCTGCTGCGTGCCGGCGATATCCTGCTGTGCCAGGGCGCCGGTGATATCGGCGGCCTTGCGCCTAAGTTGCTGGCGAGCCCGCTGTTTGCGGCCGCCAAGAAGGGGGCGTCGAAATGACCGCTGACTACGGCTCCCTGTTCTGCACCATCACGCCAGCCGACTTCGGCCGCGTGGCCGTGCTGTTCGGCGGCAAGAGCGCCGAGCGCGAAGTGTCGCTCAAGTCCGGCAACGCCGTGCTCGAAGCGCTGCAAAGTGCCGGCGTGAATGCGTTCGGGATCGACGTGGGCGATGACTTCCTCGCCCGCCTGCAGGCCGAGAAGATCGACCGTGCCTTCATCATCCTGCACGGCCGTGGCGGTGAAGACGGCAGCATGCAGGGCCTGTTGGAGTGTGCCGGTATCCCTTACACCGGCAGCGGCATCCTCGCTTCGGCACTGGCCATGGACAAGTTGCGCACCAAGCAGGTGTGGCACAGCCTGGGTATTCCCACCCCGCGTCACAGCGTTCTGTGCAGCGAAGACGATTGTATTTCTGCAGCCAAGGAACTGGGCCTGCCTTTGATCGTCAAACCTGCCCATGAAGGCTCCAGTATCGGCATGGCTAAAGTGAACTCGGCCGCCGAATTGATCGACGCATGGAAAGCGGCAAGTACCTACGATTCGCAAGTGTTGGTGGAACAGTGGATCCAGGGTCCCGAGTACACCATCGCCACCCTGCGTGGCCAGGTATTGCCGCCCATCGCATTGGGCACGCCCCACACCTTTTACGACTACGACGCCAAGTACCTGGCCTCCGATACCCAGTACCGGATCCCGTGCGGCCTTGACGCAACCAAAGAACAGGAATTGATGGACCTCACGGCGAAAGCCTGTGAGGCGTTGGGTATTGCCGGTTGGGCACGGGCAGACGTGATGCAGGATGACCAAGGGAATTTCTGGTTCCTGGAAGTCAACACCGCACCGGGCATGACCGACCACAGCCTGGTACCGATGGCCGCTCGCGCAGCCGGCCTGGATTTCCAGCAATTGGTGCTGGCGATTCTGGCCGCCAGCATCGAGCCAAGAGGCTAAGGACATGAAAGGCGCATCGCTTCGTCATCAGCCCCCACAAGCACCGAACCGCAAGCCGGTGCCACGGGGTGCCAGTCGAATGGTGGCTAAAGAGCCGATGTCGGCGCGCCTGCCGAAAGCCAACTTTGGTTTCCTCAAGGCGCTGTTCTGGCCGGTGATGCTGGTGGTGCTGGGCTTCGGCACTTACGAGGGCGCGCAGCGTCTATTGCCCTATGCCGACCGGCCGATCACCAAGATCAGCGTACAGGGCGATTTGAGCTACATCAGCCAGCAAGCGGTGCAGCAGCGTATCGGCCCGTTCCTGGCGGCGAGCTTCTTCACCATTGACCTGGCGGGTATGCGCCGGGAGCTGGAACAGATGCCGTGGATCGCCCACGCCGAAGTCCGCCGCGTCTGGCCGGACCAGGTGACGATCCGCCTGGAAGAACAGCTCCCCGTGGCCCGTTGGGGCGATGAGGCGCTGTTGAACAACCAGGGCCAGGCGTTCACCCCGCGTGAGCTGGCCAATTACGAGCACCTGCCGCAGCTGTTCGGGCCGCAGCGGGCGCAGCAGCAAGTGATGCAGCAGTACCAGGCCCTGAGCCAGATGCTGCGGCCAATGGGCTTCTCCATTGCACGCCTGGAACTGCGTGAACGGGGCAGCTGGTTTTTGACTACCGGGGCAGGCAGTTCCGGCCCGGGCATCCAGTTGTTGCTGGGACGCGACCGCTTGGTGGAAAAGATGCGCCGCTTCATCGCCATCTATGACAAGACCTTGAAAGAACAGATTACGAACATTGCGAGCGTCGACCTGCGTTACGCCAACGGCCTTGCCGTCGGCTGGCGTGAACCGGCTGCGCCCACGGCAGCGCAACCCGCTGTCGCGAAGAATTAAGAAGAGGCAGGACCCATGGCAAACGTGCAAAGCGGCAAAATGATCGTCGGTCTCGATATCGGCACCTCCAAGGTGGTGGCGCTGGTGGGCGAGGTCGGGGAAGACGGCACGATCGAAATCGTCGGTATTGGCACGCATCCGTCCCGTGGCCTGAAGAAGGGCGTGGTGGTCAACATCGAGTCCACCGTGCAATCGATCCAGCGCGCCATCGAAGAAGCGCAGCTGATGGCCGGTTGCCGGATTCACTCGGCGTTCGTCGGCGTGGCGGGCAACCATATCCGCAGCCTGAACTCCCACGGCATCGTGGCGATTCGCGACCGCGAAGTCAGCGCCGCCGACCTTGAGCGCGTCCTCGACGCCGCCCAGGCCGTGGCGATCCCGGCTGACCAGCGCGTGCTGCACACCCTGCCGCAGGACTACGTGATCGATAACCAGGAAGGCGTCCGCGAGCCCCTGGGCATGTCGGGCGTGCGTCTGGAAGCCAAGGTCCACGTGGTGACCTGTGCCGTCAACGCCGCGCAGAACATTGAAAAATGCGTGCGCCGCTGCGGCCTGGAAATCGACGACATCATTCTCGAGCAGCTTGCCTCCGCGTATTCGGTACTGACCGACGACGAAAAAGAACTGGGCGTATGCCTGGTGGACATCGGCGGCGGCACCACCGACATCGCGATCTTCACCGAGGGTGCGATCCGTCACACCGCCGTGATCCCGATTGCCGGCGACCAGGTGACCAACGACATCGCCATGGCGCTGCGTACACCGACCCAGTACGCCGAAGAAATCAAGATCCGCTACGCCTGCGCCCTGGCCAAGCTGGCCGGTGCCGGTGAAACCATCAAGGTGCCAAGCGTGGGCGACCGTCCACCGCGTGAGTTGTCGCGCCAGGCCCTGGCCGAAGTGGTCGAGCCGCGCTACGACGAGCTGTTCACCCTGATCCAGGCTGAACTGCGCCGCAGCGGCTACGAAGATTTGATCCCGGCCGGCATCGTGCTGACCGGTGGCACCTCGAAGATGGAAGGCGCGGTCGAACTGGCCGAGGAAATCTTCCACATGCCGGTCCGCCTGGGTGTTCCCCATGGCGTCAAAGGCCTGGGCGACGTGGTGCGCAACCCGATTTATTCCACCGGTGTGGGCTTGCTGTTGTACGGGCTGCAAAAGCAGACCGACGGCATTTCCCTGTCGGGCCCGAGCAACCGTGACAGCTACCGCAGCGACGACGAGGCCAAGGCGCCGTTGTTCGAGCGGTTGCAGGCTTGGGTTAAAGGCAATTTCTAAAGATTTACCGCAACACCGTTTCAAGTAGTAGGCGAAAAAACTAGAGAAAACGAAAGGAGAGGGAACATGTTCGAACTCGTAGACAACATCCCCGCCAGCCCGGTCATCAAAGTGATCGGTGTCGGCGGTGGCGGCGGCAACGCTGTCAACCATATGGTCAAGAGCAACATTGAAGGCGTTGAATTCATCTGCGCCAACACTGACGCCCAGGCGCTGAAAAGCATCGGCGCGCGGACCATCCTGCAATTGGGCACAGCCGTGACCAAGGGCCTCGGCGCCGGCGCCAATCCGGAAGTCGGCCGTCAAGCCGCCCTGGAAGACCGCGAGCGTATTGCCGAAGTGCTGCAGGGCACCAACATGGTGTTCATCACCACGGGCATGGGTGGCGGTACCGGTACCGGTGCAGCGCCGATCATTGCCGAAGTGGCCAAGGAAATGGGGATTCTGACGGTTGCGGTCGTGACCCGTCCGTTCCCGTTCGAAGGCCGCAAGCGCATGCAGATCGCCGACGAAGGTATCCGTCTGCTGTCTGAAAGCGTCGACTCGTTGATCACCATTCCCAACGAGAAGCTGCTGACCATCCTGGGCAAGGACGCGAGCCTGCTGTCCGCGTTCGCCAAGGCTGACGATGTACTGGCCGGTGCCGTTCGCGGTATCTCCGACATCATCAAGCGCCCGGGCATGATCAACGTCGACTTTGCCGACGTCCGTACTGTCATGAGCGAAATGGGCATGGCGATGATGGGCACTGGCTGCGCCAGCGGTCCGAACCGTGCACGCGAAGCCACTGAAGCGGCCATCCGCAACCCGTTGTTGGAAGACGTGAACCTGCAAGGCGCACGCGGCATCCTGGTGAATATCACCGCCGGTCCTGACCTGTCCCTGGGTGAGTACTCCGACGTGGGTAGCATCATCGAAGCCTTCGCTTCCGAGCACGCCATGGTCAAGGTCGGTACCGTTATCGACCCGGACATGCGCGACGAGCTGCACGTGACCGTGGTTGCCACCGGCCTGGGCGCGAAAATCGAGAAGCCTGTGAAGGTCATCGACAACACCCTGCATAACAGCCAGGCCAGCCACGCGAACCAAGCGGCTGCCGCTCCAGCGCCTTCGCGCCAGGAACTGCCGTCGGTGAACTACCGTGACCTGGATCGTCCGACCGTGATGCGCAACCAGGCTCAGGCCGGTGCTGCGGCGTCCCGTAGCCCGAATCCGCAAGATGATCTGGACTACCTGGACATCCCGGCATTCCTGCGTCGTCAGGCCGATTAATGGAATGTATCAGGGCTATGAAGGTGATTGGTGTTCAGCAAAGGTCTGGTCTGCTATTATCGCCAGCCTTTGTTGATACCAGTTCGCAATTTGCGCTGAAGCGGTCCAAGCCATGATTAAACAACGCACCCTGAAGAATATTATTCGTGCCACAGGTGTAGGTCTGCACTCCGGGGAGAAGGTATACCTGACCCTCAAGCCTGCACCTGTCGACACCGGCATCGTGTTTGTGCGTGCCGACCTGGACCCTGTGGTGCAGATTCCTGCTCGCGCGGAAAATGTTGGCGAAACCACGATGTCGACCACGTTGGTCAACGGTGACGTCAAAGTGGACACGGTGGAGCACTTGCTCTCGGCCATGGCCGGTTTGGGCATCGATAACGCCTACGTCGAGCTCTCCGCGTCCGAAGTCCCGATCATGGATGGCAGCGCTGGACCCTTCGTATTCTTGATTCAATCTGCCGGCCTGGAAGAACAGGACGCAGCCAAGAAGTTCATACGCATTCTGCGGGAAGTGACAGTAGAAGACGGCGACAAGCGCGCCACCTTCGTCCCGTTCGAAGGCTTTAAAGTGAGCTTTGAGATCGATTTCGATCACCCGGTATTCCGTGACCGCACCCAGAGTGCAAGCGTGGATTTTTCCAGCACTTCGTTCGTAAAAGAAGTCAGCCGCGCCCGTACCTTTGGTTTCATGAGTGACATCGAGTACCTGCGCAAGCACAACCTCGCACTCGGCGGCAGCGTTGAAAACGCCATTGTGGTCGACGCGGATGGTGTACTGAACGAAGACGGCCTTCGCTATGAAGACGAATTCGTGAAGCACAAGATCCTCGATGCAATCGGTGACCTCTACCTGCTGGGCAATAGCCTGATAGGCGAGTTCAAAGGCTTCAAGTCGGGCCACGCCCTTAACAACCAGCTGCTGCGCAAGTTGATTGAGCAGACAGACGCTTGGGAAGTCGTGACCTTCGAAGATGCCAGCACCGCACCGATCTCTTACATGCGTCCCGTTGCGGCGGTGTAAGTAACAACTCTCTTTCTTTAGTTTTTAAAGGCTGCCTTCGGGTGGCCTTTTTTTATGTGTCTGTGACGCGCCTCCCTCGTTCCCATGCGCAGCGTGGGGGCGATCATCACCCCTCACTGGCATCCACAATCCGATTGCGCCCCGTGTGCTTGGCCTCATACAACGCCCTGTCCGCACTGAGCAGCAAAGCCTCCAGGGACATCCGGCTGCGCTTGTCCCGGGTGCTCATGCCGATGCTCGCCGTGATCGGCTGCTCATCCCCCGCTACCCGTGGTAAATGTTCGATGCTGCTGCGGATATGCTCGGCGATGACCCACGCGCCCTTGGCGTCCGTATTGGGCAGCACCACCGCGAACTCCTCGCCGCCGTAACGCGCTGCGAGGTCGGCAGGGCGGCGGATATTGGCGCTGATAACCTGGGCCACCGTGCGCAGTGCTGCATCGCCACCATGATGGCCGTGGCGGTCGTTGAAGGCCTTGAAGTGGTCCACGTCGATCATCAGCACGGTCAGTGGTTCGAGCGAACGTTGCGCCCGGTCCCATTCAAGGCGCAGGCGTTCGTCGAGGATGCGGCGGTTGGCCAGGCCGGTCAGGGCGTCGGTGGCTGCCAGTTCTGACAGTACGCGCTCTGCGCGATAACGGCGGCGCAGTTCCCGGCGCAGCATCCAGGTCAGCCATAACAAGCCGATACACAGGATGCCCGTGGCGCCACTGGTCAGCAGTGCGGCGCGCTTCCAGGGGGCGAATACATCTTCACTGGACAGGGCTACTACCACGATCAGCGGCAGGTCTCCGACATTGGTGAAGGTGTACAGGCGCTCCTTGCCGCTGATGGCAGAGATGGCCTGGAAGCTGCCACTGCCTTCGCGCAGCATGCGCTTGAAGTTAGGACGTTCGCTCAGGTCCTTGTCGATCATGTCGCGCTCCAGCAGCGGTTGCTGGGCGAGCAAAATGCCTCGGTTGCTCAGCAGGTTGACGCTGCTGCCGTTGCCGATGGTGAGCGTACTGAAAAGCTGATCGAAGTACGCCAGGCGCATGGTTGCGACCGCAACGCCAGCAAACTCACCGTTAGGCCCCGACACACGCCGGCTGAATGCCATGCGCCAGACCTGATCGCAGTCGCAATGAATCTTGAACGGCCGGCTGATATACAAGCCGGCCTGGGCGTCCTTGGTATGCACCTGGAAGTAATCGCGATTGGCAAAATTGCGCGGGGTGGGCTGCAGGGTGGAAGAATCGGCGATCACCGCACCATTGGCGTCCAACAACAGCACTTCACCCTTGAAAGGTGCGGCAGTGGACAAGTCAAACTGCACCAGGTGCTGGATATTCGCCGCAACCTGGGCCAGGTCTTCGCGTTGTTTGGCGGCAATCAACCCTTTGAGTGCCAGGTCGTAGAGCTCGACGTTACGCAGCACATCGGCGTTGATCAGTTGGGCAATGTTGGTGGTTGAGCGCGTAGCGGCCTGCAGGGTGCTGGCGTGTTCGCGGATCAGCAACGCTGCGACGATGACCACGATCAAGACAACAGTGATACCGCTGCCCAAAACCATTAACAGTTCTGGGCGTGCGGGCAGGATACGGACATGGCGTTGGCTCATCGGGCAGACTTCAGCGATGTGGATGCTGGCAGTTTAGTTCTACCCGATGAAAATTAAATACTCGGTTAAAAAGAAAGATATACGCGTTAGAACACGTTGATCGGGTAGTCGACGATCACCCGGTATTCATCCACATCCCGGTCTACCGCCGAGTAGCCATGACTGCCGCGATTGGTCGCCCATTGCAGGCGCACGGCCAAATCCTTGGCCTTGCCACCCTGCACCACATACTTCAAATCGATATCCCGTTCCCAGTGCTTGGCGTCCTTGCCGTCAGCGCTGTACCAGGCACTGTAGCCACGGCTTTGCGGGTCGACTTTGGTCAGATCGGTCTTACCGCTGATGTAGGACACCGCCGAGGTAAGGCCAGGCATGCCGAGGCCCGCGAAGTCGTAGGCGTACTTGAGCTTCCATGAGCGCTCATTGGGACCGTTGAAGTCCGAGTATTGCTGGGAGTTGTCCAGGTACACGCTGTCGCCCTGGCTGATGTAGTCGAACGGCGTGTTGCCGTTGACCCGCTGGTAGGCGGCGGTGACGCTGTGGTGACCCACGCCGACGGTGAAGTGCAGGCTGTAGGTGTTGTTGTCGATATCCCCGAGCAGCGACTGGCCGGTGTCCTGGGTGTGGTAGTAGTGCAGGCCCGGGTTGAGGCTGACCAGGTCGTTCAGCGCGTAGGTGTAGTCCAGGTCGTAGTAGTACTGGTGCCACACGTCCTTGAGTTCGGAAGCGTACAGGTTGCTGGTCACTTCCGGGATGCCGCTGAACGACACGCCCGCCCAATTCATGTGCTGGCTGTCAGCGTTGCTCGGCAATGCGCCATAGCTGGTGCCGATGCGTCGGTGGCCGCTCTGGTTGTAGAGCTTGGTGAAGCTGGCCTGGCCGCCTTCGAGCATCCAGCCGTCGAAACTGTGGTTGCTCAGGCTCACGCCACGGAAAGTCTGCGGCAGCATGCGCGTCATGCCGCCGGCGATCACCGGGTTGTTGAGGAACAGGTCGCCGGCCTTCAACTCGGTATCGAAGGCGCGCATCTTCAAGGTGCCCCCTGCGGTGGAAAACGAACCGGGCGCTTTGCCGCTGCCGTCAGTGCTGCCGTAGGGAAGGATGCTGGAACCGTCGGTGCCGCCACCGCCGTCGAGCTTGAGGCCGAGCATGGCGTGGGCGTCCAGGCCGAAGCCGACGGTGCCCTGTGTGTAGCCGGATTCGAAGGTGCCTATAAAACCCTGGCCCCATTCCTTGCTGTCATCGGTGTGGATGTCGCGACGGTCGCGGTTCATGTAGTAGTTGCGGGTGTTGATGTTGAGGTGCGAGCCTTCGACGAATCCGTCGGCGGGGGTGGTGTCTGCCGCGTGGGCAAGGGGAACGATCGTTGCTGCAATCGCGAGGAATAACGGGGTGAACGTCAGCGAGTTCTTCACCGGTGGAGCTCCTTTGGTCAATCGAAAACGGCCAGTGTCGTGGGGGTGTGCCTGGCCTTTTTTTAGCGCAAAAAAAAGCCGCTGAAGTCAGCGGCTTTAAGACAGATTCCCAGTGTAGAGCCCTGGAAATAAGTCGAGGGAAATTCGGGTAAGCGGGTCAGCTGTCTTTGCCGTCGCGCTCATCGATGCGTCAAAGTAACGCAGGCGAGCGCTGCGATACAGAGTGTAACAAGATAATGACTGTTGCCAAAACAGCAACAGTGATGCTGGGGCCATGGGGGAGATGTCTAGACCGGCAGAGTGATGCCAAAGGTATTGCCGCTGACATCGCTGCGCACGAACACATCACCGCCGTGCATCAAGGCAATCGCCTTGACGATGGCCAGCCCCAAACCGTGATTCGCCCCGCTGTTGCTGCGCGACGCATCCACCCGATAGAAACGTTCGAACAGCCGGGGCAGGTGTTCGCTGGCAATCACATCGCCAGGGTTGGTCACGCCGATGGCTACCTGATGCTCCAGCACTTCAATGTTCACGTCGATCACCTGCCCGGGCGCGGTGTGCTGCACGGCATTGCTCAACAGATTGATCAGGGCGCGGCGCAGGTGGGCTTTTTCGATCTGTACCTGGGCGTCGCCGTGGACCTGCACCCGGACCTGGGCGTCTTCGAGGATGAAGTCCAGGTAGTCGAGGGTGGTGGCTACCTCGTCGGCCAATGAGCTTTCAATCAGCTTGGTGGCCTTGCTGCCCTGGTCGGCGCTGGCGAGGAACAACATGTCGTTGATGATCGAGCGCAGGCGTTCCAATTCCTCGAGGTTGGATTGCAGCACCTCGAAATAATGCTCGGCCGAACGCCCGCGCGTCAGGGCGACCTGGGTCTGGCCGATCAGGTTGGTGAGCGGTGAGCGCAGTTCGTGGGCGACGTCGGCGTTGAACGACTCCAGGCGCGAGTAGGCCTGTTCCACGCGGTCCAGGGTGGAGTTGAACGAGTTGACGAACTGGCTCAGCTCCGGCGGCAGCGGTGACAGTTGCAGGCGCCCGGAGAGCTTCGGCGGCGTCAGCTTCTGTGCTTCATCCGAGAGTTTGCCCAGCGGCTTGAGGCCAATGCGCGACACCCAGAACCCCAGCAGCGCCGCCAGCGCCACGCCGACCAGCGCCAGGCTGACCAGTGCCACCAGCAGATGGTGCTGGGTCGCGCGGAAGTTCTCAGTGTCGATGGCGATCATGAAACGCAGCGGCGGGCGTTGGTCCTTGGCCGGGAACTGGCTCACCAGCACTTTGAACGGGTATTCGCGCCCCGGCAGGTGCAGGTCGCGCTTGCCCGTCGGGCCTTCGGCGAAGGTGCGGATCCGCGCATCGGGGTTGCCGTACTCGTAGTTCGGATCGCTGCTGACGACCCAGAAGCGGATACGCTTGTCTTCCTCACCCAATAATTTGAGCTTGGCTTGAATCTTCACCCAATGGTCCGGCGTGCCGAAGCGGTTCACAGAGGATTCCAACACGCTGTAGCGCGCATCCAGCTCCGCCCCTGGCAGCAAGCCCAGGCTGCGATCCACCTGCTGATACAGCGCGCCGCCGATCAACAGGAATATCAGCGCCGCCACCAGGGTGAACATGCTGCTGAGGCGCAGCGCAATGGAATTAGCCGACACTGCGATTCTCCAGCACATAACCCATGCCGCGAATGGTGTGCAGCAGCTTGTGTTCGAACGGCCCGTCAAGCTTGGCGCGCAGGCGCTTGATCGCCACTTCCACGACGTTGGCGTCACTGTCGAAATTGATGTCCCAGACCATTTCTGCAATCGAGGTCTTGGAGAGGATCTCGCCCTGGCGCCGCGCCAATACGCTGAGCAGCGAGAACTCCTTGGCGGTCAGGTCCAGGCGCACACCATTGCGGCTGGCCTTGCGGCTGATCAGGTCGATCCACAGGTCGGCAACGGTCACTTGCACCGGCTCGTGGCCGCCGCTGCGGCGGGTCAGGGCTTGCAGGCGCGCCACCAGTTCGAGGAAGGAAAACGGTTTGCCAAGATAATCGTCGGCGCCTTCGCGCAGGCCGCGGATACGGTCTTCCACGCGCTCGCGGGCGGTCAGCATGATCACCGGTGTCTGTTTGCGCGCACGCAACGCCCTCAGCACGCCAAAGCCATCGAGGCCGGGCAGCATCACGTCGAGCACGATCACCGCGTAATCGTTCTCCAGCGCCAGGTGCAGGCCCTCGACGCCCTCGCGCGCCACATCGACGGCGTAGCCTTGCTCCGTCAGGCCTCGGTGCAGGTAATCGGCGGTTTTTTCTTCATCTTCAACAATCAGTACGCGCATGAGCCTTTTGCTCCAGGGCGGTGCCTTGGCCTCAATGTGTGGTTGCCAGCTCAGCCGCTGGTTTGGGCCGGTGGAAAAATTTCTCAAGGTACAAGTATATGACCGGTGTGGTGAACAGCGTCAGCGCCTGGCTCACCAGCAAGCCGCCGACCACCGCGATGCCCAGGGGCTGGCGCATTTCCGCGCCAGGGCCAGTGCCGAGCATCAACGGTACCGCGCCCAGCAGGGCGGCGAGGGTGGTCATGATGATCGGCCGGAACCGCGTGATGCAGGCTTCATAGATTGCCTCTTCCGGCGGCAGCCCGCGTACCCGCTGGGCGTCCAGGGCGAAGTCGATCATCAGGATGCCGTTCTTCTTCACGATGCCGATCAGCAGCACCAGGCCGATCAGCGCCATGATCGAAAAGTCCTGGCCCATCAGCGACAGCATGATCAGCGCGCCCAGCCCCGCCGAGGGCAAGGTGGAAATAATCGTCAGCGGGTGCACGAAGCTCTCATACAACACACCCAGAATGATGTAGACAGCCACCAGCGCCGCGAGGATCAGCCAGGGCTGGCTGGCCAGTGAACTCTGGAACGCCTGGGCCGCGCCCTGGAAGTTGCCGATGATGGTGGTCGGCATGCCGATTTCATTCTTGGCCTGGTTGAGCATGATCACCGCGTCACCCAGCGCCACACCGGGTGCCAGGTTGAACGACAGGTTGGCGGCGGGGAACATGCCGTCATGGCTGATGGACAAGGGCCCCACGGTCGGCGCGTCGACCTTGGCCACTGCCGACAACGGCACCATCTCATTGGTCAGTGGCGAGCGCAGGTAGAAGTAGTTCAGGCTTTCGGCCTTGCCGCGCTGTTGACTGTCCAGCTCCAGCACCACCTGGTATTGGTTGATCTCGGTCTGGAACTCGTTGATCTGGCGCTGGCCGAAGGCGTCGTAGAGCGCCTGGTCGACATCGGTGGCGGTCAGCCCAAAGCGAGCGGCGGCCTGGCGGTCGATGCTGATATGGGTGATGCTGCCGCCCAGTTGCAGATCGTTGGACAGGTCGCGAAACGCCGGGTTGGCGCGCAGTTTTTCGGTCAGGCGCTGGGTCCAGGTGTTGAGTGTCGGGCCGTCGTTGCTCTTGAGTACGTACTGGTACTGGGCGCGGCTGGGGCCGGAGCTGAGGTTGATGTCCTGCCCCGCGCGCAGGTACAGCACGATGCCCGGCACTTTCGCGAGCTTGGGCCGGATGCGGTCGATGAACTGGCTGGCGGACACGTCGCGATCACCGCGGTCTTTCAAGGCGATCCAGAAGCGCCCGTTGGCGATGGTCTGGTTGCTGCCGGTCACGCCCACCGAGTGGGAAAACGCCTGCACCGCCGGGTCATCCTTGACGATCTCAGCCAGGGCCTTGTGCTTGGCGACCATGTCCGGGTATGACACATCGGCCGCCGCTTCGCTGGTGCCGAGCACAAAACCGGTGTCCTGTACCGGAAAGAAGCCCTTGGGGATAAACACGTAGCCGGCCACGGCCAGGGCCAGGGTCACCACGAATAGCGCGGCCATGCTGCGCTGATGGGCCAGCGCGCGGCGCAGGTTGCGCGCATAGCCGGCCAGCAGGCGTTCGCTGAAGCCGGGTTTGTCGTGGGCCGGATGGGTCGGGGCGCGCATGAACAGCGCGGCCAATGTCGGTGCCAGGGTCAAGGAGACCACCACCGAAATCAGGATGGTCGAAGTGGCCGTCAGCGCGAATTCCTTGAACAGCCGTCCGACCACACCGCCCATGAACAGCAGCGGAATAAACGCCGCCACCAGCGAGAAGCTGATGGACACCACGGTAAAGCCAATCTCGCCGGCGCCCTTGATCGCCGCTTCGCGCTTGTCGAGCCCCGCTTCGAGGTGGCGGTGAATGTTTTCCACCACCACGATGGCATCGTCGACCACAAAGCCCACGGCGATCACGATCGCCACCAGGGTGAGGTTGTTCAGGCTGAAGCCCATCAGGTACATCAGGGCAAAACTGGCGACCAGCGACACGCCGAGCACGCTGGACACAATCAGCGTCGCCGACAACTGGCGCAGGAACAGCGCCATCACCGCCACCACCAGCAGGATGGCGATCAGCAGGGTGACTTCCACTTCATGCAGGGACGCGCGGATGGTCTTGGTGCGGTCGGTCAACACGCTGACCTGCACCGAAGCCGGCAGCATGCCTTGCAGGCGCGGCAGTTCGGCCTGGATGCGGTCCACCGTCTCGACAATGTTGGCGCCGGGCTGGCGCGAGATCACCAGGTTGACGCCCGGAGTGTCGCCGGACCAGGCCTGCACGTAGGCGTTTTCCGAACCGTTGATGACTTTGGCGATATCGCGCAGTTGAACGGGGGCGCCATCCTTGTAGGACACGATCAGTTGGGCGTAGTCCTCCGGGTGAAACAGTTGGTCGTTGGTCGACAGGGTCGACACGCTGTTCTCGCCGTAGATCGCACCCTTGGCCAGGTTGAGGCTCGATTGCTGGATGGCCAGGCGGATATCGGCCAGGGTCAGGCCGATGGCCGCGAGTTTGTCGGGGGAAGCCTGCACGCGGATCGCCGGGCGCTGCTGGCCGGTAATGTTGATCTGGCCGACCCCGTCGATCTGGCTGATCTGCCGCGCCAGCAGGGTTTCCACATAGTCACTCAGCTCGGTGCTGGGCATGCTGTCGGAGCTGACACTGAGGATCAGCACCGGGCTGTCCGCCGGGTTGACCTTCTTCCAGGTGGGCAGGCTCGGCATGTCGCTGGGCAGCTTGCCGGATGCGGTGTTGATCGCTGCCTGCACTTCCTGCGCGGCGGTGTCGATGCTCTTGTCGAGGGTGAATTGCAGGGTCAACAGGCTTGAGCCCAAGGCACTGCTGGAGGTCATCTGGGTCATGCCGGGAATGGCACTGAACTGCACTTCCAGCGGCGTCGCCACCGAGGACGCCATGGTGTCCGGGCTGGCGCCAGGCAGTTGTGCCGTGACCTGGATCGTCGGAAATTCCGCCTCCGGCAGTGGCGCGATGGCCAGGCGCGGGAAGGCAATGATCCCGAGCAGCACCAGGGCAAACGTCAGCAGCAGGGTGGCGACCGGGTGGTCGACGCACCAGGCCGAGGGCGACCGGCTGCCGTTCATGGCTGCACCTTGGCGTCGACGGTCTGGATCACCTGCGGTGGCTCCTTGAGCACCTCCACCTGGGCACCGGCCTTGAGCCGCGACTGGCCATCACTGACCAGTACATCACCGGCCTGCACGCCCTTGATAATGTTGACGTCGCTGTTCTGATAGGTGACTTGCACCGGCACCACATCGACCTTGTCACCGTTGACCCGGTACACGAAGTGCGAATCCAGGCCGCGTTGCACCACGGTCGGCGGCACCACCAAGGCATTTTTGTCGAGGGCGGTCTGGATCTTGATGGTCACCAGTTGTCCCGGCCACAGGCGTTGCGAGGCGTTGTTGAACTCGGCCTTGGCGCGCAGGGTACCGGTGGTGGAGCTGATCTGGTTATCGATCAGGCTCAAGTGGCCTTCGCCGAGCAGGTCTCCGGTCTGGCCGTCGGTGTCGGCACCCAGGTAGGCGTCGACGCTGGCCTTGGCAGGCGCTGCGATCAGGCCTTGCAGGGTCGGCAGCATCTGTTGCGGCAAAGAGAACTCAACGGCAATCGGGTCGATCTGGGTCACGGAGAACAGGCCCTGGGTATCGCTGGTGCGCAGGAAGTTGCCTTCATCCACATTGCGAATACCGACGCGGCCACTGACCGGTGAGCGAATCTGGGTGTAGGACAGCTGGACCTGGGCTGCATCGATGTTGGCCTGGTTACCTTGGACGGTGGCCTTGAGTTGGTTGACCAGGGCTTGTTGCTGGTCGTAGGTCTGCTTGGACACGCCGTCGTCGACGCTCAATTCCTTGTAGCGCTTGAGGTTGACCAGCGCCACCTGCAACTGCGCCTGGCTCTCGCCCAGTTGCGCCCTGGCCTGGTCGAGGCTGGCGCGGATCGAGCGATCATCGATTCTGGCCAGCAAGTCGCCGGCCTTGACCCACTGGCCTTCCTTGACCGGCAATTGGGTGAGAATGCCGTCGACCTGCGGGCGAATGACCACACTGTGCAGGGATAACACCGTGCCGATGCCGCTGACAAAGCGTGGAATGTCCTGCTGCGCTACGCTCACCACCCGCACCGGGATCGCGGTGGGTGCCGCCAGTCTGGCCTTGGCTGGCCGGGTCAGCGCCCAGGCTGCAACCGCCACGACCACGAGGACACCCACGATCAGGGCGGTTTTTCGTTGAATGTGCATGGGTGAGGCGCCGGGGCAAAGGATGGGGAGAGTGAGCGGTCGTTATAGCCCTTCAACCCGGTCAGCACGGTGACGGCTAACTGACAGCGCTGTCAGCAAACTCCGACCATTCGTACCGGTGGTGGTTAAAGATCCGAAGCTCGCAGGTATACTGCGCGCCAGTGTGGCCCGCAAGCCGGCCCCGCATCATTTTTTGCACGCCCCGGAGCTTTCATGACTTCCCCGACACAACCCCCTGTTGAAGCGACCGACATCGTCGATCCGGCCAGCGCCGAAGGCGTTGAAAAAGCCGAGATCCCGGCGTTCAAGTTTCCGTTCAAGCCGGGTGAGTTGGCTGGGGCCAGGAATGCGGCCCAACCGTGGTACAAAAACGGCGCCAAGAACGGCCATACCAAGTCGCCAGGCATGGCACCGCCGGGTACTCGTCGTTCGATGGGTAAACGCTGAGATTAACAAGTCGCACATCGTGTCGATTATTGCCTACAGCCTCTGCTGAAATTTCTGATTGTAGGCCTACGACCGTTTCTTGAAAGCTTGCACAGCCTTTGCTCTGCCCCTGTGATTTCAGGGGGAAGCAGGGCGATGCTGGTCTTTCCGGAAAAGGACGTCTCCCTTGGCTCTGATACACATCTGTGTAGTGTTTGCCCTGTTGCTTGCGGCGGATGTCTCTGCGGCCGATGATCCACCGCTGCGTGAAATCCGTTTCGCCGTTGCTGCACAGTTCCCCCCGTTCCAGAGCCGCGACCCGCAAGGGCAGTTGGTCGGCTTGAATATCGAGTTGGGCAACGCCCTGTGCGTGCAGTTGAATGCACGCTGCATCTGGGTCGACCAGGTGCTTGCCGAAGATTTCATCTCCCTTGAAGCCAGGAAATTCGACGCGATCATGGGGATGGCGCCGACGTCGCAACGGCAACGCTGGGTGGGCTTCACCGATAACCTCTACCCCTTCACCACGCGCCTGGTGGCCCGTCGCATGTCCAACTTGCAGCCGCGGGTAAAGTCGCTCAAGGGCAAGCGTGTCGGCGTGTTGCTGGGAAGTAACCGTGAGGCTTTTGCCCGCTCGATGTGGGCGCCAAATGGCGTCATCGTCAAGAGCTTCTGGCTCAACAATGAATTAGTCAGCAGCCTTAAAGCCGGCGAGATTGATGCGACCCTGCAAGGCACGGTAGAAATTCGTGAAGCCTTGCTCGACACCGAAGACGGCCACGATTTCGACTTCGTCGGCCCTGCCATTTCGTCCGAGCTTTTGGGCGATGGTGTGGCCATCGCAGTGCGCAAACCTGACACCGCATTGCGCAACGAACTCAACTGCGCCCTTGAACAACTGAAGCAGAGCGGCGAGTACCAGCGGATCATCCAGCCCTACCGCCTTGACGCCGTTCCTGCCGAGCACTGATCGACCGCCGCACGAGGCGGCCTTTAAGGTCTACGCCGCCCGCAGCGAGATAAACGCATAGTTGGCCGGCACCTCGGTGGCAATCTGCGCCCCGGCATCCAGCAACTGTTCGGCGATGTCCATCCCCGATACATGAAACACCCACTCACTGGTCACGGACGGCTGGTCCACCGCCAGCTCAATCGCCTGGGCAAACGCGCTCATGTCCGGCAGGTACGCGGTAAATCCATCCCCCTTGAGCGCCGTGGTGCGAATGCCGAGCAAGGCGCACACCGCCTCCTTGGTCTGCACGTCGTCTCGGTCGGCCTGGCGCGAGCGTTGGATCAGCTCCACCAGTTCCTGGTCCACCAATTCACCCCCGACGATCAACGCCGGGCCCTGTTCCCAGGATTCCGGCGGGCAATCCTTGGCGGCGGGGTTGAGCGGGATATGGGGGTTGATCTCCATCGGGTAGATGCGGCACACCAACGGGCGGCGCTCGTAGATGCGGCATAGGTTGTCTGCGTCAAGATTCCGGCAGCGCCCGGCGTTGTAGGCGGCAAAGGTGATTGCCACAAACGCCGCGGTGTTGCCGCTGGGCACCACCACCGAACGGCGCTCGGCATGTTCGCGCTGCTGCTGAGGCAGGCCCAGGCCATTGCTCAGGAAACCCTCCACCAGAACGATGACGTTACCGCCGTCAGCCGCCCATTGGCGGGCTTCCTGGAGGGTCAGGGGGACGTGGTGATCGCTGCAGCATTTGCCGCAACCGACGCAGGAAAAATGGGTGTTCATGGCGGATCTGTCACCAGGCTAGGTCAGAGGGCACACAGGAACAGTGACGGGTTTTTACCTCTATCCACCGTTGTGCTGCTCTGGAAGCAAGTTATGCGCCAGCGCCTGTCAGTCCTCGGCGACCACATCCCGCAACACAAAGACCATGCCCGCGCTTTCGTACAGTTGTCGGGCGCGCCGGTTGCTCTCCAGCACCTTGAGGTCGACATAGGGTTCGCCACGCTGCTTGAACACCTGGAAGCAGTGCAGCAGCAACGCGCGGCCCAAGCCTTGGCCTTGAGCGCAAGGATGCACGGACAGGTTCTTGATAAACGCGCTGGTCCAGCACTGCGCCACGCCGAGAATGCCATCGCCATTGCTGGCCACCAGGCACAGCGTGGGATCGAATTCGGCGTCGCTGACAAACAGATGCTGCCAGGCGTGCAGATGAGGAACGCGGCCTCCCCCTTGCTCCTGGGTCATGCGCAGCACCGCATGGATCGCCGGGGCCAGCTCGTCGCGGTAGTGATCCAACTGCGTATGGGCCGGCCATTGAGGTGCAGGCAGGCTGCCGGTGAGGTCGCGGCGCAGCAGTTGGAAATGCTCCGCCACCGGTTACAGCCCCTGTTGCGCCACGGTCTGGGCGGCGACCACCAGGCATTTGGTCAGTTCGGGCGAGGAGAACTTGGTCAGCACCGCGTTGGCACCGGCCAGGCGCGCCTTTTCGCTGTTCATCGCGCTGTCCAGGGAGGTATGCAGCAGCACGTAGAGATCCTGGAAGTCCGGGGTTTCACGCAGGGTGCGGGTCAGGGCATAACCGTCCATTTCGGACATCTCGATGTCCGACACCACCACATTGATCTGCGCGGCGGTGCCTTGCAGCTCCAGCAGCACATCGATGGCTTCCTTGGCGCTGCGTGCGGTGTGGCAGGTCAGGCCAAGGTTGCGCAGGGTGTGTACCGACTGCTGCAGGGCGACCTGGCTGTCATCCACCACCAGGATCCGCGCATTGCCGAGCACTTCCGCCTCTTCCATGGTCAGGTCGGTAGGCGCCGCTTCAATCGGCGCCGGGGCGATGCCGTGGATGACTTTTTCGATGTCCAGCACCTGCACCAGGCCGCCTTCCACTTGGGTTACCCCGGTGATAAACGCGCGGTTGCCGCCGGAGCCGTAGGGCGGTGGACGAATATCGGTGGTCAGGCAGTGCACGATCTTGCTGACGGCCTGCACATGCAGGCCCTGCTTGGAACGGCTCACGTCGGTGACGATCAGGCAGCCTCCGTTCGGGTCTTCCAGGGGCATTTCCCCCAGGGCGCGACTCAGGTCGATCACCGCCAACGAATTGCCACGCAGGGTGGCGATGCCTTTGACGTGGGGATGAGACTCCGGCAGCTTGGTCAGCGGCGGGCAAGGGATGATCTCGCTGACTTTCAGCAGGTTGATGGCCATCAGCTTGCCGCTGCGCAAGGTAAAGAGCAGAAGCGAGAGTGAGTCTGCGCGGGCTTTGGTGGTGGACATAAAAACCTTCTGTGGATCAGGGATGACGAACTTCTATTGAAGGTTATCGACTCGGGAGAGCCAGGCTTTAACCCGATTTTGTGTCGGGCCGGGCCCGTGTCAGCCCTTCCACACCTGCGGGTTCACCAGGTCCTGCGGGCGCTGGCCCAGCAGGGCGCTGCGCAGGTTGTCCAGCGCGCGGTTGGCCATGGCTTCGCGGGTTTCATGGGTCGCCGAACCGATATGCGGCAGGGTCACCGCGTTGCTCAGTTGGAACAGCGGCGACTCGGCCAACGGCTCCTGCTCATACACATCCAGCCCGGCACCGCGAATGGTCTGGTTTTGCAGGGCCTGGATCAGCGCCGGTTCGTCGACCACCGGACCACGGGAGATATTGATCAGAATCGCGCTGGACTTCATCAGACCCAACTCGCGGGTGCTGATCAGGTGGCGGGTCTTGTCGCTCAACGGCACCACCAGGCAGACGAAATCCGCCTCGACCAGCAACTGGTCCAGGCTGCGCAATTGCGCGCCCAGTTCCTGTTCCAGCTTGGTCTTGCGGCTGTTGCCGCTGTACAGGATCGGCATATTGAAGCCCAGGCGCCCACGCCGGGCCACGGCCGCGCCGATATTGCCCATGCCAACGATACCGAGGGTCTTGCCATGCACGTCACAGCCAAACAGCGGCGCGCCGACGCTGGCTTTCCATTGGCCGGCCTTGGTCCAGGCGTCCAGCTCGGCCACCCGGCGCGCGCTGCTCATCAGCAGGGCGAAGGCCAGGTCGGCAGTGCTTTCGGTCAGTACGTCGGGGGTGTTGGTGAGCATGATCCCGCGCTCGTTGAAGTACGGCACATCGTAGTTGTCGTAGCCCACCGACACGCTGGACACCACCTCCAGCTTGCCCGCGCCTTCGAGCTGCGCGCGGCCCAGCTTGCGACCCACGCCGATCAAACCGTGGGCGTGAGGCAGGGCTTCATTGAATTGAGCGTTGATGTCGCCCAGCTTGGGGTTGGGCGCGATCACGTCGAAATCCTGTTGCAGGCGTTCGATCATTTGCGGGGTGACACGGCTGAAGGCGAGGACGGTCTTTTTCATTGCAGGCGGGCTCATCGACTACGGAAGAATGCCAAGCACGCTAACATTCCTGCCGGCAATTGTCAGGACACCGCCCCTCCCACATTTAAAGACGTGTATCGCCTGGTAGAAATCAGTTCGCCAGCCGTGCACCGCTGAGGCTGCCGCTCAACTCATACGCCACCAGCTCCGCCTGGTGCGCCGCCAGGATCTCCGGCAACGAACCGCGCAGGTATTCCACCCAGGTCTTGATCTTCGCATCCAGGTACTGGCGAGACGGGTAGATTGCGTACAGGTTCAGCTCCTGGGAGCGATAGGTGGGCATGACTCGCACCAATGTGCCGTTGCGCAGGCCTTCGATGGCCGCATACACCGGCAGCAGGCCGACGCCCATGCCGCTGGTGATCGCGGTTTTCATCGCGTCGGCGGAGTTGACCAGGAACGGCGACGTATTGATTGCCACGCTTTCCTGGCCTTCAGGGCCGTTGAAGGTCCACTTGTCCAACTGGATCACCGGGCTGACCAGGCGCAGGCAGGCGTGGTTTAGCAAATCCTGGGGCCGTTGCGCGCAGCCCTTGGCCTTGACGTAGTCCGGCGAGGCGCAGGCGATGCTGTAGGTGATGCCCAGGCGCTGGGAGACGAAGCCCGAGTCCGGCAGCTCGCTGGCCAGCACGATGGACACGTCGTAGCCCTCGTCCAACAGGTCCGGCACGCGGTTGGCCAGGGTCAGGTCGAAGGTCACGTCTGGGTGGGTGCGGCGGTAGCGGGCGATCGCGTCGATGACGAAGTGCTGGCCGATACCGGTCATGGTGTGCACTTTCAGCTGCCCGGCGGGGCGGGCGTGGGCGTCGCTGGCCTCGGCTTCGGCTTCTTCGACGTAGGCCAGGATCTGCTCGCAGCGCAGCAGGTAGCGTTTACCTGCCTCGGTGAGGGCAATGCGGCGGGTGGTGCGGTTGAGCAAGCGGGTTTGCAGGTGGGCCTCAAGATTGGAGACCGCGCGCGAGACGTTGGCGGTGGTGGTGTCCAGTTGCGCGGCGGCGGCGGTGAAGCTGCCCGCTTCGGCCACGCAACTGAAGGCGCGCATGTTTTGCAAAGTGTCCATGGAGAGTTCTCAGGGGAGATGCCAAATTGTGACAGAAAGTTACGCCGTCCAGTGATCCCTACCAACGGATTATCGCTTGAACGGTAACAAAGATTCACAGGAATGCCAGCTTATCGTCCTCCATGCCGCCGCCTAGAATTGCGCCACCTCCCCCCGCAACACCACCTCAGGAATTCGTTCGCCGTGCCGCGTCGCATCAGCAGAGAGCTGAAGACTCTCATTAACCGAGCGCTGAAGGCTCTCAGTGTTTGCGCTTTATCGTTAGCAATCAGCGGCTGCATCGGAACCGGAGGAATCGCCCCCCAAGGCCGGGCCCTCAATGCCACTACCCTGGCCACCGACGAAGCGATCCGCAGCGCCGCCCAGGATGCCCATTGGCCCACCGCACAATGGTGGCAGGCCTACGGCGACCCCCAGCTCAACCGCTGGGTCGAACTCGCCACCCAAAACAGCCCGAGCATGGCGATGGCTGCCGCGCGGGTGCGGGAAGCGCGGGCCATGGCCGGGGTTGCCGAGTCGGCCGAGTCGCTGCAGATCAACGCTGATACCACCCTCAAACGCCACAATTGGCCGAAGGATCAGTTCTACGGCCCAGGGGAATTGAGCGGCGCCAACACCTGGGACAACAATGCGTCCCTGGGGTTGAGCTACGCCCTCGACCTGTGGGGCCGCGAAAGCAACGCCACCGAGCGTGCCGTCGACCTGGCCCACATGAGCGCGGCCGAAGCCCGCCAGGCCCAGCTTGAACTGCAGAACAACGTGGTGCGCGCCTATATCCAGCTGTCGTTGCATTACGCCAACCGCGATATCGTCGCGGCGACCCTGGCCCAGCAACAGCAGATCCTCGACCTGGCCAACAAACGCCTGGACGCCGGGATCGGCACCCATTTCGACGTGAGCCAGGCCGAAACGTCGCTGCCGGAAACCCATCGCCAATTGGATGCCCTGGACGAGGAAATCGCCCTGAGCCGTAACCAGCTGGCGGCGCTTGCCGGTAAAGGCCCGGGGGAGGGGGCCACGTTGCAGCGTCCGACGCTGTCCCTTGCCGCACCACTGAAACTGCCCTCGAGCCTGCCCGCGCAATTGCTCGGCCAGCGCCCGGATGTGGTTGCCAGCCGTTGGCAGGTCGCGGCGCAAGCCCGTGGCATCGATGTGGCCCACGCCGGTTTCTACCCCAACGTCGACCTGGTCGGCAGCCTCGGCTACATGGCCACCGGCGGCGGCATGCTGGCGTTTCTCGCCGGCAAGAAATTCAACTACAGCGTCGGCCCGGCGATCAGTTTGCCGATCTTCGACGGCGGCCGCCTGCGTGCCGAGCTGGGGGAAGCCAGCGCCGGCTATGACATCGCCGTGGCGCGCTACAACCAGACCCTGGTCAATGCGCTCAAGGGCATCAGCGACCAGTTGATTCGCCGTGAGTCCATGGACAAACAAGCAGCATTTGCGGCGCAGTCGGTGGCCTCGGCGCAGAAGACCTACGACATCGCGATGATCGCCTACCAGCGCGGCCTGACCGATTACCTCAATGTACTCAATGCCCAGACCCTGCTGTTTCGCCAACAACAGGTCGAGCAGCAGGTCCAGGCCGCGCGGCTTGGCGCCCATGCCGAACTGGTGACCGCACTGGGTGGCGGTCTCGACGCCGGCAAAGACCTACCGCAGGACGCCAAGACCCTCCCGAGCAAGACCCCGGCGGCGCTTGCCATGTTTGATCACTGAATAGTTTGGTCACTGAGTAGGATTTAATGACTCCGATGCCTGCACCGCTGCGCTGGCTGCATTCCCTTGAGTGGCGCCGTGGTTTTTTCGACTGGGCACGCAGCGACGGCGTGACCTGGGTGTACATCTTCAAGGTGCTGATCGCCGCGTTCCTCACGCTGTGGCTGGCCATGCGCCTGGAGCTGCCGCAACCACGCACCGCGATGATCACCGTGTTTATCGTGATGCAACCGCAGAGCGGCCAGGTGTTCGCCAAGAGCTTCTATCGCTTCCTCGGCACCCTGGCGGGGTCGGCGGTGATGGTGGTGTTGATCGCGTTGTTTGCGCAGAACACCGAGTTGTTCCTGGGGGCGCTGGCGATCTGGGTCGGCATTTGCACCGCTGGCGCGACACGCAACCGTAACTTTCGCGCCTACGGCTTCGTGCTGGCCGGTTACACGGCAGCGATGGTCGGCCTGCCGGCCCTGGCCCATCCGGACGGCGCCTTTATGGCGGCGGTGTGGCGGGTGTTGGAAATCTCCCTGGGGATCCTGTGTTCCACCCTGGTCAGCGCGGCGATCCTGCCGCAGACCTCCAGTGCAGCGATGCGCAACGCGCTCTATCAGCGCTTTGGCGTGTTCGCGCTGTTCGTCACCGACGGCCTGCGCGGGCGCAGCCAACGTGAAGGGTTCGAGGCCAGCAACGTGCGCTTTATCGCCGAGGCCGTGGGCCTGGAAGGGCTGCGCAGCCTCACGGTGTTCGAAGACCCGCATATGCGCCGGCGCAACGGTCGGCTCAGTCGCCTCAACAGCGAGTTCATGAGCATCACCACGCGCTTCAATGCCTTGCACCAGTTGCTCGAACGCCTGCGCACGGATTCCGCGGATCATGTGGTGGCGGCGATCAAACCGGGCCTGCAGGACCTCGCCGAAGTCCTCGACGGCTTCTCCGGCCGTGCCCTCACCAGCCCCGATGCCGCGCGCCTGGTCAACCAGCTCAGTGCCTACAAGGACAGCCTGCCTGCCAAAGTCCGCAGCCTGCGTGCGACCTTCCAGGAGGGCAACCCGAGTGAGGCCGAACAGCTGGACTTTCACACCGCTTATGAACTGCTCTACCGCTTCGTCGATGACCTGCACAACTACGCGCAAACCCATGCCTCCCTGGCCGATCACAGCCATGCACGGGAGCAATGGGACGAAACCTTCAGCCCGAAAACCAACTGGCTGGCCTGCGCCGCCTCGGGGATTCGCGCGTCGTTCATCCTGATTGTGCTGGGCAGTTACTGGGTGGCCACGGCCTGGCCCAGCGGTGCCACCATGACCTTGATCGCCGCTGCCACCGTCGGCCTGTCCGCCGCCACGCCCAACCCCAAGCGCATGGCGTTCCAGATGGCCTGCGGCACCTTGATCGGCGCGTTGGTGGGCTTTGTGGAAATGTTCTTCGTGTTCCCGTGGATCGACGGCTTCCCGCTGCTGTGCGTGATGCTCGCCCCGGTGATCATCCTCGGCGCGTTCCTCGCCTCACGCCCGCAATATGCCGGTGTGGGCGTAGGCCTGCTGATTTTCTTCAGCACCGGTTCGGTGCCGGACAACCTCACGGTCTACAACCCCTACATCTTTATCAACGACTACATCGCCATGATCATTGGCATGCTGGTATGCGCGGCGGCGGGGGCGATCATCCTGCCGCCCAACAGCCGCTGGCTGTGGCGGCGCCTGGAGCAGGACCTGCGCGAACAGGTGGTGTATGCCATCAGCGGCAAGCTCAAGGGGTTGGCGTCGAGTTTCGAAAGCCGCACCCGAGACCTCCTGCACCAGGCCTACGGCCTCGCTGTCGGCCAGCCGCAAGTGCAACGTGACCTGCTGCGCTGGATGTTCGTGGTGCTGGAAGTCGGCCACGCGATCATCGAGTTGCGCAAGGAACAGGCGATCCTGCCGGTGCACCCGGCCTATGCCGAATCCCAGCCGTGGCGCCAGGCGATCCGGGTCATGGGGCGTTCGTTGGTGCGCCTGTTCCTGCAACCCAGCGCCAGCAACCTGGCGCGTGGCCTGATCGCCGTCGACCACGCGATCAGCCGCGTGCAGGCCACCGACGAACCCTTCGCCCCGCACTTCGATACCTCGGCCCTGCGCCGGGTGAAAAGCTACCTGCACTTTATCCGCACCTCGTTGCTGGACCCGCAATCACCGCTGGCGGCCCTCAAAGGAACCCCGAATGCCTCGTGAAATCGCATTCCACGGCATCTATATGCCGACCATGACCCTGATGTTCCTGATCGCGGCCGCGTTGGCCTGGGCCCTGGACCGCTTCCTGGCCGGCTTCGACCTGTACCGGTTTTTCTGGCACCCGGCGCTGCTGCGCCTGAGCCTGTTCGTTTGCCTGTTCGGCGCCCTGGCGCTGACCGTCTACCGTTGAGAATGCCCCGATGAAAAAGTTTTTCAGCCTGCTCGCGACCTTGCTGGTACTGGCTTTGGCGATCTGGATTGGCCGCACGTTGTGGGTGCACTACATGGAAACGCCGTGGACCCGCGACGGCCGCGTGCGTGCCGACATCATCAACGTCGCCGCCGACGTCACCGGCGAAGTGGTCGACGTGCCGGTGCGCGATAACCAGTTGGTGAAAAAGGGCGACCTGTTGATGCAGATCGACCCCGAGCACTACCGCATCGCGGTCAAGCAGGCGCAGTCCCTGGTCGCCTCGCGCAAGGCCACCTGGGAAATGCGCAAGGTCAACGCCCACCGCCGCGCCGACCTCGACGCCCTGGTGATCTCCAGGGAAAACCGCGACGACGCCAGCAACATCGCTGACTCGGCCCTGGCGGATTACCAGCACGCACTGGCACAACTCGAAGCGGCCGAACTCAACTTGAAACGCACCCAGGTCGTGGCGGCAGTGGACGGCTACGTCACCAACCTCAACGTGCATCGCGGCGACTACGCGCGCATCGGCGAAGCCAAGATGGCCGTGGTGGATATGAACTCGTTCTGGGTCTATGGCTTCTTCGAAGAAACCAAGCTACCCCATGTGAACGTCGGCGACAAAGCTGACATGCAGTTGATGAGCGGCGAGACGTTGAAGGGGCACGTAGAAAGCATCTCCCGCGGCATCTACGACCGCGACAACCCCGAGAGCCGCGAATTGATCGCCGATGTGAACCCGACCTTCAACTGGGTGCGCCTGGCCCAGCGGGTGCCGGTGCGGATTCATATTGATGAAGTGCCGCAGGGGGTGTTGTTGGCGGCGGGGATTACGTGCACGGTGATCGTCAACCAAACGCCGAACTGAAATGTGGGAGGGGGCTTGCTCCCGATTGCGGTGACTCAGTCAACGTATCAAGTGACTGATACTCCGCAATCGGGAGCAAGCCCCCTCCCACATTCGATTTTTGTTGACAGGCAGATTGGGCGCCGCTTCAGGTTTGTGTGTTGGCTCTGATTTTTTGTCGACATTTGACCCGCAGCATGCTGACGAAGCGGCACATTGCAAAGCACTGGCGGCGGCAGCGGTATAAGCAATATAAGTAGCTGCAAGGCTGGAACCTGCACTGAGAGGCGCTGACGCGATGCCTGCCTTGGCAACGATAATCCCAATCACAGCTCCACCACACGCCAGGCCCATCCCCGCTGCCTCACGCCATAGCTGCGACTTGCGCGGCGAGTTTGCCATCCACTGCGCGTACTCATCGGCAGTCATCCCCAGGAAGTCGCTTGGAATCCTTTCACCTGTGAGTGGACAGAGGTGAAAGAGCCAGGGGATAGTTTCCTTGTAATGATGTCAGGCCGTTCGCTGTTTTTTGTAGGACCCGGCCGTGCAGTTATTTCATTGCGCTACATAAGTTTCATGCAGATGACGCCACAACGGCGCGCCACTGGCCTGTTTCTCAAACACTGCGGTGGCACGGCGATTGTCGATAGCGTTCGTTGAACCTGGGACAGGGCCGCGAGCACAGCATGAGATTGGCCCGGCCTAGTTAGCCAAAGAAACTAAATAGAGCGCCAATGCCCCCATCTGGATCTGTACCCGCGACGTTCGCACCCACGATAACGCGGTGGTCGCCCCGCTTGGCTAACACCAAAGGGGTGGACATGACGGGGGCGTCCAGATCGATGTAGCCCTTGTTGTTGAAGTCCATATTCAGTGTGCCATCAGCTTTGAATTGAGCGATATATACCCAAGTACCTCCGGATGCCGTCGTAAGGTCCCCTGCGCTTGTGTTCATGATGCACTGCCAGCCAATGTCACGGTTGTCATCAAATTCGCTGACCAACGGTTTGCCATTATTGAACAGTTGATGCGCGGCGCCATTGGGGGTGATGGCCTGGATCAGGCCTTTCGTCGTTCCATTGCCATTCAGACCGACTTGACCAGCGCCAATAAGACTTTTGTCATCCGTTCGTTCGACAAGATCGTAAAGCGTGGTGTCACCCGCAATGCTGTCAACGCGGTGAAAACCAGGGGTCTGCGGGCTGCCAAAAGCACTATCTGTGGTTCCATCAGGGTTGAGGCGGGCGCAGAAGGCTGTTTGGCGCCCAGGGGAGAATTGGGCATGCCCAGCGATGACTATTTTGTAATCGTTGCCCTGGCTGATGCATGCGTTGATGGCAGTGGCGGCACTGGGGCCGAGAAGGTTGAAGTCGAGCCTGCCATTGCCGTTCAGTCCAGGATCCAGAACCCCATTGGGTAACAGGCGAAACAGCACACCTACGGTCAGGGCTGGATTGCGGCGTTTGGAGTAATTGGCGCTTACCAGAATGCATCCGTCCTTTTGCACATGCACTTTCACCGAGTCCTCCGTCAGCCCCTCATCCGGCATGGTTTGAAGAATGCATCGGCCTTTTTCGGCAAAACTTGTGTCGGGTCTGCCCTTGTCGTCGAAGCGAGCAACCACCAAGTCGGCCCAATCATCGAATGAGCTGCGTGATGTCCAGCCCGCCATGAGGATTTTCCCATCGGGCTGTACAGTCAGTCTTGAAGCTCCGGCTGGTAACGACTGCCCAAAATCACCGGTGGCCAGGCCGTTTGGCGTAAACGCCCCATCCAGGCTCCCGTCGGGCTTCAGGCGCCCCAAGCCGTAGACGAAATGTTCTTTTTTAAACAGGTTGGCACTGAACAGAAGCTGGCCGTTGTTATTCGTAGTAAGCCCCTTGAGTCGAAAACGAAGGGTCAGGCCGGGAATATGGTTGAGTATCGAATACAGGGTGGTTTGCCCATTGATGCCAAAGTCCGGGTCCGGAGTACCGGGTTGATTCAATGACTGACTGTTGGAAGAACTCATCGCAGCATTCCTTCACGCACTCGAGGGGATGGTGGCCAAGTCAATAAAACAGCAGGCTTTGGCTGGACTACGCTGCAAGTCTGTTCCTGGGGCACCCCCTCGTCTACTGTCAGATCTGACAGGTGCTAACTGGCCATTAGTTGTTGCGCGCCTGAGGCACAAAAGTCTCATGCAGATGACGCCACAGCAACGCACCGCTGGCCTGTTTCTCAAACACCACGGTCGCACGGCGATCCGTCTGTGTGCCGCTGGCATCGATCTGATGTTCGCGATAAGTCACCGTTGCGCCGCGCGCATGCCGGTCAATCCCAGCCATTTCACTCAAGGTGATCTTCAAGCCCGGGCGCATGCCGCCCAGGCGAGTGAACAGCGCGTTGACCCCGGCTGCATTGACGCGTGTGCCGGTGGCGGGGGCGATCATGCTGAACTCGGGCGAGAAGCGCGCAAGTAGGCTTTGCAGGGTGCCTTCTGGCGCAACCCCGGCAAACCATTGCTCGATCTCGACGTGGGTCTGGATCACTTCTTCAAAAAAATCGCTGTAGTCGATCATTTACAAACTCCCATTCAAACCAAAGCGTTTTTTCAACACGGCTTCCAATAATCCCTTGGGCAACAACGCGGCCATCAACGGCAACGCCCGGCTGCCATTGCCCGAGCGCAACAGGCGCGGCGGCTGTGGTTGTTGCACGGCCTTGAGCACATCCGCTGCAAACACGCCGGCCGGGGTGGGCTTGTCCTGAGAGGCCTGGCTGCGTGCGCGAATGCCCTCGCGCAACGGCCACCACGGCGATTTTTCGTTGATTAACAGCTCGGCCTGGGCGCCGGCGTTTTTGGCAAAACTCGTATTGATGGCGCCGGGCTGGACCTCCATCACCCGCACCCCAAACGGTGCCAGCTCCATGCGCAGTGCATCACTCAGCGCATGCACCGCCGCCTTGGACGCGCAGTAGGCGCCGGCAAACGGCGTGACCAGCACGCCGGAAACGCTGCCGATATTCACCACCAGCCCTTTGCGCTTGCGCAGGGCCGGGAACAGTGCCTGGGTCACGCCGACGATGGAAAATACATTGGTCTCGAACTGGCGCTGCATCGCTTCGGTGCCGCCATCGAGCAGCGGGCCCATGGCGCCGTAGCCGGCGTTGTTGATCAGTACATCCAGCTCTCCCAGTTGTTCGGCCAGGCGCTGTAAAGCGGCACTGTCATTGACGTCGAGTTCGACGGCATTGAAACCCGCGGCGGCGAGGGCGGTGACGTCTTCCGGGCGGCGGGCGCTGGCCCACACGTTGAAACCGGCGGATTTGAAGGCCTCGGCCAGGGCGCGGCCAATACCGCTGGAGCAACCGGTGATGAGTACGTTGGGCATGGATCAGTCCTTTGTCAGTCCGAGAAGCTGCCTTGCAGGTGCTCGGCGCGAAATTCCAGGGTTTGCGCGCGGTAGCCGGGGCGCAGGGGCGGGGTCGGCAGGCAGTCGTCCCAAGTGGCGCCGGCCTGCAACTCGCCGGGGCCGCGATAGCGCGGGGCAGCATAGACGTTGTCGGCCAGGTTGACCGTATCGCCCGGCGCATAGGCGGCGACGCGCCAGCGCAGTTCGGTGAGGGGGACGTCGTTGCCGTTGTTCAGGGTCAGCTTGAGTGGTCGGTCGGCCGGGCATTCCTGCGGGGCGTAGGTGATGCGCAGTTCCAGGCGCGCCAGTTGCGAGGCTTCGCGGTTGTCCAGCCACACCACCCACACCGCGACAAGACCCAGGCCGACGGCAGCGGCCAACGATACCGGCAATGCCTTGGCCGGGTAGCGCAGCAGGAGGATCAGCCAGGTGATGATCAGTAGAACGCCGAAGAACATGGAGACCACCTCGAATAGGGAACGAGCATCCTAACTTAAGCGTAGGTGGGATTGGCTACCTTGAGTGCTGTGGTGGGCGTGCCGACCTCATCGTGGGCTTGCCCCCGATAAGCATAAGTATCTACACAACTTCAGTAGGATAACGCGTAGCAGCTGTCGAGCCTTGGCGAGGCTGCGTTTGCGGCGCGTCTGACACACCGCCGACGCAGCCTCGCCAAGGCTCGACAGCTGCTACGCAGGGGGCTCGGCTCAAGATCTGTAGATACTTATGCCCCGATAAGGCCCTCACCGCCAGCGCAAATCCCAAACAAAAAGCCCCCACCCAACCCACTGCGGATAGGGGACGCAATGGGCTGGGTGAGGGCTTCTTGTACGACTGTTTTACTGCGCGATAGTTTTCACCGAAACGCCGCGTTCAACCGGCGTCGAGCGCCCGTAGATATCTTCAAACCGCTCGATATCGTCTTCGCCCAGGTAGCTGCCCGATTGCACTTCGATGATCTCCAACGGGATCTTGCCCGGGTTGCGCAGGCGGTGCACCGAGGCGATCGGGATGTAGGTGGACTGGTTCTCGCAGAGCAGGAACACGTTCTCGTCACAGGTGACTTCGGCGGTGCCGCTGACCACGATCCAGTGTTCGGCGCGGTGGTGGTGCATCTGCAGCGACAGGCACGCGCCCGGCTTGACCGAGATGTGCTTGACCTGGAAGCGGCCGCCCATGTCCACCGAGTCGTAGGAGCCCCACGGACGATAGACTTCGCAGTGGTTCTGGGTTTCGCTGCGGCCCCGTTCGTTGAGGGTGTTGACCATCTGCTTGACACCCTGGACCTTGTCCTTGTGGGCAATCATCATCGCGTCCTTGGTTTCCACCACGACGATGTTTTCCAGGCCGATCACCGATACCAGCTTGCCGTTGCCGTGGATCATGCAGTTCTTGCTGTCCTGAATCACCACGTCGCCCTTGGTGACGTTGCCGTTGGCGTCTTTATCGTTGACCGCCCACAGCGAAGCCCAGCAACCCACGTCGCTCCAGCCGGCGCTCAACGGCACCACGCAGGCGCGCTGGGTTTTTTCCATCACGGCGTAGTCGATGGAGTTGTCCGGGCAGCAGGCGAAGGTGGCTTCGTCGAAGGTCACGGTGTCGGCGTCTTGCTGGCTGCGCTCCAGGGTCAGCACGCAGGTGTCGTAGATGTCCGGATCGTGCTTTTTCAGCTCTTCCAGGAAGCGGCTGGCGCGGAACAGGAACATGCCGCTGTTCCAGAAGTAACCACCGCTTTTGACGAACTCGACGGCGCGTTTTTCATCGGGTTTTTCCACGAATTGCTGTACGCGGCTCACGCCTTCGGGCAGCAGCGAATCGTTGGTGGACTTGATGTAGCCGTAGCCGGTTTCCGGACGAGTCGCCGGCACGCCGAACAGCACCATCTCGCCACGCTCGGCGGCCACGGTGGCCAGGGCCAGGGCGCGTTGCAGGGCTTTTTGGTCGTCGATCACGTGGTCGGCCGGCAGGACCAGCATCAGTTCATCACGGCCTTCGTTGACCAGCATCATCGCGGTGAGGGCCACGGCCGGCGCGGTGTTGCGGCCGAAGGGTTCCATCAGGATGCGTTGGCACTCCAGTTTACGGTTGGCCAGTTGCTCGTTGACGATGAAGCGATGGTCCTTGTTGCAGACCACGATCGGGGAGTCCATGCCTTCGAACACCAGGCGTTCCAGGGTTTGCTGGAACAGCGTGTGCTCGCCGGTCAGGGCCAGGAATTGTTTTGGGAACTGTTTACGGGAAAGCGGCCAAAGACGTGAGCCGCTACCACCGGAAAGGATTACTGGGATCATGTGTTTCTCCTTGAATCAATTTGGGTCAGAGCTACGAAGGTTTGTCGTTTCACTCTTGTTTTTGTCTCGTGTCCGGGCCGGCCGAAGCCGACCCGGAAAATTCATTCAGCGGGTCGACACCGGGCGTTTTACCCAGACTGGCGAAATGCTCGAACCCGAACCGGTCACGTACAGCACCGCTGCTTCACCGCGCTCCAGGGCCACTGGCTTGACGTCGCCGACTTTCTTGTCGCCGTCATACAACGCCAGGCTCACCTTCACCGGGTTGATTTCACGTTCGCCACGGCCTTTGGCAGCCACCGACTTGACCACGTCGGTCTTGCCGTCGGCGGTCTTCAGGGTCAGGGCCTTGTCGCTGAGGTTCTGCACGCGCACCAGGGATTTCTGCTTGTTCTTGAACGGCGGTTCTTCGATCAGCTGTGGCTGGCCGCTGTTGTTGTTGACCAGGGTGTAGTAGTGGTCCGGGGCGAGCTTGACCGGCACGGTCTGGCTGCCGACCTTGGCGCTGTAGTCGCCGCCGGGCATGAAGCTGAAGTCGCTGCTGGCCAGCGGGGCCACGTCGCTGAGGTTGGTGCTGCCGACAGTGGCGCTGACTTCCTGGTTGGAGGCGTTGTAGATCCGCACGAAGCTTGAGCCTTTCGGTGCGACTGGGCCGTACAAGGCAGCGTCACCGGCGAAGGCGGACAGGGATACCAAGCTCATACCGGCAGCCAGGGCCAGAGTCTTAGCGAGACGACGCGGAGTAGTAGTGAAAGTCATGTGAGTTACCTCTCTTTCAGTTTTGCGCCCGGTCGGGCGTCTCGGATTTTGGGTTTTTAGCTGGGGTGTTCAGTGCCATGTTTTGTTGGCGCGAACCGGCTTGTTTAAGTTGCGCAACCCACGATGGGTCGGCATCACCGATTTCGTTGTTCACGGGCAGATAACGTTCAGGAAACTCCCAGATCAGCACCTGTGGCGGGCTGTTCTTGAAGTCGTCACTTTTCAGGTAGCTGAGCATCGGCAGGATCGGGCCGTGGCCGTCTTCGGCGTAGCTGACCACGTCGCTGCCCAGGGCTTGCTTGAGGGCGCCGACGAAGTTCCAGTTGGGGTTGGCGCTGTAGCTGGTGCCCACCAGCGCCACCGGGGTTTCGCTGTCGCTGAACAGCGCGTCGTCGCCTTTGGTTTCGGCCAGGTGCGTGACGCGTTTTTCCAGCGGCTCTTTCGGTGGCATCAGGTTTTCGAACAGCGGGTCCAGGGGCAGGAACAGACGCAGGTCGCCTTTATGCGGCTCGGTCTTCTCGGCCTCGGTGACAAAACGCTGCGGCTCGCCGTGGAGCGGGGTCTTGTCGGCGATGGTTTTAGCCAATTGCTTGGCAGCGATTTCGGCGCCGTCCGGGGTCCAGTGGGTGTCGGTGCGCAGGAACACCTGCTTGCCGCCCAGCTTGGCCTGTTGCAGCGGGCCGAGCAGGTCCGGGGCGATGATCTTGTCGGCGGCCACACGGGCGTGGAAGTCCTGGTACAGGTTGGCGTGGATGCTCGCCGGTTTCACTTCACCCAGGTGTTCCGGGTACAGGCGCACCTTGGCCGGCACGATCGCCATCACCAGTTGGATGCCCTGGGCCTTGAGCTTCTGGCGCACGCCTTCGACCAGCGCGTAGTTGTCTTGAAGGTTCTGGTCTTCGTTGACGGCGGGGTTGAACTCCTCGTCGCTGTACAACCAGTGATCGCGGCCCAGCACCACCCCAGGGCGGCCTTCATTGAACAGCTTGTAGTCCAGCGCGGCCCAGAGGTTGGTGCCCAATCGCTTGATCGGGAACTCCTCGTCGTAATGGGTCTCGACGGCCTTGGTCCAGCGACCGTTGAGCACGGTCGCGTCGGCGTTGGTGCGAAAGTCCAGGAAGCTGCGCAGCGACCAGGCGCCCAGGGCCAGCAGCAGCACCAGGAACAGGCCGATATAGAGGACGCGTAATGAACGGGTCATGGTCGGCTCCCTCAGAATTGGAAGTAAAGGAACGGCGAGAAACTCTGCGCCGACAGTTTGAGAATCGACGCCACGAACAGCAGCAGCACTGCAGCGCGCATGGCGTAGCGTGGCCAGTCAGCAGTCCAGTAGGCCGGTTGCACGGCAGCGTCACGGCCAACGGTGAAACCTGGCTCGTGGATGCTGCCCGGGTTGTCGCCCGGCACGGCCTTGATCAGGCTCGGGTCGGCCGGCTTGGTTTTCTCGGCAGGGCGGTTGGTGTAGAAGTCGCGCAGGCCGAAGAACGCCAATGTTGCGTACGCCACCACCAGGGTCGCGACTTGCAGGCCGGTGAGGTTGGCGCGGTTGAGTTCCGACAGCGACCACTCGCCGAAGCTGAACATCGCACCGTACATACGGCCGGCGACGTGGAGGTTCTCGGCGCGGAAGATCACCCAGCCCATCACCACCAGCAGGAAGGTGAAGGCCCAGCGCAGGACATTGAAACTGCGCGGTGCGGTGTTGAGGCCGATGGCTTTTTCAATCGCCAGCCACATGCCGTGCCAGGCACCCCACACGATGTAGGTGATGTTCGCACCGTGCCACAGGCCACCGAGCAGCATGGTCAGGAACAGGTTGCGGTAGGTGGTCAGCGTGCCTTTACGGTTGCCGCCCAAGGTGATGTACAGGTAGTCACGCAGCCAGGTGGACAGGCTGATGTGCCAGCGCCGCCAGAACTCGGTGATCGACTGGCTGATGTACGGCTGCTTGAAGTTTTCCATGAAGCGGAAACCCATCATCAAGCCCAGGCCGATGGCCATGTCGCTGTAGCCGGAGAAGTCGAAGTACAACTGCGCGGTGTAGGCCAGCGCCCCTAGCCAGGCATCGCCGGTGGTGGGGTTTTGCAGGGCGAAGCAGTGGTCGGCCACCACCGCCAGGGTGTCGGCGATGAAGACCTTCTTGATGAAGCCCTGCATGAACCGCGTGCAGCCCTCGGAGAATTTGTCGAGGGTGTGGGTGCGATTGTTGAACTGGTCGGCCAGGTCGCGGAAACGCAGGACCGGGCCGGCGATCAGGTGCGGGAAGATCGCCACGAACGCCGCGAAGTCGATGAGATTGCGGGTCGCCGGGGTATCGCCACGGTACACGTCGATGATGTAGCTGATGGACTCGAAGATGTAGAACGAGATCCCGATCGGCAGCAGCACGTGGGTGAGGATAAACGGCTCCAGGCCGGCCGACTTCATCATCACGTTGATGCTGTCGACGCCGAAGTTGGCGTACTTGAAGTAGCCGAGGATGCACAGGTCGACCGCCACGCCCAGCAGCAGCCAGCGTTGGGCCGGCTTGGTGCGCACGCCGGCGGCACCGACCTTGAGGCCGATCCAGTAGTTCCACAGCGTGACGGCGGCGAACAGCGCCAGGAAGTCCACTCGCCACCAGGCGTAGAACACGTAGCTGGCCAACAGCAGCAGCAGGTTGCGATAGCGTTGCCCGCTCAAGTAGTACAAGCCGAGAAAGATCGGCAAGAACAGAAACAGGAACACATTGGACGAGAAAACCATCCCGATCTCTCCATGTTTAACCAACAGTCAAGGGCCAGAGCCCCCCCAAACCCCCCACAACTTCATGGGCGGCGATGCAGCTTTTGTAGTGAGCGGGCTTGCCCCGCGCTGGGTGGCGAAGCCGCCCCAAAACCCTACACCGCGGTATGCCTGGCACACGGCGGCGGATCGATTAGGACTGCTTCGCAGCCCAGCGCGGGGCAAGCCCGCTCACTACAGGTAATCCATTCAGCCTTAGCTACCTTTGTTGCCTTTTTCATGCGCGGGGTCGTACACCTTGGTCAGGTCACCCCCCAGGCGGAACGTCTTGAACGGCTGCATCCCGTGCTTGCGCTCCACCACATCCGGTGCGCAGGTGTAGAGGGTGCAGAAGGGTTCGAGCCAGGCGAATTTCATGTCCTGCTTCAGGTCCTTCATGTCCTGCTCCTTGCCGTTCTTCTGTTCGAAGATCTCCGGGTCCTTGACCCCGGCCAGCACTTTGTCGCCCAGGCGCTTGAGTGCGCTGTTGTTTTCCTGGCGCAGGTCAACACCGTTGACCAGGGCAAAACTGGCGATCATCGCCAGCGGCGGCAGGGCGTAGTTGTGGTACGACAAGGCGCGTTGCTGACGCTTCAATTCGTTGGGCAAGAAGCCTTGGTCGTCGACCTGGTTCACGCCGACCTTGTATTCCTTCACGGCCCAGTCAAACAGGTCGCGACGGTTAGTGGCGATGGAGGTTGCCATCACCGACCAGGCGGCCCAGTAGGAGTGGTTGTTGGTTTTTTCCAGCGGCAGGTTGTCCCAGTCGCTCACCACCTGATCGGCCAGTTTGTTGAACCAGGCTTCGATCAGTTGCGATTCCTGCGGGTGGTTGGCCAACGGGTGCGAGTCGGAGAACTTCAGGCGTACATAGGCCGACGCCATGCTGCCCAAGGCCCATTTGCGCATGGACTTGCCGGTGTGGTTGAAGTCCTTGGACATCAACGCATCGGCCTTGGCCCACGACACCAGCCAGTTCAGGGTGCATTCGAGCTGCTCCGGGCGACCGTCGCGCATGAATTGCATCACGCGCTTGCTGGTGTCTTTTTCCAGCTTGGTGATGTCGGCGGTGCTGTCGCGAAAGGCTTTTTCCGACTGAACATTCAGCGTGGAACGGGCCTTGTCGGAGCCTTCGTACTTGCTGCGAAATTGCAGAGGCCCGGTGTAGGGCGTCGGCATGGTGTCGCAGTTTTCCTTGAAGTCGCCGGTCTTGAACGCTTCAATCGGTGCGAAGTAGCCCTGGGGCGGACGCAGCGGGGCGGCGGCGTTGGCTGCACCGGCGAAGATCGCCAGGCCCAGCAACGATGGAATCCATAACTTCTGCATAAGTAACCTCATTGCACGCTTATTTCACGGCGTCGAGGCGGTCTGTTGACCACCCGCTGGGAATACGTTGCGTGTGCAAATTTTCGCTTCGACCTTCTGCGCAGCAGCGCCCGCTTCGGGACCCTGCACTTCCACGGCCAGCAAGTTCTGCGAGGCCCAGTCTTCATCGGTGCGCAGTTCAAAGGCGAAACGCCCGTCTGTATCGGATGTTTCGGGTTTCTCGATCTTGATGTCCTCGTGGCGCCCGTTCATGTACCAGAGGGTGGCTTGCAAGGTTTTCACCGACGGGTCGGCGAAGCGGATATCAACCTGATGGTTGGCGTTGCGCAGGTCTTTATTCGAACTGTTAACCATCAATTCGTTCTTGCCGGGTTTCAATGTTGTGCTCGCACTCATCTGCGCGGTCTTGCCTTCGCAGCCGTTGTCGAGCAGCGCCATCATCTGGCGGTAGATGGTCTCCTGGTCCAGGCGATAGAGCGGCGAGAATTCCCAGATCAGGATTTTCGGCGGGCTCTTCTGGAATTCGTCGCTGCCCAGGTACTGGATCATCGAGCCTTCCAGGCCACCGCCGGGGAAGGCGACGTTGAGGATGTCGGCGCCGATTTCTTCTTCCAGGAACCCGGCAAAGTTGTAGTTCTTGCCACTGTGGCTGGTGCCCACCAGGGTGATCTGCGGGTTGCCCGAATCGCCGAACAGGTCGCCGTCGCCGGCTTCGCCTTTCGGCTCGGTGGTGAACTGGTCCATGTACTGGATCGCGTAGCTGGTGCCGCACAATTGCCCGGCCATGTTGTGCAGGGTGCCGGTCTTGCCCATGCGCCCGGAGCGCTTGGTCTCGAATTCGCGCTTGGGAATATCGGCAAACTCAGGCATTGCACGCACCTTGGCGCCGACGATTTTCGCCGTGCGCTGGGCGCCGTACGGGGTCCAGTGCTGGTCACCGCGGAAGTAGAAGTCGTGGGCCGGCAGTTCGTCCGGCAGTTGCTCATTGGTCAACGGTGACAGGTCCGGCACCACGTAGCCCATCTTGGCGAAACGGCCGAGCATGGTCTTGTAGTTGCCCAGGGCCTTGTCGAAATCGAACGAGGCTTTTTCCGCGGGGTTGAGCTTGTTGCGGTTCACCAGGCCACGGGTCGGCTGGTAGACCACCACCAGTTCCACGCCCTTGGCCTTGAACGCGTCGTGCAGTTGTTGCATGCGCTTGTAGCCGGCCGGGCTGGTGTCGAATTCGGTGCGCAGGTCTTCCTGGGTACGGAACAGCCAGTCGCCCTGGGCTTGCACCAGGGTGGTGAAGTTCTGCTGGTAGCGCGTGGTGTAGTTTTTCGCGTCATGGGCGGCCGGGCACAGGCTGCAGCAGGGTTCGGCGGTGAAGGTCGGGGCCTTGATTTCGTCGGCGCGCACGCCCTGGCTGGCTGCGAGCAGGCCGAGGGTCAGACCCGAGAGGCTCAGCAGTTTGATCATGTGTGGGTGCATAAGGGTCATCCTCAGTCCTGCATTTCGGTCTGGCGTTCGACAGGGTCGATCAGCACGGCTTTCTGCTGGCGCACCAGCAGGTCGAGAATTTCTTCCTGACGATCGCCCAGCACGCCGGAGAAACTGATGCCGCTGGATTTGGTCGGCGCCAGCATCGATACGCGGTACAGCTCGATACTCAGTGGCGAGTCGATGGACAGCGGCCCGCTGCCGTTACCCGCCAGTTCACCGCCGACCACGATCAGCGAGACCTTGGCGTCGAACGGGTCGAGGGCGATGTCGCGGTCGGTGTCGGTCAAATCCTTGATGTGGCCGTACACGCCGGTCAGGCCGTTGGCCATCGAGGTGTTTTCGTACAGCTTGATGTTCACGCTGTTACGCACGCGGATGCCGTGGCGACGGTTGCTGATCACTTTGTTGCCCCACAGCAGGTTGTCGCCGCTCTCATAGAGGGTGATGCCGTCGGTGTGGTTGCGGTAGATCTCGTTGTCGGCGATCAGGTTGTTCACGCTGTTACGGTCGATCACCAGGCCCGAAAGCTTGTTGTCGTAGCTGCGGTTGTTGAAGATGAAGCTGTCGTTCACCTCACGGGAAATGATGATGCCGTGCTTCTTCTTGGTGCCGTAGACGGTGTTGTCCGCGATGATCAGGCCGTGGGAACGGTCATGGGGGTCAATGCCGTAGACGATGTTGTCTTTGTAGGTATTGCCCTTGATCACGAAGCCCGTGGTCTCGTAGCAGTAGAAGCCGTACCACATGTCCGAGAACTCGGAATCGATGATCCAGCCGGTCGGCTCAGGGCGCTTGAGCACCTTGGCCATGTTCGGCGTGTACTGGGAAATACTCACCCCGTACGACTTACTGTTGGCATAGCCGAAGCTGGCCATCTTGGTCTTGGAGACGTAAGTCTCGGTGCCGCCCCAGGCCAGCAGGAACGGGCGGAACTCCTTGGGCGACTTGAACAGCGCCGGGCCATTGGCTTTTTCGTCCCAACCGGTGATCTTGGTGTCACGCACAAACAGCTGGCCGTCGTTGATCAGGAACGAACCGGCTTGCTGGGACAGGCGCAGTTCCTGGGTGTTTTTATCGATGTCCAGGATGCCCTTGCGCCCGACCACGATCGGCAACTTGGCCAGGAACACGCCCGGCGAGGTTTCGCTGAAGTACTGCTTGGGCACTTTGCCGAGCAGGTCCTTGAGGTTCATGTAACCGTCGTCGACAAAGATCGCCTGGGGAATACCGTGCTGGCGCACCACCCATTCGGCCATCTTGTTGTCGCCGCCGATAAAGTCCTTGAGGGCGTCTTCCTGCATCATGCGACGGATGCTGATCTTGCCGGGCCTGGTGCGTACGATCTTCTTTTCCATCGCTGCGGCGGTATAACCCGACAGGTCAGGCAGGGCCGGCTTGGCCATTTCCAGCGGCGCGGTCGGCGGGCTGGAAATGGTGTAGGTCTTGGCCTGTTGCAGTTCCTTGGCGATGGTCGGCGCCTTGGCCGCCGTATCGGCAAACGCTGTGGCGCTGGCCATCAGCATTGCCGCGACGAGTAGGCTTTGAGCATTCATTGCGCAGGCTCCCATCAGAATTTCCAGATCACGTCGACAAACGCGCGATGCATGTACGAGTCGACCTGGCTGCCATAGGCATCACCTGGCTTGAACACACCGGCACGGAACCGCACCAGGGCTGATGGCTCGTCAACCGACTGGCTGAGCGCGGCCGGCAGCAGGCCCGTCTTGAAGTACTTGGTGACTACAAGGTCCATCTCCTGGCCCAGGTCTTTCTTGCCGTCTTCAAGGGGCAGGGAAGTGCTGGACAGGATCGCGCCGGTCACGTCATCGGTGTTGTTCTGCACGGCGTCGATGCCATTGCTGCCCACCGGCTTGTTGCCGTCGACGCGCCAGAACTTGTGGTACACCAGGCTGGCGTCGTAGTCCTCACGCAGCTGCCAGGAGCCGAACAGGCTCATGGACTGCATGTTGTTCATCTCGCCGCGAAACGCTTCGCCGAAACGGTGCACGCGGGACTGAGTACCGGTCCAGTTCGAACGGTTGCTTTGCAGGCCGTTCTGCTCGTACTCGGCACTGGCGCGGGAGTAGGCCGCGCCCACTTGCCACTGCGGGTCGAGGCGCAGGCGGATACCCAGGTCGGTCGCCCAGCCACTCACGTCATCGCTGCGCTTGGCCTCTGTCGGGCGGGTGCCGTCGGCGTTCAAGGCATTGACCGAGTCGCGGTCGCCTTTCATGCCGGTGATGCTGGCCCAGTAGTTGACGGTGTTGGTGTTGCGCCAGTTGTAGGCGTCGCTGTTGGCTTCGATGCCGAGCCAGGTCAGGTCGCCGTTCTCGCGCTTGTCCAGGGAGTCGGTGGCGACGCCCGGTTCCGGGTAGTCGAGCTTGCCGTTGTCATGGGTGTGGTGGCCACGCAGGCCGATCCACTGGCCCGGCGTCCACTGGTAGGACGCGTCGGCGTAGAGGTGCTGACGGTCCTTATCCTTGGGCGACAGTTCCTTGAGGTCGGTACGGTATTCGCTGAAACGTTCGGCGGCGCCGACGTTGGCCTTGAGCAGGGTGGTGTCGAAGGTCCAGTTCAGCGCTTCGATGTTGGTGTCGCGCCATTGGCCGTCGTCATTGCGCAGGCGTTGGCGACCGAGCTTGAGGATCTCGCCGGGGTAGGGCGTGAAGCCGCTGTAGCCGACCCAGAACTCGCGCATGGCCAGGTAGTTTTTCTTGGTCTTGCGGTCGTTGTTGGTGGTTTGCTGGTTTTCGTCATCCGCCGACTGTTGCAGGGTGTCGGTCTCGATGATGTCGCTCGAAGCCACCGCCTGGCCCATGGCGTAGGCGCTCCAGTTGCCGCTTTCGCCGTAGATCCACGGGCGCAGGTCGAGGCCGATGCCGTTGACGTCGCCGCCTTTCTGGGTGCCGAGGTCGCGGTCATCTTCGGACTGCGCGGTGGCTTTGACTTCCAGGCCGAAGTTCTTGGCTTCGGTCAGCGCGGCCAGGGTCGGGCACGACCACAGCAGGGCGAAGGTCAGGCCGATGCCGGCCTGCACGAATGGATTGAGCTTCATAGGGATTCCTCGCCGTCTTCTTCTTCCAGGGCGTGCAGTTGCAGCGTGCTCTGGGCCAGGGTGCCGCGGGCGGCCAGTTCCTGTTGCACCAGGCGTTGGCCTTGGGCGCGTTGTTCCGGTGTGAGCGGGGCTTCGAGCTGCGTGGCCAGGTCATTGGCCTCTGGCGTGCCCTGGGCTTTGGCCAATTGGCTGAAGACATAGGCATTCAATGGGTCGGGCTTGGTGCCCTTGCCTTGGGAAAACAATTGGGCGATGGCGAAGTCGGCGCTGTTCTGGCCGTTGCGCGCAGCGGTCAGCAGGTGGTCCAGGGCTTTTTGCGAATAGACCTGGCCCAGGTAACCACGGCGGTAGATCTGACCGAGGTAGTAGTCGGCAGCTACTTCGCGGCCCACGGCTTTCTGGAAGTGCGCTTCAGCCGCCTTGGCGTCCGCCGGCACCCACTTGCCTTCGTAGTAGAGCTTGCCCAGCAACAGCTCGGCGCGCGGCTGGTCGGCGGCGCGGCCGTTGTCCAGGTATTTCATCATCTGGTCGACGTCGCCCAGTTCGGGGAAGTCGTAGAGCAGTTGCGCCAGGCTGACCCAGGAAGCCGGGTAGCCGGGGGCGATTTTTTCCAGCAGGGCCTGGGCGGTTTTCTCGTCGGTCTTGCCCAGCGTGGCGTCGCCCAATACGCGGGCGACGCTGTCGACGCGTTGTGCGGTGACGGTGCCGCGGCTGTAGCCGGCTTCCATCTGCTTGAGCAGTTCGGCCTGTTTTTCCGGCTGGGCTTTTTTCTGGTAGACCGTGGCCAACTCGACATAGCAGATGTCGGTGGTGTTCAGCGCGGCCTTGCAGATGCGCTCCACATCATCCAGATGCTGGTCGTAGGTGTCCTGGGTGCGATACAGCAGGACCTGGGCCAGGCCGGCTTCCGGGTAACCGGCGGCCTGCCACTTGCTGATCTGCTGCTGGGCATTCACGTTGGGGAAGCTGTGGGGGTATTGCAGGTACAGCATCGCCAGCGGGATCAGGGTGTTGCCTTCGCCATTGGCAAAGGCTTTTTTCAACAGGCCTTCGGCTTCATGGTGTTCGGCTTCGGTGGAGCCCGGCTTGGCCACCAGCAGGCGACCGAGGCGGGCCTGGGCGCGCGGCGAGATATCCGCCGCGGCACGGTAAGTGGCCTCGGCCTGTTTGATTTGCGCCGGATCGCGGGTGCCTACCTGGATATCGGCCAGGCCCACCTGGGCCTCGCTGTAACCCAGTTCTGCCAGTTGCTGGTAATTCTGCTGCGCGGTGACGGTATCGCCACGCTTGAGCGCTTCATTGGCCAGGCGTTGGTCGGGCAGGCCGGCGCAACCGGCGAGGGCGATGGCCAGCGCCAGGGGCACCGGCAGGGTTCGAAGGGCGCTCATGATTAAAGACCCGCAGCCATGGCTTTATCGATCAGCCAGTTCAGGGATGGGCCACGGTCGCTGGTCACTTCCACCGGGCGGCCGGCGTAGGCGCTGTCCAGCGGGGCGTCAGGTTTGATCTGTACACGGATGTCGGAGGACAGGTCGGCGCTGTTCAGGCTGGTGCTGCTGACGATGGTGCCGGTGCGGGTCTGTTCTTCGTCGGCCACCTGGAAGCTCACCGGGGTGCCTGGGCGCACGTCACCGAACTGACGATAGGTAAAGCGAGCTTCGACGTTAGCCTGGCTGCCGCGTGGCACCAGTTGGAAGATCACATCGCCTTTGCTGGCGTACTGGCCGTCGGCGACCAGTTGCTGCGCCACCACGCAATCGCATGGGGAGGTGAGCGTGCCGGTCATTTGCTTGCCGAACAGTTCTTCGACCTTGGCCGGTTGCAGTTGGTCTTCGTCCAGATGGCCCTTGAGCACATCCAGCATGCTGGTGCTGAAGGTCGCCAGTGGTGCACCTTTGGCCGCCACCGCGTCACCTTTGAGCAGGCTTTGCACGGTGCCGTCGCGGGGCATGGTCACGTTCATGCCGGGCACGCTGACCAGGCCCGCCTGGGCGTGGCTGACGAAGTACATGCCGTACACCGATTTGAACACGAAGCCGAAGGCTGCCAGGCCGACGAGGAAGATCGCCAGGCTGAACGTCACGGCGCGCAGGCGGCCGAAGGCGCTCATGTTGCTGCCACCGTCCTTGACCTTGCGCGCCTTGGTGAAGTTGTCGCGTTGCAGGGTCGCCAGCACATCACCCATGGTCACGATGTCGCCCGACAGGTGCGAGGTGATCAGGTGGCGCAGGGTGGAAATATCCTGGGCGTCGAGGTTCTGGAACTGGCAACCGGTGCGGCCGCTCTGGCGGTCGTAGGAGCGGATCTGCAGCTCCACATCCATAGCCAGGCCGAGGTTATCGATGACGAATTGCAGGCGACCCTTGTGCACTTCACCCACGGTCAACGGCTGGGTGGCGGTGAACGCCAGGCCGCCGGCCGAGAGGTCGATCACCCGTGCTTCGGTCTGGGTGCGGTCGGTGTTGAAGAAGCGCAGCTTGGCCGGGATTTTGACCCGGGCATGTTGGCGCTGGGCTTCGGATTCGTGGACAACGTTGGCGTTTACTTGGCTGTTCATGACGGTGTAATTCCTTGGTTAATTCAGGCTTGGCAGGGTCAGACCATCATCAGCAACACGGCAACGAAGATGCTGCCGGCGGAGAAGGTCATGGTCCGAGACGACCAGGTGTTGAACCAACGTTGAAAGCTGGCCAAATCGCGGGTCAGTTTGGTGTCCTGGCGGGTCCAGGACTGTTGATCAAGGCGGAAGAACACGTAGATCTTCACCAACGCGCCCATGATCTGGTTGTAATAGAGAATCGCCGGGTAAGCCGGGCCGATCTTGTGGCCGGAGCACGACAGCAGCAGGGTCAGGATCAGGCGGGTGATGCCGATCCACAGCAGGTACGCGAGGATGAACGCGCCGCCGTACTTGAAGGTGGCGATGATTGCCACGGTCAGGCCGAGCAGGGAGGTCCACATCGACACGCGCTGGTCGAACAACACGATGCTGGTGAACAGGCCCAGCCGACGCACACCCAGGCCCAGGGCTCGGGAGTTCTGGCGCAGGTTGTTGCCGTACCAGCGGAACATCAGCTTGCGGCTGGCTTTGATAAAGCTCTTTTCCGGCGGGTGTTCCACGGTGTGGATCGCGGCGTCCGGCACGTAGAAGGTGTCGTAGCCCAGGCGCATCAGGCTGAACCAGCTGGACTTGTCGTCACCGGTGAGAAACTTGAAGCGGCCCAGGCGCCAGTGCTGCAGCGAGTCGCTTTCCACGTCGGCGATAAAGCCCGGGTCAGTCACGACGTTGGCGCGGAACACCGACATGCGGCCGGTCATGGTCAGCACGCGCTTGGACAGGGCCATGGAGCACATGTTGATGTGGCGCTGGGCGAAGCGCAGTTTGTGCCACTCGCTCATGATGTAGCCGCCGCGCACTTCGCAGAATTCGTTGGTGGTCAGGCCGCCGACGTTGCCGAACAGCTGGAACCACGGCACGGTCTTGCGCACCACGCCTTCGGCGAGCACGGTGTCGCCATCGATCACGGCAACCACCGCGCGGTCGTCCGGCAGGTGGCGGGAGATGGCGCGGAAACCGAAGGCCAGGCCGTCGCGCTTGCCGGTACCGGCGATCCGCACGAAGTCGAGCTTGACGTGGTCCGGCGGGTTCATGCGTTCCCAGAGGCTCTTGACCAGCAGCTCATCGGACATTTCCACCAGCGAGCAGACCACGGTGGTGGGGAAGCCGCATTCGATGGCCTCACGAATCACCGAGCTGTAGACCTGCGCGGTGGTCAGCGCATCGATACGGAAGCTGGTGACCATCAGGAACACGTGGGACGGGTCGGCAGCCTTGCCCAGCTTGCGCACTTTACGGCGCAGGTGCGGGTAGACCACATACAGGAACAGCATGCCGCGAAAGAAATGCGTAGCACCCATCGAGTAGCGCCAGATACCGACGGCGCCAATCAGGAAAATAAAATTCTTCGACTCGGAGTCGAACGTACTCGCCGGCAACAGCAGGGCGAGACCCATCAGCAGGCTCAGAAAGAACAGCCAGCCGGCGGATTGGAGCAGTACGTGTTTTAACTTGGACATAAGCGTCATCCGAAGGTGAAGAAGGCTTCGAGCTGCAAGCGCTGGGGATTGGTACGCCTGCAGCTCGAAACTTACCGTTGCTGTTACCAGCAAATGCCTTCGGTACGGCCTGTCGTACTGGTGGCCTTGGACATGAAGCCCACCAGGTCGATCACTTGCTTGCCGTGCGGTGCGTTCTGCGCCAGGGCACGGAACTTCTCGTCGCGGTTGCCGAGGATGATCACGTCGGAGTTGTTGATCACATCATCGAAGTCCGAGTTGAGCAGGGACGACACGTGGGGGATCTTGCCTTCGATGTAGTCCTTGTTCGCACCGTGGACACGGGCGTACTCGACGTTGCTGTCGTAGATGCTCAGGTCGTAGCCCTTGCCGATCAGCATTTCCGCCAGCTCGACCAGTGGGCTTTCGCGCAGGTCGTCGGTACCGGCCTTGAAGCTCAGGCCCAGCAGGGCGACTTTGCGTTTGTCGTGGCCGGCGACGATGTCGAAGGCGTTCTGCACCTGGGATTCGTTGCTGCGCATCAGCGAGTTGAGCAGCGGCGCTTCCACGTCCAGGGAGCCGGCGCGGTAGGTCAGGGCGCGCACGTCTTTAGGCAGGCAGGAGCCGCCGAACGCGAAGCCTGGGCGCATGTAGTACTGGGACAGGTTGAGGGTCTTGTCCTGGCAGACCACTTCCATCACTTCGCGACCGTCGACGCCGACCGCCTTGGCGATGTTGCCGATCTCGTTGGCGAAGGTGACCTTGGTGGCGTGCCACACGTTGCAGGTGTACTTGATCATCTCGGCTACGGCGATGTCCTTGCGGATGATCGGTGCGTCGAGTTCTTCGTACAGTGACTGCAGGACATCGCCGGAGGCTTTGTCGAATTCGCCGATGACGGTCATCGGTGGCAGGTCGTAGTCGGCGATGGCGGTGGATTCGCGCAGGAATTCCGGGTTGACCGCAACACCGAAGTCGACGCCGGCTTTCTTGCCGGAGCAGTCTTCGAGGATTGGGATCACCACGTTGGCGACGGTGCCCGGCAACACGGTGCTGCGTACCACGATGGTGTGGCGGGTGGTCTTGTCACGCAGGACAAAACCGATCTCGCGGCATACCGATTCGATGTAGTTGAGTTCCAGGTCGCCGTTCTTCTTGCTCGGCGTACCGACGCAAATCATCGACAGGTCAGTATCACGGATGGCTTCGGCGAAGTTGGTGGTGCCGCGCAGTCGACCGTTTGCGATGCCCTGGCTCAACAGTTCGCCCAGACCCGGCTCGACGATCGGCGATTTGCCGGCGTTGATCAGGTCGATCTTTTCCTTGGAGATGTCTACGCCGACCACTTCGTGGCCACGGGCAGACAGGCAACCGGCACACACTGCGCCAACGTAACCCAAACCAAATATGCTGATGCGCATCGCAATTACCTCTGTATTTAAATCATGCCATTAGATGGCCGGAGTTCATGTTTGCAAACGTCACAAATGCCGCGAAAGTTGGGCGAATAGACGCCGACTTGCCGCGTACAGGCATGTTGAATAACGAGTGACTAACTATTGCACTCAAGTTGTGCGCAACTTGGCCTTGTTATTGGGGCCTGCCCTGAAATGCAGCCAGCCTTCCTGGGAGAAGGGCCTGGCGCCAGTGCCGCAGGGCCTTGATAGAGGCTATAAGCCTTTACATATCAATGCCTTGGGTTGTCTCACTGACCCATTAGGGTAAGCACAGCCTTGGCCTTATAGTTCGTGGCAATGGATCCTTATCGCCGCTCTCAACTAATCGGTTGGTAATGTGACCACTGAGTCAAAGTTGAATATGACAACTTCGCTACTTCCGTTGGTCCGCCTTGTAAGTCATCTCCTACAGAAACAGAGAATTTCGTTACCGGTGGTATGAGCGGCGCTTCAGGACGAAGTTCCTGGCCGCTCATCCTGTTTCCCGAAATTTCTTGAAATATAGGTAAAGATGGCACTGGTACTATATTGATAGCACTTGCTATTTGGGCCAGTAGTTACGGGTAGTTGGCGCGAAGGGATAGTTTTGTGCCACTAGTGTTTTAAAAAAGTGGTGCCACTACGAAAAAAAATCGCAAATGTCGAGTGAAAGAAATGTTAGGGATGTGTCGGGATATTTTTTGACGTCAAATAAATGACGATTCTTGGCGTGAAGCGCGGATAAAAATGTGGGAGGGGGCTACACCCCGATGGCAGTGCATCACTCGATAGATTCGTGACTGAACCACCGCAATCGGGGGCAAGCCCCCTCTCACATTTGGATTTCATTGTCTGAAAGAGGCGGGTACGGCCTTATTCCGGTGCACGATCGCGCAGGAACACCAGATTGTCCGGCTTGGACTGCTCCGCATTGAAGCGGTAACCCTGCACATCGAACTGCTTGAGCCTGGTCGGATCGTTGATGCGCTCTTCGATCACGAAGCGGCTCATCATGCCCCGGGCCTTTTTCGCGTAAAAGCTGATGATCTTGTACTGGCCGTTCTTCAGGTCCTTGAACTCGGTGTTGATGATCCGCGCGTTCAGGGCTGTGCGCTTGACCGCCGAGAAGTACTCGTTGGAGGCCAGGTTGAGCAGTACGTCGTCGCCTTGTTCGGCCAGGGCTTCGTTCAGCCACTCACTGATGCGCGTGCCCCAGAAGGCGTACAGGTCCTTGCCACGGGCGTTGGCGAGTTTGGTACCCATCTCCAGGCGATACGGCATCATCAGGTCCAGGGGGCGCAGCAGGCCGTACAGGCCCGAGAGCATGCGCAGGTGGTCCTGGGCGTAGCTGAAGTCGGCATCGCTGAAGGTGTCGGCGTTGAGGCCGGTGTACACGTCGCCCTTGAACGCCAGCAAGGCCTGCTTGGCATTCTCGGGGGTGAAGGCCGGGTTCCAGCTGCCGAAGCGGGCAGCATTGAGGCCGCCGATCTTGTCGGACACGTGCATCAATTCGCTGATCTGCGCCGGGCTCAGTTCGCGCAGTTGCTCGATCAGCGCCTGGGAATGGTCCAGGTACTGTGGCTGGGTAAAGCGCTGGGTCACCGCTGGGGTCTCGAAATCGAGGGTCTTGGCGGGGGAAATCACCATCAGCATGAAGTCGTCTCCTGTAAATCGTGCGGGGATTCTAGGGGCTGGGGCGATTTGACTCCACCTATGATGGCGATAGACGCGATCCGCTATGATGGCCGGTGACTCTGGAGAGGGAGACCCTGTGTGCGAATAGCGCTTTTGTTGTCGGCGTGCCTGCTGTGCCTGAATGCCCAGGCGGCGCCGGTGGATGTAGCCAGCCTGGACCGTGGCACCTGGCCGGAAAAACTCAGCAGTCCCGCGCTGTTCGATGTGGCCTCGCGTGCGGAAATCCTGATGTTCGCCCACAGCCTGCTGGCCAGTGAATCCCAGGATGAAACCGCACTCAAGCAGCGCCTGGGCTTGAAGATCATCAACCTGGCGGCCATCGACGACCTGCGCCGCGAGCTGTGGCAGCGCCTGCTGGAGAACTACACGTTCGCCCAGCAGAGCTGCGAAGTCGACGCCTCGTTCTGCTACCTGGTGGAGAGCATGGACGACCTGCGGGAGCAGGCCGGCAAGCTGGCGATCAGCGAAGACTCTTTCTATATAGGCTGGGCTGCACCCAGCCATGCCTTCCATGAGCGTTATCTGGACGAACTGCTGCGCAAGGCCGCGCTGTTTCCGCAGATCAGCAGCGAAGTCGCGCGCTTTGGCGACCATGAACGCAACGGCGACGAGTTCAACGACCGCCTGTTCCTGCTGACCTTCGACGGCGGTCCGGCACCGGTCAGCGGCAATACCGACTGGCTCGCCGACTACCTGCGCAAGCAGAAGATGAACGCCACCTTCTTTGTCCTCGGCAGCAGCCTGCAAACCCGTGTGGAGCGCAGTTCCGCCGCTGAGGTGGAGGCGTTGTACCAGGGCCAGTGCGTCGGCACCCAGGGCTGGCAGTACCGTTCCCACAGCCATTGGGTGGACTGGCAGAGTTCCATCACCCGCAGCGCGCAGTTGGTGCAGAACCTGATGCCGGAAAACTACGTGCCGCTGTTCCGCCCGCCTTACGGGCAGCGGCGCGCGGACAGCCAGGGGTTCTTCCAGTCCCAGGGCTTGCAGGTGGCGTTATGGGACATCGATTCCCAGGACGAGCCGGGCAAGCTCAAGGCCGATGAGTCGGCGCAACGGGTGCTGACGTTGATGCTGTTGTGGCGCAAAGGCGTGATTGTGTTTCACGACACCCAGGACAAGGCGCGGGTAGCACTGCCGATGTTGCTGCAGGCAACGGCGCAGAGTGGGCTGGGTTGGCAGGACTGCCGGGAGGCGTTTCGTTAAAAGGATGAAGTGCCCGGCCCTGTTGGGTGCGAGGCATTTTTACGCTGATTTTGTGCGACATTTCGATGCAGGCGGACTTCCGACTTTAACGGTGCATGGGGCACTCGGCTAGTGCTATTCGTCATCCTGAAAAATAAACTTCAAAAAAGCGTCAAAGTGCTTTTTCCTGTCATGGGTTTTGCGGTATTACGAAGTCAGATCGCCGAAACCTGCAACACAGGTGGCGTCTTCCAAGACTCCTCATGTGGGCACTGCGCTTGACGTCACTCAGGTGCAGTCGGTGGTCGAATCGAGGCGCAGCACTGTTGTGGTATTGCGTCGACTGGCTCCCACAAAGGTGACCGAGTATGGATGATCATGGACGTAACCCTTCTTCCGACCAGCCAATCCTTTATGTGCTTGATACCAATGTACTGATCCACGATCCAAACGCACTGCTTAACTTCGAAGAACACCACGTCGCCATCCCGATGATCGTGCTTGAGGAGCTCGACAAACTCAAAAGCGGGCACCACAGCGTGGCTGCCGAATGCCGCCAGGCCATCCGCCTGATCGACAAGACCCTGGGCGAAGCGTCACCCGAGGACGTTGAGGTCGGCGTGCCGATCCAGCGCGGCAAAAGCGGGCCCAAGGGCTTGCTGTCGATCCTGATGAGCAAGCGCAGCGAGCCCAACAGCCTGCTGCCCGAAAACCTGAACGACAACAAAATCATCAACCAATTGATCGACCTGCACGCTCGCGACAAGGACCTGCGCGTGGTGCTGGTGACCAAAGACATCAATATGCGCCTCAAGGCACGAGCGTGTGGGATCGCTGCCGAGGACTACAGTACCGACCAACTGGTCGACGACGTGTCGATGCTGTCCCGTGGTTATCACATGATGACCGGCTCGTTCTGGGACCGTGTCAGCAAGGTCGAAACCCGTCAGGACCATGGCCGTACCTGGCACCAGGTACAACTGATCGACAATCTGCCGGCCGTGCATATCAATGAATTTATCGTCGACGAACAGGGCTTCGTGGGCTGGATCAAAGAGATCCAGGTCGACAAGCTGCTGATCCTCGACCTGCATCAGGAACCCCTGTTGCACCAGGAAGCCTGGGGCCTGAAACCGCGTGACATCTACCAGAGCCTGGCGCTGTATGCGCTGCTCGACCCGGACATCCACCTGGTCAACCTGACGGGCGCTGCCGGTTCCGGTAAAACCATCCTTGCCCTGGCTGCCGCCATCGAGCAGACCATGGTGACCAAGCGCTATCGCCGCATCATCGCCACTCGCTCCGTGCAGGGCCTGGACCAGGAAATCGGCTTTTTGCCCGGTACCGAGGCGGAAAAAATGGAGCCGTGGCTGGGGGCGATCACCGACAACCTCGAAGCCTTGCACATGGATGACGAAAACACCCATGGCAGCGTCGACTACATCCTCAGCAAAGTGCCGTTGCAGTTCAAATCCCTCAACTACATCCGAGGTCGCAGCTTCCAGCAGAGCCTGATTTTGATCGATGAATGCCAGAACCTGACCCCGCACCAGATGAAAACCATCATCACCCGTGCCGGCGCCGGTTCCAAAGTGGTGTGCCTGGGCAACCTGGCACAGATCGACACCCCTTACCTGTCCGCGACCAGCTCCGGGCTGACCTACCTGACGGAACGCTTCAAGGACTTCCCGAACGGCGTGCATATCGCGCTGCAAGGGGTTCCTCGCTCGATTCTGGCTGAATACGCAGAGTCGCACCTGTAACCGTTGGAGCGGCGGTGCGTCGCACCGCTGCTCCCACATTTATTGTGTGTTGGGTTTACAATCGCCGCTCCTGATCAGGAGTATCCCTGTGCTGACTCATCTCGATTCCCAAGGTCGCGCCCATATGGTCGACGTCACCGACAAGTCCGTGACGTTCCGGGAGGCGGTGGCCGAAGCGCGGGTGCGCATGCTGCCCGAGACCCTGCAAATGATTGTCGACGGCGCCCATCCCAAGGGCGACGTGTTTGCCGTGGCCCGCATCGCCGGGATCCAGGCGGCGAAAAAAACCAGTGATTTGATCCCCCTGTGTCACCCGCTGATGTTGACCGGTGTCAAGGTCGAACTGAGTGCCGATGGCGCAGACTCGGTGCACATCGTCGCGCGCTGCAAGCTGTCCGGGCAGACCGGCGTAGAGATGGAAGCGTTGACGGCGGCCAGCGTCGCGGCGCTGACGATCTACGACATGTGCAAGGCCGTGGATCGCGGCATGACCATCGAAAACATTCGCCTGCTGGAAAAGCTTGGCGGTAAGAGCGGGCATTTCAAGGCGGATGGACAATGAGCATCAACGTACTGTTTTTCGCGCGTTACAGCGAAAAAATAGGCCTGGATTCACTTGAGATGGAAGGCGACTTCGCCACGGTCGATGCCGTGCGCCAAGCGCTGGCCGCTGATCCGGGCTTTGAAGTGCTCAACGAAACCAGCTTGATGTGTGCTCGCAACCAGGAGCTGTGCGCTCTCGACGAGCCGTTGCAGGCCGGTGATGAAGTCGCGTTCTTCCCGCCCGTGACCGGAGGCTGAACATGGCCATTCGTGTACAGGTCGAACCGTTTGACGCCGGTGCCGAGGTCAACGCGATGCACGCGGCGAATGTGGGCGTGGGCGCGGTGGTGAGTTTTGTCGGCTATGTGCGTGACTTCAACGATGGCCGCGAGGTGTCTGGCATGTTCCTCGAACACTATCCGGGCATGACTGAAAAAGCCTTGGCCAAGATCGCCGTCGAAGCCGAGCAACGCTGGCCGCTGCTCAAGCTCGAAGTGCTGCATCGTATCGGTGCGCTGGAGCCCGGCGAGCCGATTGTGTTCGTGGCCGCCGCCAGTGCCCATCGCCAGGCCGCGTTCGATGCCTGTGCGTTTGTGATGGATTACCTGAAAACCCGTGCGCCGTTCTGGAAGAAGGAAAATACCAGCGAAGGCGCGCGCTGGGTGGAAGGGCGAGACAGCGACCACGCTGCGGCGGATCGCTGGAAATAGCCAGCCGAACACAGAACCAAATGTGGGAGGGGGCTTGCTCCCGATGGCGGTGGATCAGTCAACAGAGATGTTGAATGTGCCACTGCCATCGGGAGCAAGCCCCCTCCCACATTTTTTATCGCATTTCAGCTTACGGGCGTTTGCGTTCTACAGCCCGCAGCAAGTGCGTCGGCGGTGTCTCGCAACTGATCTTGCGCCCCAGCAACGTCTCGATCGACGGCAACTGATACGAGTCATCCTCCCCGGCAAAGCTGATCGACACGCCCGCAGCCCCCGCCCGGCCGGTACGGCCGATGCGGTGCACGTAGTCGTCCGGCACTTCCGGCAGGGTGAAGTTGATCACGTGGCTGATGCCGTCGATGTGAATCCCGCGCCCGGCCACGTCGGTGGCCACCAGCACGCGGATCTTGCCTTCGCGGAAGCCTTCCAGGGTCTTGATGCGCTTGTGTTGCGGCACATCGCCGGACAGCTGCGCGGCATTCACGCCATCGCGCACCAGGCGTTCTTCGATGCGACGCACTTCGTCCTTGCGGTTGGCGAACACCATCACGCGTTCCCAGCCGTTGTCGTTGACCAGGTTGTAGAGCAGCTTGTACTTGTCGGCACCGGCCACGGCATAGATGTGCTGTTCGACGTTTTCGCTGGCGACGTTCAGCGCTTCGATCTCGACGATCGACGGCTCGGTGGTCCACTGCTTGGCGAGGTTCATCACGTCTTCGGTAAAGGTCGCGGAGAACAGCAGGGTCTGACGCTCGGCCTTTGGCGGGGTCTGGCGAATGATCTGACGCACTTGTGGGATGAAACCCATGTCGAGCATGCGGTCGGCTTCGTCCAGCACCATCACTTCGACCATGTCCAGGTGCACGTCGCCGCGCTGGTTGAAGTCCAGCAGGCGGCCGGGGGTCGCCACCAGGATGTCGCAGTGGCGGGCTTCGAGGTGCTTGAGCTGCTTGTCGAAGTCCATGCCGCCGACGAACGTCATGACGTTGAGACCGGTGTACTTGGTCAGGTCGGCGGCGTCCTTGGCGATCTGCACCACCAGTTCACGGGTAGGCGCGATGATCAGCGCACGCGGTTCACCCATGTAGCGTTCTTTCGGCGGCGGCGTTTGCAGCAGCTGGGTGATGATCGAGATCAGGAACGCGGCGGTCTTGCCGGTACCGGTCTGGGCACGACCGATGGCGTCTTTGCCGGCGAGGGTGAAGCCCAGGACCTGCGCCTGGATCGGCGTGCAGTACGGGAAACCCAGGTCCTGGATGGCGTGCATCAGTTCCGGGGCGAGTTTGAAATCGTGGAAGCGGGTCTTGCCTTCCTGGGGCTCGACGACGAAGTCTTCGAGTTTCCACGGGATCACCGGCGGTTTGGGCGCGCGTTCCCGGCGAGGCTTGGGGGCGGGTGCGGCTTGCGTCTCGAGTTTTGCCTGTTCGGGCGGTGTCACCGTCGGCGTCTTCGGCTGGGCGACAGGTGCAGTCCGGCCTGGCTGTTGACCGTCATTGCGGCTGCCGGAGGTGGGGACAGGAGCACTGGGAACAGGCGCGAGCGGCTCAGCCTCGCTTTTGCCGAACATCTTCTTGAGTGCTTTGAGCACGGTGATCTCATTAATTGGTTAAGGAATGTACGCCGGCCAGTGTAATGCAAGAATCGGGCGCGGCGTAGTGCGTCTGTCATACGGCTACATAAACGTGGGGTTCAGCCCAGGCGAGCGGTCAACCAAGTCCCTATATCGTGTATCTCCTGGGGTAACACTTCGTGGCCCATTGGGTATTCCTGCCATGTCACGGTGACACCACGGGTTTTCAGATGCTCGTAGGCGCTGCGGCCCATGGCGTTCTGTACCACCTCGTCGTACTGGCCGTGCAGGCATAGCGTTGGAATGCGTTGTTGGCTGGCCGACAATTCAAGCTCATCGCTGAAGGTGGGCGCGTAGGTGGAGAGGGCGATGACGCCGCCCAATGGCCCCTCCCAATTCAGGAACGCGGTGTGGAATACCACGGCGCCACCTTGGGAAAAGCCCGCGAGGAAAATCCGCGAAGCGTCTATTCCGGTTCTCTTCTGTGCTTCGATCAGATCGGTCAGCATTTTTGCCGACACTTCCAGCTCTTCCAGGCTGATCGAGCGGGCCGGGCTCATGGCCTTGATGTCGTACCAGCTGGGCATCTCGTAGCCACCATTGATCGTCACCGGACGGGTCGGTGCCTGGGGCAATACAAAGCGGGTGGACAGCAAGCTTTCCTGCAGCGCCTCGGCCACCGGCAGGAAGTCGTAGCGATCGGCACCCAGGCCATGCAACCAGATTACGCAGGCGTCTGCGGGCTTGGCGGGCTGAAGAATCAAGGGTTCGGTCATGTCTGCTCCATATATGTGCGCGCGCTCCGATTGGGTGCGTCGTAACGGTGCGCGACAGGTTGATCTGTTAAGAGAATGTCGCAAGGTTGAATCTTTTTCCATTGACGAGGGGCTGAAACGACTCAGCCGCCACTCTGGTACGCGCCTTGCTATGTGTAGGTCGATGTCAGAACTTTCCTGGGACGGTAACACTATCAGTGACTGCCGCTTTCAGGATAGCCGCTGGAATTACCGCGAAAGCCTCATGCCGCTTGACCCTAAAAAAAGCCAACACGGGTCGATATCGCCTCATAAGGGTGCGCTGAGGTTGGAGCTTCGACACAACAAGAGCAACTGGAGGTTTGAATGAAGGTATTGAAATCCACCCTGGCCATCGTTAGCGCGGCGGCTGTACTGGGTGTCAGTGGTTTCGCCCAGGCTGGCGCCACTCTGGACGCCGTGCAGAAGAAAGGCTTTGTGCAATGTGGCGTGAGTGACGGCTTGCCGGGCTTCTCGGTACCGGATGCCAGCGGCAAGATCCTCGGGATCGATGCTGACGTTTGCCGCGCCGTGGCCGCTGCCGTTTTCGGCGACGCCACCAAGGTCAAATTCAGCCAGTTGAACGCCAAGGAGCGTTTCACCGCGCTTCAATCCGGCGAAGTCGACATCCTGTCGCGCAACACCACCATGACCAGCTCCCGCGATGCGGGCATGGGCCTGAAATTCCCGGGCTTCATCACTTACTACGACGGCATCGGCTTCCTGGTTAACAACAAGCTGGGTGTCAAAAGTGCCAAGGAACTGGACGGTGCAACCATCTGCATCCAGGCCGGTACCACCACTGAGCTGAACGTTTCCGACTACTTCCGTGGCAACAACCTCAAATACACCCCGATCACCTTCGACACCTCCGATGAAAGCGCCAAGTCGCTGGAATCCGGTCGTTGCGACGTACTGACCTCCGACAAGTCCCAACTGTTCGCCCAGCGCAGCAAGCTGGCCGCGCCGAAGGACTACGTGGTTCTGCCGGAAACCATTTCCAAGGAACCGCTGGGCCCGGTCGTGCGTAACGGCGATGACGAGTGGCTGGCCATCGTGCGCTGGGTGGGCTACGCCATGCTCAACGCTGAAGAAGCCGGTATCACTTCGAAAAACGTTGAAGCTGAAGCCAAGTCCACCAAGAACCCGGACGTTGCGCGTCTGCTCGGTGCTGACGGCGAATACGGCAAAGACCTGAAAGTGAAGAAGGATTGGGTCGTACAGATCGTCAAGCAAGTCGGTAACTACGGTGAAGTGTTCGAGCGCAACCTGGGCAAGAGCACCCCGCTGGAAATCGACCGTGGCCTGAACGCGCTGTGGAACGCCGGCGGCATTCAATACGCACCCCCTGTGCGCTGATCGCTGATGGTTCTGTCACCCGGTGGGCCAACCGCCGGGTGATGTTCTGTTCCATTCTTTCCGGGGCACTTCATGCAAAATCAAATCGGCGCACCAAATCGGAAGCTCAGCTTCAGCGATCCCAAAGTGCGTGCGTGGCTCTTCCAGATCATCACGATTGTGGCGGTGGTCTCGCTGGGCTGGTACCTCTTCGACAATACCCAGACCAACCTTCAGCACCGGGGCATTACCTCGGGTTTCGACTTTCTTGAGCGCAGTGCCGGCTTCGGCATCGCGCAGCATCTGATCGACTACACCGAATCGGACAGTTATGCCCGCGTCTTTGTGATCGGGCTGCTCAACACTTTGCTGGTGACCTTTATCGGGGTGATCCTGGCGACCCTGCTGGGCTTCATCATCGGTGTGGCGCGCCTGTCACCGAACTGGATGATCAACAAGCTGGCGACCGTGTATGTGGAAGTGTTCCGCAACATTCCGCCGCTGCTGCAGATCCTGTTCTGGTACTTCGCGGTGTTCCTGACCATGCCGGGACCGCGCAACAGCCATAACTTCGGTGACACCTTCTTTGTCAGCAGCCGTGGCCTGAACATGCCGGCAGCGCTGGCCGCTGACGGGTTCTGGCCGTTTGTGGCCAGTATCGTGGTTGCCATCGTGGCCATCGTGCTGATGGCGCGTTGGGCCAACAAGCGTTTTGAAGCGACCGGCGTACCCTTCCATAAGTTCTGGGCGGGCCTGGCGCTGTTTATCGTGATCCCGGCGCTGTGTGCCTTGATCTTCGGCGCGCCGCTGCACTGGGAAATGCCCAAGCTTTCAGGTTTCAACTTTGTCGGCGGTTGGGTACTGATCCCTGAACTGCTGGCGCTGACCCTGGCGCTTACCGTGTACACGGCAGCGTTTATCGCCGAGATCGTGCGTTCGGGCATCAAGTCCGTCAGCCACGGCCAGACCGAAGCTGCGCGCTCCCTGGGCCTGCGCCCTGGGCCGACGCTGCGCAAGGTCATCATCCCGCAAGCCCTGCGGGTGATCATTCCGCCGCTGACCAGCCAGTACCTGAACCTGGCGAAGAACTCGTCGCTGGCCGCCGGTATCGGTTACCCGGAAATGGTTTCGCTGTTTGCCGGCACGGTGCTCAACCAGACCGGCCAGGCCATCGAGGTTATTGCCATCACCATGAGCGTGTACCTGGCGATCAGCATCAGCATTTCCCTGCTGATGAACTGGTACAACAAGCGCATTGCGCTGATCGAGCGGTGAGGAAACGCACATGAGTTCGCATACTTTCAAACCTGATATGCCGCCGCCGAGCAAAGTCTTCGGACCGATGGCCTGGATGCGCGCCAACCTGTTCTCCAGTTGGCTCAATACCCTGCTGACGCTGTTGGCGTTCTACCTGATCTACCTGGTGGTGCCGCCGATCCTGCAGTGGGCCATTCTCGATGCCAACTGGGTCGGCACCACCCGCGCTGACTGCACTAAGGAAGGCGCGTGCTGGGTGTTTATCCAGCAGCGCTTCGGGCAGTTCATGTACGGCTATTACCCCGGCGACCTGCGCTGGCGTGTGGACCTGACCGTGTGGCTGGCCATCGTCGGCGTGGCGCCGTTGTTCATCTCGCGTTTCCCACGCAAGGCGGTCTATGGCCTGAGCTTCCTGGTGCTGTACCCGATCATCGCCTACTTCCTGCTCCACGGCGGGATCTTCGGGCTCACCAACGTGGCCACCAGCCAATGGGGCGGCCTGATGCTGACCCTGGTCATCGCCACTGTCGGCATCGCCGGTGCCTTGCCGCTGGGGATTGTGCTGGCCTTGGGGCGGCGCTCGAACATGCCGGCGATTCGTGTGGTCTGCGTGACCTTCATCGAGTTCTGGCGCGGCGTGCCGTTGATCACCGTGCTGTTCATGTCCTCGGTGATGCTGCCCTTGTTCCTGCCCGAAGGCATGGGCATCGACAAGCTGCTGCGGGCGTTGATCGGCGTGATCCTGTTCCAGTCGGCCTACGTGGCCGAAGTGGTGCGCGGTGGCTTGCAGGCGATTCCCAAAGGTCAGTACGAAGCGGCCGCGGCGATGGGCCTGGGTTACTGGCGCAGCATGGGCCTGGTGATCCTGCCGCAAGCCCTGAAGATGGTGATCCCGGGCATCGTCAACACGTTTATCGCGTTGTTCAAGGACACCAGCCTGGTGATCATCATCGGCCTGTTCGACCTGCTCAACAGCGTCAAGCAAGCCGCCGCCGACCCTAAATGGTTGGGTATGGCCACCGAAGGCTATGTGTTTGCCGCCCTGGTGTTCTGGATTTTCTGTTTTGGTATGTCGCGCTATTCCATTCATTTGGAACACAAGCTCGACACAGGCCACAAGCGTTAGGAGTTGATGTTATGAGCGAAGCGATCAAACAGCCTGTGAGCCCTGAAGGCATTATCCAGATGCAGGGCGTCAACAAGTGGTATGGCCAGTTCCATGTGTTGAAAGACATCAATCTCAACGTCAAGCAGGGCGAGCGTATCGTGCTGTGCGGCCCGTCGGGTTCGGGCAAGTCCACCACCATCCGTTGCCTCAACCGCCTGGAAGAGCACCAGCAGGGCCGCATCGTGGTCGATGGCGTGGAGCTGACCAACGACCTCAAGCAGATCGAAGCGATCCGCCGTGAAGTCGGCATGGTGTTCCAGCACTTCAATCTGTTCCCGCACCTGACCATCCTGCAGAACTGCACGCTGGCGCCGATGTGGGTGCGCAAGATGCCCAAGCGCAAGGCCGAGGAAATCGCCATGCACTACCTGGAGCGTGTGCGCATCCCGGAGCAGGCTCACAAGTTTCCGGGGCAACTGTCCGGCGGCCAGCAACAGCGCGTGGCGATTGCCCGTGCCCTGTGCATGAAGCCGAAAATCATGCTGTTCGACGAGCCGACCTCGGCCCTCGACCCGGAAATGGTCAAGGAAGTACTCGACACCATGATCGGCCTGGCCGAAGACGGCATGACCATGTTGTGCGTAACCCACGAAATGGGCTTCGCGCGCACCGTGGCCAACCGCGTGATCTTCATGGACAAGGGCGAGATCGTCGAACAGGCGGCGCCGAATGACTTCTTCGACAACCCGCAGAATGACCGGACCAAGCTGTTCTTGAGCCAGATCCTGCATTGATCGATGCCTGAAAAAATAAACCCGGCCTGGCCGGGTTTATTTTTGAGGGTTAGGACGCTTTGATTGCTTCAATGTCGTTGTTCAGGGTGTAGGTGAAGGCGCCGCGCATATCCGCGCCTTCAGCCAGGACTTTCGCGTCCGCAAGCAGGTGCGGGTGGCGATCCAGTAATCGCATCAGCAGCACCAAGGGCTTGGGGGCAAGAAGTTCGCCGCGTTCGTAGCGAGAGAATGCGTTGTGGCCGCCACCGGACAGCAGATCCACTGCTTCCTTTTGCGTAAGGTGCAGTTTTCGGCGGATGCGCTTCATCTCGGCGCCGATCATTTTTCGGGCGGCGAGGACTAGCTCGTCACCCGCTTGTCCATAGCGATCTGCACTATCGGTATCGGGGTCCCAAAAGCCGTCGCCGCATACGTTGCATTCCCAGCCTGCCAGATTGTCGACTCGACGTTCCATGCCTTTGACGCTGATGGTTTCGCTGCGGCCCTCGAAATAGCTCAACGCATCAGGGGCGCCACAGATGTAGCACAGCTCGGTTTTTTTCATGGTTTTTTCTCCTTGAAGGAGATCACCGGAGGCCTACCGTCTGTGCGGTAAGTGACCTTGATGTAAATCTCCATGCCTTTCGAATGAGTGTGGTACACGTCCTGCCAGACTCGATGGTCTCCATAAGTGGTCATCGACTTGTACAACATCCAGTTTTGCAACTCATAGATGACGTCCTGCATGTCCTCAAGGCTAAAGCGCAGATCCCAGCCGCATCGTTGTGCTGACTGGGTGAACGCTTTCCTCCCAAGCCGCCTGACATCCGCCTTGATCACCGCCAGATCGTAATGAGGTGTGTACTTTTCCATAAGACACCTGAGCCGAATAATTACCCTTTGAGGGTAATTTTACCAATCGAAAATACTGCTCATTTTGCTGCCTAAGAACCGTAGTGCGTTGCCTTTGTAGGCAACTCTGAATAGGCTGTAGGAAAATTCATCCTATGATTGGACGAAAGCCTGCATCCCATGATAGACATCGCCCCCTTGATCAAACGCTCCCTGGTGGACCAGGCCCTTGAGCAATTGCGCTGGCGTATCAGCGAAGGCCGGTGGGCCATCGGCGAACGCCTGCCCACCGAGCCGGAGCTGGCCGCCGAACTGGGCATCAGCCGCAACACCGTGCGCGAGGCCATGCGCGTGCTGGCGTTTTCCGGGTTGATCGAGATCCGCCAGGGCGACGGCAGTTACCTGCGCTCCATGACCGACCCGCTGGGGGCCATGCGCGCGTTATCCCACTGCACCTTGGAGCAGGCGCAGGAGACGCGGCAGATACTGGAAGTGGAGGCCGTCGGGCTCGCGGCGGTGCGCCGTACCGAAGCCGACCTCACCGCTTTGCATGAGGCACTCAAGGCCAGCGCGGTGCTGTACCACGGTGACCTCGAGGCCTATATCAGCGCCGACCTGCTGTTCCACAAACGCCTGGTGGACGCCGCGCACAACCCGGCATTGAGCGAGCTGTACCAGTACTTTTCCGCCATCGTCGGCGCGCAGTTGCGCCAGACCCTGAACATTTCGCCGCGTCGCCAGGCGGTGTTCGACCTGCATATCGCCCTGCTCGAAGCCGTGGAACACCAGGACCCGGAACGCGCCAAATCCCTTTGCCGGCAGTTGATCAATGAACCCTGAAACCAAACGTACGAGCGAGTTGGACGAACTGTTGATCGACGCCGAGGCCGACGACGAAGTGGTGCAAAGCAGCCACCCGGTGGTGAGTCGCCCCTGGTTGTTGCTGCTGGGCCTGATTCTGGTGGCCTTGAACCTGCGTCCGGCGCTGTCGAGCGTGGCGCCATTGCTGGCCGACGTCTCCAGCAGCCTGGGGTTGTCGGCGGCCAAGGCCGGTTTGCTCACCACCCTGCCGGTGTTGTGCCTCGGCCTGTTCGCACCCACGGCGCCGATCCTGGCCCGGCGGTTTGGCGCCGAGCGGGTGGTGTTGGGGATTTTGCTGACCCTGGCCGCCGGCATCATCCTGCGCAGCGCTTTTGGCGAAGTGGGCTTGTTCGCCGGCAGCCTGATCGCCGGTGCGAGCATCGGCATCATCGGCGTCTTGCTGCCGGGCCTGATCAAGCGTGATTTCGCCAGGCAGGCCGGTGCCATGACCGGGGTCTACACCATGGCCCTGTGCCTGGGCGCGGCGTTGGCCGCCGGTGCCACGGTGCCGCTGAGTCATTACTTCGGTGACCGCTGGACCATTGGCCTGGGCTTCTGGATTCTGCCGGCGTTGGCGGCGGCGTTGTTCTGGTTACCGCAGGTCGGCCGCAAACACGCTACCCACCAGGTCGCCTATCGAGTGAAGGGCCTGCTGCGTGATCCGTTGGCCTGGCAGGTCACCTTGTACATGGGCCTGCAATCGTCCCTGTCGTACATCGTGTTTGGCTGGCTGCCATCGATCCTGATCGGCCGTGGCCTGAGCGCCACCGAAGCCGGGTTGGCACTGTCGGGCTCCATCATTGTGCAGCTGTTGAGCTCCCTGGCCGCACCCTGGCTGGCGACACGCGGCAAGGATCAACGCGTGGCCATCGTCGTGGTGATGCTGTTGACCCTGGGCGGCCTGTTCGGTTGCCTGTATGCGCCGCTGGACGGTCTGTGGGGCTGGTCAATTGTGCTGGGCCTGGGGCAAGGCGGCACGTTCAGTCTGGCACTGACCCTGATTGTGCTGCGCTCGCGTGATGCGCATGTGGCGGCCAACCTGTCGAGCATGGCCCAGGGGATTGGTTACACCTTGGCCTCCCTCGGCCCTTTGGCGGTGGGGCTATTGCACGATTGGACCGGCGGCTGGGCCGCCACCGGCTGGATTTTTGCGCTGCTGGGCGTGGGCGCGATCACCGCCGGCCTGGGCGCCGGGCGTGCACGGTATGTGCAGGTCAGCAGTGAGAAGCTTTAGAGATACACCACTTCAAGCGTCGCCGAGCCATCGAGTGGGGTATCGCGGCTCAGGTCAAGGTTCTGCCGGGCATTGATCACGGCTTCGACCTTGACCGTGCTGATCAGCTCCTGGATCGCCGAGGGCCCGGCGGTGCTGCCTTCGGCGGTGGTGAACCCCAGGTAACTGTTGGCCCCGATATCGATAGGGTTGAGGTTGGCGGTGCGCCAGGCCAGGCCACCGGTGGTGGACTCGGTGCCGTACAGGGGGGTGGCGCTGTCTGCCTGGGTGCTACGCGGGTCGAAGCTCATGGAATAGAGGCCGATGCGATTGCCACTGTGGTCCAGCCCCAACCCGTAGTAAATCTCGCTATTGACCGTGGCAGTGCCATCGCGATTGTCACGCATGCGCAAGGCAAAGCGGCTCGGCGCGTTGCAGCCAATGCTGACTTGCAGATGTTTGATCGGCAGTCGTGTGCCTCTGTCGAGGTTCAGGTCCTGCTGGGAAATCTTGCCGTAGTCGATCAAGCCGCCAGCGGACAGCAGCGGCGTGCAGGCGACGGGCGTGATCCTGCCCTTGACGATCAGCTCCACGGTCGACGCCGCCAGTGCCGGCGCGGTCGAGGGCAGCAATAGCAGTGAAGAAAAAACCAGGCAGTACTTGTTCATTCAGCGGATTCCAGTGATTAGAGGTAGATGATTTCAAGGGTGCCGGAACCATTGATGTGCACCACCGTGCGCAGGTCCATGGACTGGGTGGGGGCCAGGTACGCCTTGATACGCACGGTGCCGGCCAGGTTCTGCAGGGCAATGGGGCCGCGGGTGTTGCCGGCGCTGTCGGTAAAACCCATGAGGCTGTGGGCGGCGATGGGAATCTGCCGCGCACTGGAGGTGCTCCAGGCCTGGCCGCTGCTGGTGGAGTCGGTGCGGTAGAGCGTGCGGTAGGCGTCGGCGGTGAAGTCTGCCGGGTCGATGTTCAGGTAGTAGCGGCCGATCTTGTTCCCGCTGTTGTCCAGGTCCAAGCCATAGGCGGTTTCATCGGTGCCGCCGGTGGCCGTGCCGGAGCGGTTGTCGTGCATCAGCAGGGCAAAGGGGGTGGGCGCGTCGCAATTGACAGAGAACTGCAAGGTGCGGGTGGGCAGTGGGTTTTCGTGGGTGGGGCTCAGATCTTTCGCCAGCAACGTGCCGTAATCCACCAGGCCACCGTTGGACAGTTGAGGTTTGCACGCAGCGGGGGCGAAGTGGGCGCGCAGATTCACTTCGCGCGCGCTATGACGGCCATGGAACGTCCCGGAGGCTTCCCAGGTGGTGGCGTCCGTGACCCGTGTGGCGGCGATGTCGGCGAAGGCGCTGAAGGTCAATTGCACGGAAAAATGCTGGCCGTTGAGTAGCGTCTCGCCGTTGACCGGTGCGATGCCGTGGCCTGTGCGCCAGTTCAGCAGCGCGCCACGGGCCACTGGCGGCTGGCCGAGTGCGGGGATCAATCCCAGCTCCACGGCGGTGCCGTCCAGCACCGCGTCGCTGGCCTGGATCGCGTAGCTGCCATGCTCGGTGAACCGCAGCCGCTGCGAAGTGGCCGCCAGCGCCTGATAAAACAGGCTCATGTCGGTCGGCTGCGCGCAGCTCACATTCAGGCTGACGCGGCGCTCACCCAACGGGCGCTCAAGGGTGCTGTCCTGTTGTGCGATACGGCTCATCAGGCCGAAATCCAGCAGCGATTCATTGAGGTTCAGTTGGCACTCGTCCTCGGCAAGGGCGTTGCTGGCGACTATCAGCAGCATCACGCTCATGGCCAGGCGGGACAGGGTAGAAGCGGTATTCATGGTGAGGGTCCTCATGATTTATCGCAGCGTGCGGACGCGGTTTCGAAATACACCTGGGGGTCGCTCTTTTCCGGCAACTCGAAGCGCAGGGCGCAACGCGCCATGCCAGGGGCGCTGACCCACAATTGCGGTTGCTCCAGCACATTGGGCAGGAACACCTGGCCGCCATCCTGGACCAGGGTCACGAACTCCCCGCCAGCGGTACTGACGGACGCCCCGCGCGGCAGGGGGGTGCCCTGTTCGGTGCGCGCGTGCAGCAATACCCGACGTGTGCGGGTCACGCCAAATTCGACCCGATCCACGGCCCCGCGCCCGGCGGCGATCATTGCCAGGCCGTTGTTGATATCCGCATTGCGTGGCAGCGAGCGGGTCTGGACTTCCACCGGGCTGCGGCCGTAAGCGCTGACCTGCGGCACCACGGCCTGGCCTTGCCAGTCGGTCCACACTGGCCCGCTGGGGGTGCTCAGTTTGATGCCGCTGATGTCGCCCACCGATGCCACGGCGAAGGTGTCGCGCACTGGGTAGGGCGATAATGTGACGCCGCCGCCATGCATCACCACACCGCCTCGGGCGCTGCCTTGGTAGCTCGAACGCTCGGCGTCGGAGCGGCTGTAGCTGAAGTCCAGTTGGCTATAGCGCGGCAGGGCGGAGAGGCCCAGCGTGGTTTCCACCTGTCGATCGCGGGTGTCGTGTTCGGCACTGACGCGGTAGCTCAGTTGATCGTCGATCTGCTCACTCAAACCCAGCCCGGTGCGGTGTTCGCCACCGGAGTTGCGCACCCAGCCGCGGGCCCGGCGGCTCTCGCCCAAGGGCACGCTGATGTTCAGGTACACCGCATTGTCTTGTTGCTGGCGGCCGCCCATCTGCCATTCGCCGCTGGCCGACAGCGACACCCCGCGCACGCTGGTGCCCCAGGAGACCAGGCCCCGGCTGCTGCTGTCGCCATCAAAGCTGCTGGAGCGTGAAGCCCCCGCACTGAACGCGCCCAACCACGGGTGGGACCATCCCAACGTCGCGCTTTGTTGATCGCGATAACGCGAGCGCCGTTGCTGAGTGGTCTCGGGTTCGTAGGTGGCTTCTTCCAGCTCCCGATAGCCCGCCGTGCGCCAGGAATTGGCCACGCTGAACGACCACTCATCATTCAGGCGCTGGGCCCATGACAGGTCGGTCTGCAGCCCGCGAACCTTGTCCCGTGCCTGGGTATCGGCGAGTTGGCTGGACAGCTGGATTTGACTGTCCAGCCACGGCAGCCAGCCCAGGCTCAACCCGCCCGCGCGGTATTCGCTGGACGCCAGCACGCCGCTGCCCAGGGACAGTTGCGGGTGCACGGCGCCGGTCCAGCCTGCGCTGACCACCCAAGGGTCATCGCCCTGGGCATTGCCGATGTTGCGCACGCGCCCCGCTGCGACCGAATAGCCCGGTGCTGGCAAACCAAGGCCGAGCATGGCCGCCGGGACGGTGAAACGCCGCTCGCCACCGCTGCTTTCGCGGACGATGACTTCGACGTCGGAGCGCGAGTTCAAACGGCGCACGTCCGTCAGGGAAAACGGCCCGGCGGGGACCACTGTGGAGTGAATCAACGCGCCGTTCTGCCGCACCTCGACCTGCGCCGGGCTGTTGGCGATCCCCTCGATGGTCGCGCCCTGGCCCTGCTCTTGAAGGGCCTGTTCGGTGAGGACCTGCACCCCGGTGATCTGCGCGCCGGACAGCACTGGGTTGTAGAGGTTGATCTGCCCGAGTTGCAGCACGGCCTGGTGGCTGGCGAACGTGCGCTGGGCGTAGGCCTCCAGGTGCGTGCTGCGCGACAGACCGTCCTGCCAGGTCTGTACCTGGCGGCTGCGCACGATCCAGTCGCCGGCGTTGAAGCCGACTTCGGTATTGGCCGAGCCGAAACGGCTGTCACCGTCACCGAAGCGGTTGTAGAACCCGGTGAGGTCGTAATTGAGCAAACCGGCAACCCCACCGGTTTCATAGCCCGAGACGTCTTGTTGCGCAGGCCGCAACGCCTCGGTCGGCACCACCAGCGACACCGTCAGGCTGGCCGGGTCGGGCTCCACCAGGCTTTGTGGGTAGCGTTCCAGAAAGTCATGGCAGGGGCCGTCATCTGCGGGGACGATCAGGTTGGCGGCGTCCAGCAGGGCGCGGTCAAAACACAGTGCCCCCTGCTGATCAAACCCCACCTCCAGCCGCCCCCGGCGCTGGCCGTTGACCCGCAGGCTGACAGCATGTCGGCCTGCGGCAAAGCGCGGTGCGTCGAGCAACAGGCTGGCCAATTGTGGATCAATGCCCCGCTGGTGCAGGGTCGTGGCATCAAACCCCGGTCGTGCTTCGGCCCAGGATGCTGCGGGCCAGAGCACACACGCCAACAGCATGGCCGGGCGAGTGATGCGGGCAGGTGTGTCGGGCACGGCTTCGCCGTCACGGTCGCTAAATACTGTTTTCACGAAAGGCACTCAAGTGATGGGCGTCTGTGCGCCCTGGTGACGGTCTTCGAGCCGTCACTTCGTTATGCAGGCGCCGGGCGCCTGGTGTATGCCGTCAGGTCAGAGGGGCTTCGTAGGCGGCTACCGCAAAGCCATACACCGTGGCCGGTTGCAGCCGTACGGTGCTGGCCGGGCCGCCGGTGGCCGGCATGCTCAGGGTTTCTCCCGGCAACACGTAGGTGCGCGGCAGCATCGCCTTGCCATCACCGGGCAGCAGGCGCAGTTCCTGGGCCAGGCGCACTACATACGGGCTGTCGTTGCGCACCTGCAAGGTGGCGCCGTGCTGCGACCAGCTCAGTAGAGTCCACGGTGTGCGATTGCGCGCCAGGCCTTTGGGATGAATGATCACCGGCAAGTTCTGGCGCACCGTCACGCCTACCCGTGCATGCCCGGCTTCAGTGGCCGGCCGGCCCTGGGGCATGCCTTCAAAGATTGCCCGCTTGAGTCGCTGGGTGAGCAACGGTTGCTGGCTTTGCAGGATGAAACGCACCAGTTGCGATTTGGACGGTTCGACCCGCGACAGTGGCGGCGTGACCACCAGTAACGACTCGGTGTCCTCGGGAACATCTTCCAGGGTGACGTGCAGCAAGGCGAGTTGGCTGTCGGTGTTGGTCACCGATACGGCGGCTTCGCCATCGGTTTCGTAAATGATCACCACGGAGGTGTCTGGGACCATGCCATCGGCCTGTGCATAAGTGGCCGGCAGCAACGTCAGGGCAGCCAGGCAGGCCGCGGTTTTCAACAATGTCGTCGTCATGACGGGGTTTCCCATAGGGGCAGCATAAAGAAGTCAGAGGTAGCGCAAATCCAGCACGATGGAGCCATCGAGCGGCACTTCCTGGTTCAGGGTCAGGTACTGGGCCAGGTTGATGGCGGTGTCGATTTGCAGTTGGGCGCTCAACTGGCCGATGAAGTCGGGCTGGCGATCACCGATGGGGGCAAAACCGACGTAGGTCCTGGGGGAGGCATTGGGGTGCGGTGCCCAGGTTTCGCCGTTGTCGCTGGAAGCCAGCGCTTGCATGGGTTGCGCATCGCCCAACGGGTTGCGATAAGACAGCGCCACCGACCCCAGGCGTTCGGCGGGCGCGTGGATGTTTCTGCCCAGGCTGTAAAGCCCGGGGCCCAAGGCGGACTCGGCTCGGTTGTCGATCCCAACCAGGGCAAATAGCATGGGCCTGGCGCACTGCACATTCAGCGCCAATGCCCGGCTGGGCAGTAGGGTGAACTCGCTGGGACTGAGGGTGTGAGCCGGGATTTTGCCGTGATCGACCGTGCCCTCGTCAGACAGCGTCACGTGGCAAGCGTCCGGCGTCAGCCGACCGGTCACCGTGATGTCGACAAACGACGCGGCAAAGGCCGCCGTGGCGTTCGTCAGTAAAAGGACTGTCGCCAAGAGGCGAGGGTAGGTAGTCATCGGTTTGCGCCACTGGCCGACGTGCAAACGGCCGAAACGGAAGAAATGCCCATGCCTGCCTGTTCCCGCCAGGCATGGGCGCCCAAGGCTTACAGGTACTTCACTTCCAAGGTGGCCGAGCCGTCGAGCGTCACCTCGTTGCTCAGGTCCAGGCCATCGGTGCGGGCGATGGAGGTGTCTACTACCAACTCCGTCACCAGTTCCTTGATGGAGGCCGGTTGGGTGGCGTCGTCCAGGGTGGCCAGCGCCATGTACAAGCCGGCGTCCCAGAACTTTTCGCTGTACCAGGTGTTGCCGCCATCCGAGGACGCAATCGGTTGCATCTGTGCGCCGTCGGCGACGGCGTTACGCAGCATGAGTTGGAACCAACCCAGCTTCTGGGTACCGTTGATCAGGCCCAGGCCGTAATCGGAAGACACGAGGGAGGAGCCTGCGCGGTTATCGATGGAGTGCAGGGCAAACTGAATGGGCGCGTCGCACACCACCACCAGGGTCATGACATGGGTCCCGATGTGTGTAGGGTTGTCCGGACGCAGGTCTTTTGCGGAAATCTTGCCGTGGTCGATGATCCCGCCACTGCTCATGTTTGGCGTGCAGGCGCTAGGCACGATCAGGCCCTTGACGGTCAGGTCGACGGTAGACGCGGCGTAGGTGCTGGCGGAGCCGAGCAGCAGCAGGCTGGTGGTGAGGGTGGTTAACAGGGCTTTCATAGGGGCGAGTTCCTTTCGAACGAGTCTGTGTGTGGCACTTACAAGTAGCTGACCTGGACCGTGGCGTGCCCGTCGACGGGCACTTCATCCGTCAGCGTCAGGCTATCGGCGGGGGCGATGTGGGTGAACAGGCGGATTTCAGCGTCGAAATCCTTCACCGCGATCGGCACCAGTTGGTTGCCCACCGCGACGGCGGTCAGCAGGGTGTGAGTCAGCAGGCTGGTCGGTAGCCACGTCACGCCGCCGTCTTGTGAGGTGATGGTGCGTACCGCGACACCATCAGCCACGGGACCATAGAGATGGAAAACCGTGCCGCCGAGCTTTTCGCCTTCCTGGGTCAGGCCCAGCCCATGCCAGTACTGGTGGTTGGCAGAGGAGCCGGCGCGGTTGTCGACGGTGGTCAGGGTGAAGAACGTCGGTGCTTCACAACGCACGCTCAATTGCATGGATTGGTTGGGCAATGAAGTGTATTGCCCGGCGTTGAGGTCCTTGACTGCCATTTTTCCGAAGTCGATTGTGCCGCCGCCGGAGATCAGTGGCGCACAGGCGCTCGGGGTGATGGTGCCTTTGACCGTGAGGTCGGTGTTGCTGTCGGCCATCGCGATGGATGAAGCGCCGACTAAACAGACAATCAAGGGGATGGCGTTGAGAAAGTGCGGCATGTGTGCCCTCCTGGCGTTCTGGTTGGGTATTACAGGTACATCACCTCAAGCGTTCCGGAGCCGTCGATGGGCTGCTCTTCGCTGAAGTCGAACTGATCCGCACGTGCGATTTGGGTGGTGACTTCGAGGTCCATGACCAGATCCTTGACCGGGAGCAGGGTCGTGGCATCGTCCAAAGCGCCCGCGCCCCACAAGGTTTGCAGTTCCCAAGCCCACTCCGCATACCAGGTGCGGCCGCCATCGCCGGATGCGATGGGTTGAACAGGCACCGCATCAGCGACCATGTTCAGGGGCGTCAGGTAAAACCGGCCGAGTTTCTTGTTTGTGTTGATCAGGCCCAGTCCAAAGTCACTGCTGCCGGTGGCGGTACCGGCGCGGTTATCGACGGGGCGGATGGCGATGGCGGTGGGGCCTTCGCAATTGATCGACAGTTTCAACATGGCCTTGGGCAAGGTGGTTGGGTTGTTTTGTACCAGGTCCTTGGACGCGATCTTTCCATGGTCGACCACACCGCCGCCGGAGAAGGTGGGTGTGCAGGCGTTGGGCGTGATCACACCTTTTACCGTCAGGTCCACGGAGCTGGCGGCAAAGGCAGAGGCAGTGTTGGCGAGTAGCAGGGCGGTACACACCAGGGTGAGGGACGTGTTCATGTTCAGGTTGATCCAGTGCAAGGTCGGCGGTTGATGCGCGCATAGCTCCGTGCCAGTCCCTTTGAGGGGCAGGTTGCAAGGCGGCTTGGCGCGCTGTGTCGAGGCTGCCGCAGTGCGGCGAGCCCGTTCCCTCTGATCGGGGTGGGGCGCAATGTAGCGAGGGGAGG